>JBKPRD010000128.1:0-8064 GCA_046734415.1 Actinomycetota bacterium | reverse complement strand
CGGGCCGATCGACGCCGAGGCTGAGGCGATGACCGCTCGCGCGATCGCGATCAACCTCGAGGCTGTTATCCACGGCACGCGCGAGGCGGTGCGGCGAATGAAACCACGCCGCACGGGTCACATCGTCAACGTCTCCTCGGCGTTGAGCAAGGTCGCGGGATCGCACTGCGCCACATACGTCGCGACGAAGTTCGGCGTCGCCGGCTTCTCCGAGGCCGTCGCGATCGAGCTGATGGGGACCGGCGTTGAGATCTCGGTTGTCCGCCCCTCGCTGTGCCACACCGACCTGACCTCCGGGTTCGCGGGGCTGCGCGGAATGCCGTTCATCGAGCCCGAGGACGTCGCCGCGCGCATCGTCGAGACGCTCCAGCGGCCGCGCTTCGACGTGCCGGTGCCGAAGAGTATGGGGCCGATGCTGTGGCTCAACCAGGCGCTGCCGTTCCGCGCCCGGGTCGCGCTGGCGCACCTCACGAAGGCCGACGACGTCCTGAGTCACATCGATGGCGCGGAGCGCGCGGCCTACGTCGAGCGCGTCACGACCGGCGCTGGCGCCTGACGGGTCAGCAGCAACGACAGCTCGACACGGCGGCGATCGCCGCCGTGCTAGGCGCCGTCACGGAGCTGGTACCGGCCGCAGTACCCGACCCGGTAGCGACGGCACGCGTTGGTGTCGCGCGCTCCTGGAGGTTCCGCGAGGCGTCCGCGCGGCGCGCGTGGTAGCCGGTTCGCAAGACCAATGCGTGGTCGCCGATCGTCAGGTCGAGCTCGATGGCGTTGGCGCCGGCGGCGCGCCATGCGGTGAACTCCTCGCCGTCGCACGTGATACGGATGCTGTCGACGTCAGGGAGCTGTACGACGCGCATGCTTGTGGCGCGGCCGGCGTGGGAGGGGGTTGCGGCGTACGTGTCGATCAACAGCTCGCCGCGGGCGAGGTCGTTGCGCGCGACGGAGAGGCCGACCGACGGGTAGTCGACGCCTTCGACGGTCGGCGCCACGAACTTCGCGAGGTTCGCGTCGCCCGACCAGCGCGCCCAGGCGCCGCGCCCGCCGACCTCCGGGACCATGAGCAGCGCGCTGTGCTGGCCGCGCGGATACTCCTCGCCCCAGCCGAAGAAGAAGCCGAAACGGTCGTTCTCATCGCCGAAGAAGCGAGGCTCGCAGTGCTCTTCAACGTGGGCGCGCAACCGTGCCTCGGTGACATCGTCGCCGAGCTCGTGCGCCATCAGCAGCGCGATCGAGATCGCGCGCGGATCCGGGATGAACTCGTTGATCCGCGCCTTCGGGTTGCTCCATCCGAGCTTGCGCACGGATTGCTCGTAGAGCCACTGCCCCCAGTCGGGGCGCTGGGGGTAGAGATAGGGGAGGGTCACGAGTGGCGCGAGCGCCGTTACGTGGTCCGGGAACGTCGTCGCTTCGCGCTCGATCGGGTCGTAGTAGAAGGCGAACCACTCGAGGTCACCGCGCCGGTCGCGCCCCATGTAGTGCCGCTGGGCGAACTCGGTCCACGCGTCGTAGGGAGACGCCAGCTGCGTGCCGTTGACGGCGTCGTACGCCCTGAGCCCGAGGCCGGTCGCGCTCACGCAGAACGGCCATATCTTCGTGTTCTCGCAATGCGGGCCTTCCGGCCGATCGGCGAGCTGATGGCTGATGAACCCGGCGAGCTCCGGCTGTGTCCACGTGAATGTGCGGTCCATGTAGCCGCTGACCTCGAACGGCTCGTGGTAGCGCGTATCGCCCGAGACGTGGGCGTAGACCGAGAGCAGCAGATTGAAGAAGCCGCGAAAGAAGACGTTGCCGTCGGCTGCGATCGGGTCAGGGTTCAGGCCCCAGCGTTCGCCGCCGTTGCCGATCCAGCCCGGCGGCGGGTAGGCGCCGCGCAGACGCTCGGGGATGTAGACCTGCCACTCGGGCGGATAGCGATCGATGTTCGGGTCTTCGCCGATCAGCACCAGCGCGTCGATCGCCGCCCAGAAGGTCATGTGGCGCTCGCAGAACTCGCGCGCGATCCGCGAGTAGACCTCGCGCCACGCCGGCGTGACGTCGCACATCAGCGGCAGGGCGTAGGAGCTCTCGCCCAGATCGAACCTGGGGAACGCGCACATCGGTCCACTCGAGTTGCGGTCCCACCACTCGTGCGGCTCACCGGAGCTGCTCCAGTCGTCCGGCGTCGTCGCCTTGTCCCACAGGTGGCGAAGCCATCCGCGGGCGCGCGCGTTGAGTTGGGTGACCTGGTCGCTCATCCGGGCGGCAGTCGCTCTCCTGCGGGGGCTCGCAGTTGCAGCAGCTTCTGTCGCGCCGCCCAGGCCTGCGGCCAGTCGCGGCTTAGCTCGCGCACCGGAGGCTCGCGGATGATCCGTCGCGCCCACGGCGCATTCCGCTCGGGCGCCCGGACCGGCACCGGCGCCGGCCGCCGCGGCCGGCGCGTCGAACCGATCGGCGCGACGATCCGCGTGAGTCCGTGGAACCACAGCATCAGCACCGGGTTGCCGTCGATGCGCGTGCCGCCGAAGTTCATGTCCTCGACCAGCCTGCCGATCGTCCGGCGCGATAGCAGGATCCGCAGCCCCACGCGAGCGGTCGGGAAGGTCAGTGTGCACTCCGCGCTCGGCACCGCGTGCCGGGGGAGCGTCAGCCGGCGCGTCGCCGCGTGCAGCCGGTACTGCTGGCGCGCGCCGTCGTCACTGCGGATCTCGAGCAGCAGATCGCGAGTGATCTGACGCCGGAACCGATCGACGCGCCGACTGGCGAGCGCCATCAGCACACCCAGGCCGGTCAGCAGCGTCTGCAGCGCCGCGACCTCGACCCGCGCGCGCGCCGCGGTCATCTCACGCCGGGACCGGTGGAAGCGCGCCCGGCCCGTCCACGAGCTCGATCTCGTCGGGCTCCGCGACGATGTGCCCCTTCGAACAGGCGAACGTGACGTGCAGGTCGCGCCCACATCCGGCGTGGCGAGCGACGACGGGGGGACCTTCCGGGTCCGCCTTGTGGCGGTCGCCCCACTGCTGCAGCGCGAGCATGATGTGCATCAGCTCACGGCCCGTGTCCGTCAAGCGGTATTCCATCCGTGCGCGGCTCCCCGGCTCGCGGTACTCAGAGCGCTCGAGAATCCCCTCATCGACGAGCAGCGCCAGCCGCTCGGACAGGAGGTTGCGCGGGCACTGCAGGACGCGGTGGAACTGTTCGAACCGCGTGGCGCCGTAGAAGCTCTCGCGGATGATCAGCAGCGTCCACTTCTCGCCCACGACCTGCAGAGTGCGAGCGATCGAGCAGTTGCTCGCTTGGTAGTTGGTGCGCTCCATCGACACCTAGGTTACCAGGCTGAGTTGCTTCTTTGTATCTAGCGGTCAGGCATGGGCGCGGCTGGGTTCGAACCAGCGGCCTCTCGCGTGTGAAGGGTGACGACGCGGGGGCTGATTCCGGCGTAAGGCCGCCTGACAAACCGGACTCTGGCGATTGATGGTTAGGGCAGATCGGGGTTGATAGGGGTGGGTTTAGGCACCAATACGCGGCTGGTGCCTAAACGTCTCCGTGCGGGTCGTCGTGCGTCTGATCGTGCCCGCGGCTCAGCGGCTTGCGCCGGGGCGGCAGTTGCGGCTCGGGCCGACATGCGCACTCGCACGGATCGGGCATTGACCAGGGCCCCCGCCTGGTGGGAGGCTCGCGTCCCCCAGGTCACCGATTCCGCGAAAGGGTTGCGAATGCCCCTCCATGGCCGTTTCTCCCGTCATCGCTACCGCGCTGCCGCGCTCGTGGTCCTGATCGGTGTCGTCGGTCTGTTGATGACCGCTGCCGCGGTCGCCACCTTCTCCGGTCCGGACGGTCGGATCGCGTTCCGGCGCTATCTGAACGAAGCGCAGACGGCAACCGCCTTCTTCACGATGAACCCCGACGGCAGCGACGTCCGGCAGATCTGGCGTTCGCCGCCGCATGCGGTCGATGACCAGCCGGACTGGTCTCCGGACGGGACGAAGCTGGCCTTCACCAGGGTTCCGCAGGGACCGAACTGGGTCGGCCTCATCAACGCCGACGGGACGGGCTTGCGCCACGTGACGCCGCGGTGCACGAAGGCGTTCACTCCGAACCGCGTACCGGCCGGCTGCGAGGACGCGGCCAACGTCTCGTTCACGCCTGACGGCCAGCACCTCACGTACACCCGCGCGACCGGCAAGATCCGGCACTTCCCAAAGCTCCAGTACGACCAGCTCCAGCATTCGGCGATCGCGATCATCGGGCTCGACGGAAGCGGCGAGCGCGAGCTGTACCGCGTGCCGCCGTACGCGGCGGACCTCAACTGGCCGACGATGTCGCCGGACGGCCGGCTGATCATGTTCGAGCGCGCGAACTCGCCGCTCACGAAGCCGCGGCTCGGCCGCGCCCTGTTCGTGATGAACGTCGACGGCACGAATGTGCACCGCGTGACGCCATGGAGGCTCGGCGCCGGCGACAACTCAGACTGGGCGCCGGACAGCTCACGCATCCTGACGCGCTCATTCGAAGACGTTGACGATGAGCACTCGCAGTACTACACGGTGCGTCCGGACGGCACAGGGCTGATGCAGCTGACCCACTTCCCGCACCAGAATGGCCGCCGGCTCTTCTCAGCCTCGTTCTCACCGGACGGGACACAGATCGTCTTCGGCCGCTCGACGGCGAACGGCGCGCGGGAGATCTGGGAGATGAACGCCGATGGGAGCACCCAGCATCGGGTCCTCGCATCTGGGAAACAGGACAGTGCGGTTGACTGGGGGAGCGCGCCGTAGCCGGGACGCCAGTCGGCCGTCGCAGGTGTGGTGTCACGTGCGCCGCTTGACACAGCGGCGCGGCCGCTGGCTGGCCGGCAGAGCGGCGGGATCGGGTCAAGGAGATCATCGTCCGACACATGTGGCACGAGGTCGATCCTGCCCTGGACGCGGAGGGCCACCTTCTGCGTGAGGGCACCGCGCTCGACATCTCCGGCCGCAACGTCGATACGTGGCCCGCGCACTTTCGGGCCGAGGTGCTTCGGCGCTGCCCGCGACTGACGCTCGTCGCCGAGTTCACTGCGGCCTTCGAGGACCAGGCTCGCCGTAAGCCCGGGTGCGCCGCCGCTGCCGGGGTCGCGTCGGGCGTCGGCGCCCGACTGACCGACAACCCACTCAACTAGCGGTTGCGGGTGGCCGAGGAGTCGGCTAGCACGTCATTCGATGCACCGGCCATCGCCGCCTCTGAACGATCACGTAGCTCGCTGGCGACACCCGGCCTCGGCGAGAGGCCAGTGCAGAGACCAGAGAGCTTGCGGGGGCACCGGGCAAACGAGAGGAGCATGCTTGGTGGCGTCACCAAGACAACGCCGTCAGCCGTTGTGAAAGGAGCTCCGATGAGTTCACCCTCCGCTCCATTGTCGATCCCTCCTGTTCAGTCGCTCCGTTGACGTTGGCATGAGCGTGAGCAGTGCCGTGCCAACGCCACGCCATAGGGTGGTTGTCATCGGCGGAGGGTTCGGTGGGCTGCAGGCGGCAAAGCACCTTGCGAACGCACCGGTAGACCTCACCCTCGTCGATCGGCGCAACTTCCACCTCTTCCAGCCACTCACCTACCAGGTCGCGACCGGCGCGCTGTCGGCGGGCGAGATCGCCTATCCGCTGCGCGCCATCTTCAGGCGCCACCGCAACGTACGCGTGCTGATGGCCGAGGTCAGCAGCCTCGACCTGGAAGGCCGCCGGGTTCGTCTTGCCGAGGAATCGCTGAGTTACGACACGCTGATCGTCGCCGGCGGCTCGCACTACTCCTACTTCGGCCACGATGACTGGCGCCGCTACGCGCCGGAGGTCAAATCCCTTGAGGGCGCGCTCGCGACCCGGGCGCGCCTCCTAAGCGCATTCGAGGCCGCCGAGACCGAGCCGGATCTCGACAGGCGTCGGGCATTGCTGACCTTCGTTGTCGTCGGTGCCGGGCCGACCGGCGTCGAGATGGCCGGCCAGATCGCCGAGCTCGCCCGTGCCACGCTGCGCGGCGAGTTCCTCTCGATCGACCCCGGTCAGGCGCGAATCCTGTTGATCGAGACCGCCGACCGCGTGCTGACCACCTTCCCGCCCTCGCTCTCGCGCAGAGCCGCGCGCTCGCTCGCGTCCCTCGGCGTTACGGTGCTCGTGGAGCGGACGGTCGTCGCGATCGACGAGGAAACCGTGACCGTCGCAGCGCCCAATGGTTCCGCCGAGCGGATCGCCACACGCAACGCGATCTGGGCCGCCGGGGTCGAGGCGTCGAGACTGGCGTCGCAGCTCGCTGAGGTGTCCGGCGCGGAACTCGACCGCGCGGGAAGGGTCACCGTCGAGCCGGACCTGACGCTTCCCGGTCACCCCGAGGTTCTGGCACTCGGCGACATGGTGTTGGTACGCAGCCGCGACGGCAGGGTCCAAGCGCTCCCCGGTGTCGCGCCGGTCGCTATGCAACAGGGTCGCTACGCGGCCAAGCTCGTTCGCGCACGCCTCGCCGGCCACCCGATCGGGCCGTTCCGCTACCGGGACAAAGGCAATCTCGCGACGATCGGTCGCGCCCGCGCGGTCGCCGACCTCCACGCCATCCGGGTGAGCGGCTTCCCCGCCTGGTTGGTCTGGCTGGTGGTGCACCTCACCTACCTCGTCGGCTTTCAGAACCGCCTGATCGTCTTCATCCGCTGGTTCATCAGCTTCGTCACCCGCGGTCGGGGCGCCCGACTCATCACGATCACGGCTGCAGACGAAGACGACCAGGGTTGCGGGGCTCACCTGTCTAAGGGGTGAGTGTTGACGATCGGGTACGGACCACGCGCGCCCCGTGACCGCGCTGTTCGCAGCCGCGGTCAAACCAGAGACAAAGAGTGGGCGCGGCGGGTTCGAACCTGCGACCTCTCGCGTGTGAAGCGGCGGGCCGCTAGATCCCAGATGGCGCATTTGACCGCTGTTTTAGGGCTTTGCGACGCGCGAGTTGGACCTTTCCCTGGCAACGTTGCGCGAGGTCTTCCAGGAGCGCGAGGTCACGGCGACCCTGCAGTGCGCCGGCAACCGGCGCGCGGCGCTGGTCGCTGTCCATGACATTCCCGGCGAGGCGCCGTGGGGCCCGGGCGCGACTGGTACGGCGCGGTGGACGGGCGCCGCCCTCGGCGACGTGCTCGCGGTCGCCGGTCCACTGCACGAGGCCGCGCACGTCGGCTTTGAGGGCGCCGACATCTGCCCGAACGCGACGCCCGCCCAGCGCTTCGGCGGCTCGATCCCTCTCGACAAAGCGCGTCGTCCCGAGGTCGTGCTGGCCTGGGCGATGAATGGCGAGCCGCTTCCCGCCGTCCACGGCGCGCCGCTGCGCGTGGTCGTGCCCGGATACGTCGGCGCGCGCAGCGTCAAATGGCTCGAGCGGATCGAGATCCGGTCGCAGCCGTGGCAGGGGTATCTCCAGCATGTCGCCTACCGGCTGTTGCCGGAGGACGGGACGCCGGGCCTCGGCGCAGGGATGCCGCTCGGCCTGGTCGCGCTCAACGCCGACGTGCTCGGCCCGGCTGACGGCGAGACGGTGCGAGCCGGCCCGGTCGAGGTGTCCGGTTATGCGTTCGCCGGAGGGGAGCGGCACGTCGAGCGGGTCGACGTCTCGCTCGACGGTGGCGCCCGTTGGTGGCAGGCGGACATGCTCGCGGCTGGGTTCGAACCAGCGACCTCTCGCGTGTGAAGGGCGACGAGGAGGCTGACAAATCCCAGGAAAAGCCTGGAAAGAAGGGAGATCCGGGCGCAGGCGGTTAGGGCAGATTCGGCCCGATAGGGGTGGGTTTAGGACCGGATCGTGTTTGGTGCCTAAACGTTTTCCTCCGAGTCGTGGTCAGCGAGGCGCTTCAGGGCGTCGGCGCGCTCGTCGACGATTCGTTTGCCGGTCGCGCGGATGATGCGCGGTCGCGCTTGACGATTGCCGGCATGGCGCTCGACGAACCGAGGATCGATCCGGCTCAGGTCTTCGTCGAAGTCTCCGGGCTCAGGATCATCCTTTGTCCAGGGGTCATCAGCCACACGGCGACTTAACACGGCGTCGGGGGCGCCGCGGCGCTCAGGGGAGGGTTGACCG
>JBKPRD010000127.1:0-5396 GCA_046734415.1 Actinomycetota bacterium | reverse complement strand
AGAGCGAGGTGGACGGTGCCCCAGGCGAGCTGCGCCTTCAGCCCCGTCATCGTGCGGCCACGGAGGAATTGCACGACCGCGGCCCCCCGGCCGATCGCCGCCATCGTGCCCTTGTCGCGGTAGGCGAACGGCTTGGTCTTCTTGCCCGCGATCCGGTGTGCGATCGTCTCGCCGGCGTGTTCTCCGGACTGCAGCGCGACCGATCCGAGCTGCGGCAGGACCTGGCCGGTCTTCGAATCCGTGATCGCGGCCACGTCGCCGACCACGTAGACCTCGGGGTGGTCGGGCAGGGTGAGGTCCGGGCCGACGCCGATGCGGTTGCCGCGCTGCAGCTCGAGCCCGAGCGACTGGACGAGCTCGTTGCCCTGCAGCCCGGCGCCCCAGACGAGCGTGTGCGCGGCGAGAACATCGCCGGACTTCAGCGTGACGCGGGTCGGCGACACCGACGAGACGGCGGTGTCCGTCATCACCTCGACGGTCCGCTTGGCGAGTGCCTTCGCCGTGTATTCGCGCAGCTTCGGCTTGAACATCGGGAAGAGCTCGGGCCCCGCCTCGACCAGGGTTATCCGCGCCTCCTGTTCGGAGACGTTTCGATAGTCCTTGGCGAAGGCACCCCGGTAGAGCTCGGCGATCGCGCCCGCGGTCTCGACTCCGGTCGGTCCCCCACCCACGACGACCACGTGCAGGGCGCCGTCTGCAACTAGGGACGCGTCCTTGTCCGCGGCCTCCCAGCGTTCGAGGAGATGGTCCTTGAGGCGGACCGCGTGCGGCAGCGTGTACATCGGAAAGGCGTGCTCCGCTGCCCCTTCGGTGCCGAAGAAGTTGACCTTGGCGCCGAGGCCGAAGACGAGATAGTCGTAGGAGATCGGCGCAAGCCCCTCGAAGTCGACCTCGCGCGCCTCGAGATCGACGGCCGTGACGCTCGCCTTGTGGATGGTCGCGTTGCCGTGGCCCTCGAGGAGGTCGCGCAGCGAATGCCCGACGGCGGTCGTCTCGAGCAGGCCGGTGGCGAGCTGGTACAGGAGCGGCTGGAACGTGTGGTAGTCGTGCCGGTCGACGAGCACGACGTCGGCGTCTGCGTCCGTCAGCTTCTGCGCTGCGCCGACCCCTGCGAACCCGCCGCCGAGGATCAGCACGCGCGGCCGTTCGGCGGCAGAGCTCACGACCGTTCGATCCCCCAGGCGGCGGCCGTCGACTCGCCAGGCTCGAGGCGGATCAGCGAGTCGCCGGTCCGGAACGCGTTCGGCGGGCAGGTCATCGGCTCGACCGCGAGGCTGCGGCGGTTCACGTCTGGACGGGTGTCGCCCGTGAAGAGCATCAGGTAGCCGTAGCTCTCGTCCACCCAGAGCGTCACCGCGACGCCGTTGTCGGGATCGCGGAGCCTCACGCGGGCGTGGCCGGCCTCGTCCCGGGCGAGATCGGTGAACGCGTTGTCGAGCTTCGTGCCGGCGATCGTCCGGGGTACGCGGAAGTCGTACTCGGTTCCGTCGACGGGCTCGGAGCCGGTCGGGAGATCGCGCTCGTCGGAGATCAGCACCCGCCGTCCCGGAGCCTGCAGCTCGAGCGTGTCCACCGTGGCGGTTCCGAGCGTCAGGTAGGGGTGCTGCCCGCAGCCGTAGGGACAGGAGTCCCGGCCGAGATTCCGGGCAGTCGTCCGCACCGACAAGCCCTCCTTCGAGAGTGCGTACTCGATGCCGAGAGAAAGCGTAAACGGGTAGCCGGGCTGGGGGTGAATCACGTGCTCCATCACCACGCGATCGGCCTCGCGCTCGCCGACGCGCCACGACACCCACCGGACGAGGCCGTGGATCGCGTTCGAGTGCTCGGGCTCGGTGAGCGGGAGCTGGTGGTTGCGACCGTCGAACTCGTAGCTTCCGTCCTGGAGGCGGTTGGGCCACGGGACGAGCACCTGGCCCCGTCCGGACGCAGACTGCTCCTCGACCCCGTAGCCGTCGAGGACGTCGCGGCCGGAGGCGGTGTACGAGCGCAACCCGCCGCCCACCTCGACGACCACTGCGCGTTGTCCTCCGAACGAGATCTCGATCTGCTCGCCTGACGGCGCGATCCCAGCATCGCCGGCGCTCACGCCAGCCGCTCGAGCAGGTGGTCCCCGACCCGCAGCGAGTTCGCCATCGCCGTCAGCGCCGGATTCACGGCGCCGATGCTCGGGAAGATGCTGGTGTCGACGACGTACAGGTTGTCGAGCTCGTGGGCCTTGCAGTTGACGTCCAGCGCCGAGGAGGCCGGGTCGGCTCCGAACCGACAGGTGCCCGCCTGATGCGCGACACCCGCGACCGGGATCTCGGTCTTCATGTACGCAAAGCGATGGATCAGGTGATCGGGGTTCATGTTCAGCTTGCCCAGGATCGACTTGAGCTTCCCGTAGAGCCGCTTCTTCGACTCGTCGTTGGTCGGGGTGTAGGCGAGGCGGATGTTGCCATCGGCCTCCAGGGTCACCCGGTTCTCGGGCCGCGGCAGGTCCTCGGTCGAGAGCCAGAAGTCGATTGCGTGCCTGGCCATCCGTTCGAGCGTCCACTCCGGCGCGAGCTTCGTCTCGGTCGGCTTCTCGCCGCGGAACATCTCCGGCTGGGACTTGCCGATCATCTGGATGTTCCCGAGCGGGAACTCGAAGTCGTCGGCGCCGAAGTAGAAGTCGTTGAGGCCGAGCGTCTTCTGGAAGACGGTGGGGTTCTCGTCATGGGAAAGGGCGAGGACGGCCTGGCTGGCGTGGAACATGTAGTTCCGACCGACCTGGTCGGAGGCGTTCGCGAGGCCGTTCGGATGCTTGTCGTTCGCCGACGTGAGCAGGAGCTTGGCGGTATTGGCCGCGCCGCATGCCACGACGACGATCGAGCCGGTGTACCGCTCGGTGCTCCCGTCCCGCTCGACCACGACCTCGGTCACCGTTCTGCCCGGCGGGTCGGTCTCGAGCTTGACCGCCCTGGAGTTCGTCAGCAGCGTCACGTTGGCATGCTCGAGCGCCGGGCGCACGCCGAGCACCTCGGCGTCCGACTTCGCGTGCACAAGGCAGGGGAAGCCGTCGCAGGTGGAGCAGCGCACGCAGTGGCTGTAGGGCATGTTCTCCTCGTCCAGGCGAACCCCGCAGGGCGCGTGGAACGGGTGGTACCCCGCCGCCTCGAGCTGGTCGGCGAGCTGCTGGATCCGCGGCTCGTGCGAGACGGCCGGGAACGGGTACGGCGCGCTCGCGGGCGGCTCGGTCGGATCCTCGCCTCGCGCGCCGTGCACCTCGTAGTGCTGCTCCGCGAGCGTGTAGTACGGCTCCAGGTCGTCGTAGGAGATCGGCCAGGCCGGCGAGACGCCGTCGTGGTGGCGTAGCTCGCCGAAGTCCTCCTTGCGCAACCGATAGAGCGCGGCGCCGTAGAGCTTCGTCGCGCCGCCGACGAAGTAGTGGATCTGAGGCTGGAACGTCTTCCCGTTCTCGTCGTACCAGGTGTCGGCGGAGATGTAGCGGTTGTCGACGAAGACCTCCGCCGTATCCCAGTTCTGCGGCTCACGCGTCAGCCAGTCGCCGCGTTCGAGCAGCAGGATCCGTTTGCCGGAGGGCGCGAGGTGCCGCGCGAGCGTTCCGCCGCCGGCGCCGGTTCCGATGATGATCACGTCGTAGCTCTCCATGCGTCCTCCTCAGGGAGTCACCGGTGCGGCGGCGACGGTGCGGCGCCGAAGGTGCGGCGCCGAAGGTCTGGGGCGGTCCATGTCGATTACGAGAACTCCGCCATCACCTCTGCGGCGATGATGCGCCCGGCCGCCTCGATCAGGGCCAGATGCGAGAACGCCTGCGGGAAGTTGCCCAGGTGGCGGCCGGTCCCGACATCGAACTCCTCCGCGAACAGACCCAGCGGCGACCCGACGCGCAGGAGCCGCTCCATCAGGTCGCGCGCACGCTGCATCTCGTCCACGATGGCCAGCGCGGAGACGAGCCAGAAGGAGCAGATCAGGAACGTCCCCTCCTTGCCGGAGAGGCCGTCGTCGGTCTCGTCCGTCCGGTAGCGGAGGACGAAGCCGTCCTCGGTCAGGTCGTCGGCGATCGCCAGAACCGAGGCCTTCAGGCGCTCGTCGTCCGCCGGCAGGAAGCCGAAGATCGCCGCGAGGAGCGTCGAGGCGTCGAGCGAGTCGGTCTCGTAGTGCTGGCGGAGGACGCCGTCGGTCAGTCCGTGCTCGAGGATGTCCTCCTTGATCTCCTCCGCGGTCGCCCCCCACTGCGCCTGGAGGTCGGCGTCGCCGCGGATCTCCGCAAGCCTCGCGGCTCGATCGAGCGCGACCCAGCACATCAGCTTCGAGGACACGTAGTGCTGAGGCGCGCCGCGGGCCTCCCAGATCCCCTGGTCCGGGTTCTGCCATACCTTCGTCGCACACTCGACCTGAGCCTGGACGATCGGCCAGAGACGGTGTGGTAGACGCTCGCTTCGGCTGGTGTGGAGTAGGAGAGAGTCGAGGACGGCGCCGAAGACGTCGTTCTGGTGCTGGTCGAACGCCCCGTTTCCGATCCGTACGGGTCGGGCGCCTGCGTAGCCGGAGAGATGATCGAGCGTCGACTCGGTCAGATCGCGGCGCCCGTCGATCCCGTACATGATCTGCATGGCCCCGTCGTCGTTGGGCTCGATGTCGGCGACGAACTGCATGAACTCGTCGGCTTCCCAGTCGAGGTTCAGGTAGTGGAGCGCCTGGAGCGTGAAGGTCGTGTCTCGCATCCAGCAGTAGCGGTAGTCCCAGTTCCGCTCTCCGCCGGGCGTCTCCGGGAGCGAGGTCGTGAGCGCGGCGACCGTCGACCCGGTCGGCATGTAGGTGAGGCCCTTGATCGCGAGCGCAGAGCGTTGGATCGGGTCCCGCCACTCGTGATCGGGAATGCGTGCGCGACCGAGCCAGCGGCGCCAGTAGCGGACGGTGTTCGCGATCCGCTGCGCGGCGTCTGCAGCATCCGCGGGGCCGGCGAGGCCCTCCCCCCATGAGAGCGCACAGTAGGCCCGGTCGCCGGGCTCGAGGGCGTGCCGCCCGCGGACCCGGTTGCCCTCGATCCCGAGGGCGAGGTCGGAGTACAGGCGGATCGTCTGCCCTCCTCCCTCTGCGTCCGCCACGTGGCGGCTTCCGTCGACGAGCGTCCACTCGCCGTCGTCGCGGCCGTAGTCGAAGATCGGCTCGCAGACGAGCTCGACCTCGACCGAACCCTCGAGGCACTCCACCGTGCGCACGAGCAGGTGGTCGGCGTCGTCGTCGGCGGGCGGCCGGGTATGCGGCGTGACCGTGTCCTCATGGTCGGTCGGGCCCATCGTCAGCGCATCGCGGACGACCACCCAGCCGGACGGGGTCTTCCAGGTGGTGACGAGGACGTTGGTTCCCGGCTCGTACTGCCTCGCCGATGGATGGTTGATCGAGAACGG
>JBKPRD010000126.1:0-5906 GCA_046734415.1 Actinomycetota bacterium | reverse complement strand
GCCGACGCCGACCACTCCCATGAACACCAGACCAGCGAATGCGCCGAAAATGCCGAGCGCAACGGCGTCGACCATCAGAATCCAGAACTCACGTGTCTGAGCGAAGGGCGGCAACGCTTCCTGCTCCGGCGCGGTGCTCATGAAACCCCGGAGGTCGCCCTACGCCTCGAGGACGACGCCGCGCCCTGCCGGGTTGAAGCGCAGGGCGAGGCTGTCGCCGTCAGGTGTCCTAAGCTCGCTCATTGCTTGCGGGCTTACGGCGCCCTCGACCCACGCGATCATTGCCGAGGTGTCCGGCGGCAGGAGTGGGCTTAGACCTTTCAGGCGGCGGGCGGAGATCGCGCGCCCGGCCCAGAGGCCGTAGAGCGCGCCGGCGCCCAGGCCGAAGATCCCCCAGGCGATTGCTGTGACGAGACCGTCCTGGAGGGCGCTCAGCACGCCGCCGTCTCCCGTCCAACCCACGATCAGACCGAAGACGAGGCCGAAGATTGCCCATCCGGGAGCGCTCTGCCTTGCCGTCCCAGCGACGCCCAGGGTCGGGGCGCTGACGCGTTTCTTGCCCTGTTTGTCGACCTCGAACAACAGTTCCGGCTCGACGGTCTTGTCTTTCAGCACCCGTGCGTTGACATCCCGGACGGTGTGTTCGCCTTTGAACCGGAGGAGCACCATGCTTGCCAGGGTCGTTGCCTCCGAGGGCCTGACCGTCGCGGCAGCGGACGGCACCTCGGTCGGGTTCTCGGCGCCGTGCCAGACACGCGCCGAGAGGTGTTCGCCGATCACCGCCAGGCTCGCCGTCGTCGGCTCGTACGCGGCCGTCAACCGAAGGATCGCATGGCCATCGGCAGTCCGGACGAAAGCCGCAAACGCTGACGAGTCTGCCGGCAAGCTCTTGCCGATTCGCGTCAGCTCGTTCTTGGTCAACGAGTGCTCCATGTAGTAGGCGGCCAGACCGCCGCAGACCGCGCCGATGATCGCCCAGATCACAAGGCCGCTCAGCCCGCCGCCCGAGAGCAGCCCGAAGAGGCCCCAGGTGAGCGCCGGGGTGAGAGCGCCTGCGACGGTTCGGCGCGGGTCGTAGGTCAGCGCCTTCCCTTTCCCATCGACGCGCAGGATCACCTCATCCAAGATCACGCCGCCGCCCTCATGGATCTGCTTGCCGAGCGCCTTGCGGATCTTCGAAGCCTTCCCCGCCCCCTCGAAACAGGCGAGCAGAAGCGCGACTCCTGCTCCGCCGGACTCTGCCACTCCGGGCTGAGATGTCCCGGGGTCCCTCATCCGTTGGAGCTCCGGCTCAACTCCCGGCCGCGGACTGGCTGGCGGCCGGATAGCCGTCGAACTCCTGACCCGGCAGGATGTTCGGGTACTCGGCGATGCTCTTCTTGTACTCGGCGATGTATGCCAGGGCGAGCCCGAACATCCAGCCCATGTCGAGCTTGTGGTCGAACAGGTTGTAGCGCTCGCCCGGGTCGCTGCCGAGGTCGAAGAACATCGGGAACTGCGGCTCCACGATCGGCTGGTCGATCCCCTCGCAGTAGCGGAAGATCGCCTTGATGTTGTGCCACTTGGACGACATCAGCGTTCCATCGGGCCCGAAGAAGAGGATGTTCTCCCGGCCCGTGTGCTCGCTCTCGCCGAGTAGGAACTTGGACGCGTCGATGCTGTCCATCGGCCGGTCGGTCGGCACCTTGTCCGCTGCCCCCGCCAGCGCCGCGAACGTGCTGTACCAGTCATGGGCCGACAGCATCTGCTCCGTGACGACCCCCGACGGCACGTTACCGGGCCAGCGAACCATCGCGGCTACCCGCATCGAGCCCTCCCAGGGAGGCGTCATGAAGCCGCCGCGGAATGGGCCGTTCGATCCTCCGACAGAGTCGACGTCGATCAACCCGGCCGCGTTGTCGCTTGAGAAGACGATGATCGTGTTGTCGGTGATCCCCGCTTCCTCGATGCAGTCGACGATCTGGCCGACGCGGTGATCCATCTCGGCGATCATGTCCGCGTACTCCCCCAGCCGCTCCGGGGACGTCTGGTCGAAGTCCGGGTGCACCTTCTCCGGCGGATGCATATGAGAGAGGGCGATGTAGGTGTAGAACGGCTTGTCACCCGCCGCCTCGCGCTTGATGAACTCGGTCGCTTTGCCGACGATCAGCTCGTCCAACAGCGGCCGCACCTCCATATTGAGCTCCCGCACCGCGGTCTGCTTGCCGCCCTTCTTGCCCTTCCAGAGCTGAGGCGCCTCGATCCCCTTCGCCTTCGCGATCGCCTCGAAAGCCGCATACGACGTCCAGCCAGCCTCATCAGCGCTGTTGCGATACCCCCACCACTCGTCAAAACCCTGGTCCGTCGGCAACCTGCCCTCGGTGTCACCGAGATGCCACTTACCGAACAACCCGGTCGCGTACCCAGCGTCCGACAGCAGATCGGCCATCGTGTACTCCCACGGCGTCAACCCGCCCTTGCCCTCCCCTGGGTAGGGCACCTTGTAGGTTCCCGACCGAACAGACTGACGGCCCGTCAGGATCGCCGAGCGCGAGGGCGTGCACTGAGCCTCGACCGTGTAGTTGTTGAAGCGAATGCCTTCGTTCGCGAGCTTGTCGATCCGCGGGGTCGCGGTGCTCCCGCCGTAGCAGGAAAAGTCGCCCCAGCCGACGTTGTCGCACAGGACGAACACGATGTTGGGCAGGCTGTCACTCATGTCACGCAACCTCCGTTATGTCCCGAACGCTTCGGTTAGTGCTCGCGGGGCAAGCACACGCGTGGCCTTGCGCTCGGTTTCGTGGCCGATCCGAGGTGCTGTGTAGGTGTAGTAGACGAAGTGCACGCGCGGTCTGCTCGTGGAGTCCTGGGGTTGCGCCTGGCTCAACTCACACCGCCTTTCTTGTCGACGACACCGATCGGCTGATCGCACGTCTCTGGGTGACGGATGGTCTCGCCGAAGCCCTTCCACGACTTTGCTCGCTCGCGCCGACGGCAACCACACCTTCACCAGAGGTGGTCGTAAAGTTCCCGAGCCACTCGAATCCGCCCACCGCGACCGAGGCGTGTGCCAGAACTGGAACGTCGAACAGACTCATCGTGCCCCCGATCCGCCTCTCGGTCGCCAAGTCGTGCACCGGTTCGATCCGAGAGTCTGTGGCGCAGGCACACCGCCGTCCTCACCCGCGGGAAAGCTCACCCGGGTGATCACTGATCGCGGGGGCGACTGCATAATCCCGGCTCTTTGCATTGCGAGCTTGCGGGCGCACCGTCTCCGAAGGGAGGGATGAGAGGCTTGAGGAAGATCTTCAGAGCGCTGACTTCTGTTCCACTCCGTCGATGAGCAGGTCGACGACCAGGACGCAACGTTCAGTGCCGGCGACACCGCGGATCGTCGCGGCGAAGCTTCGGGTGCCGGTGCTCAGGGAGACTCTCGTCCCGCGGCAGCATCTACTCGAGTTGCTGCGGCACGGTCGCGGACGGCGGCTGACGCTCCTGAGCGCGCCCGCCGGATACGGAAAGACGACGCTTCTGGCACAGTGGGCCGCCGCGGACCTGGAGCGGACCCCGTTCGCGTGGGTGTGGCTCGACACGGGTGACGCGGATCCTGTTCGGCTCTGGGGCCACGTCATCGTGGGTCTCCAGCGCATCCATCCGGCTGTTGGCCGAATGTCGCTGGACGGGCTCCGCGGAGGGACCTCCGCCATCCACACCGAGGTCGTACCGGCGTTGGCGGACGAACTCGAGCAAGCGCCCGATCTCGTCCTCGTTCTCGAGGACTGGCATACGTGCTCGGGCCCAGCGAACGATCAAGCCCTGGGCCTCTTCGTAGAGCAGGTTGGCTCGGCCGCGCAGATCGTGGTCTCGAGCCGTTCGGACCCGCGGCTTCCGCTCGCCCGCCTGCGTGCGCACGACGACCTGTTGGAGCTGCGCGCGGATCGCCTTCGCCTCACCGACGCCGAGGCCGTGGAGCTCTTCGCACGCGCAGACATCGATCTCGCCCCTGAGGATGCGAGCCGACTGAACGAGCGCACCGAGGGATGGGTGACCGGGCTTCACCTCGCGTCGATTCTCGTGCTCGACCACGAGGACCAGGCGGCATTCGTGGCGTCCTTCTCCGGCGAGGGTCGCAACGTCCTCGACTATCTCGCAAGCGATGTGCTCGAGACAGTTCCTCCGGAGCAACGCCGCTTCCTGGTACGTACCTCGATCCTCGACCGTCTGTCCGGGCCGCTCTGCGATGCCGTTCTCGATACGGCTGGGTCCGCTGCTGTGCTCGACGAGTTGGAGCGGGCGAACCTGTTTCTCGTGCCTCTTGAAGGCCGCGACGCCTACCGATACCACCCGCTGTTCGCGACGATGTTGCGCGGCAGGCTCGAGATGGAGGAGCCGGAGGCCGTTGCCACGCTGCACGCGCGAGCATCGGCGTGGCTGGAGGAGCACGACGATGTCGAAGCGGCCGTCGAGCATGCCATCGCCGGTCGCGACGTCCGCCGCGCGAGCGATCTCGTTACGTCGCAGTTCCGCGTGCTCACGAATGTCGGTCAGGTCGCGACCCTTGCGCGCTGGCTCGACCAGCTCTCCTGGCCCGAGGCGCAGGCCGACCCGCAGCTGGCACTCATTCGAGCAGCAATTGCCGGCCAGACGGCGAGGCCTGCCGAGGAGGTTGAGCGTTGGCTCGACGTCGCCTCGACGGGAGTGCGTGAGGGCGCGTTGGCGAATGGAGTTGCTTCGTTCGCGTCGGGTGTCGCCATCATCCGCTCGATCTACCTCAGCCAAGGTCCCGAGGTCGCTGCCAATGCCGGCGAGCGGGCGGTTGAGCTCGAGAGCCCACGAGGCGGATGGCTCCGGCAGGCGCTTCTCGGCCTGGGACAAGCGCTCTACCTGCTCGGCCGTGTCGACGCCGCACGAATTCGGCTGGGGGAGGCACGACGGCTGCCGGGGGCGCGCGAGAACGCCGCAGCGACCGCGAACGTGCTCGCATATCTCGCTCTCTGTGAGCTCGAGCGGACGGGTGATGTGGCGGAGAGGCTCGCGCGCGATGCTCTCGAGCTACTGGAAGAACACCGGATCTCGGCGACGCACGCGGGATCTTCCAATCCGCGGATCGCACTCGGCGCCGCACTTGTCGCCACGGGGAGGTTGCGGGAGGCGATCGACGAGCTCGAGCGGGCTACGGAGATCACGGCCACGGCGGCGCCCAGCTACTGGCACGCGCACGCACTGCTTCGCCTTGCGCTCGCCCGACACGGAGTCGCCGACGTGGCAGGTGCCGGGGCGGCCCTCGAAGCGGCACAGAGGGACCTCGACTCCCTCCCGGTCGCGCCGCTGCTCGCCGACCTCGCGGCGCACGTGAGAGCACGCGTGCAGTCACGGCCTCGTCGCGACGTGACCACTGGCGAGGAGCTGAGCGAGCGGGAGCTGGACGTCCTACGACTCCTCGCGACCGATCTTTCGCTACGCGAGCTCGCGGCCGAGCTCTACGTTTCCCTCAACACAGTCAAGACGCACACGCGCGCCATCTATCGCAAGCTCGATGCCACTTCCCGGCAACACGCGGTCGAGCGCGCAAACGCGCTGGGATTGCTCGAGGATTCACCCGGGTGACCGCTTGCGTGGGCGAGGCTCGATGACACGACGACCAACACGATGGTGATGTGCGCGGTGAGCAAACGTACCGCTTCGTCGTTTGCGGACCCAGAGTCAAACAGCTCGCCGAACTGATTCAGCCGCTGACGATCCGAGCCGAAGGCGATGAGACCGTCATCACCGGGACGGTCACGGACCAGGCACACCTGGCAGGCGTTCTCGACCGCATCGCCGATCTCGGGCTCCAGCTCGTGACTCTCGAGCGAATCGGGACAGGCCGAACAACAGCCGTAGTCCCGACAGACGAGCCATGAGACCGGTCCGCGCCCCCAGAGCAGGGT
>JBKPRD010000125.1:0-7072 GCA_046734415.1 Actinomycetota bacterium | reverse complement strand
GTGGCGAGGAGCTCCTCGCCCAACTCGCGGCGGCCGGGCCGAACCCCGTGAAGGTGGGAGATCCGAAGCTTGCGCGCGCGCTCGAGCGGGAGGGGAAGCTCGTCCGGGTCGGGGACGGTCTCGCGGTGGACGCCGAGGCGTACGAGCGGGCGCACGCAGCGCTCGTCGCCGAGTGCACCGCCGCCGGCTCGATCAGCCTTGCCCGCTTCCGCGACCTGCTCGGCGTCGGGCGCCGCGCCGCGCAGCTGCTGCTCGAGCGCTTCGACGCCGACGGGGTGACGCGGCGGGTCGGCGACGAGCGCGTCCTCCGCCGCTCGGCCGCTCGATGACGTTCTGGATCGCGCTCGCGCTCGTCCTGCTTCACGTCGTCGAGGGCTGGTGGGCGATCGCGCTACTGCTCGCCACCGCCACGCTGGAGCTCTCGCAGACCGCGTTCTGGCTCCGTTACACGCAGCGAAGGGCGGCCACCGTCGGCGCGGAGGCTCTGATCGGCCGCGTCGTCGAGGTCAGCGAGGAGTGCCGGCCGGGTGGCCGCGTTCGCGTCCACGGCGAGCTCTGGAACGCCCACTGCGCAGAGGGGGCGGCGCGCGGCGAGCGGGTGCGGATCGTCGGTCTCGACGGACTGACACTCGAGGTCCTCCGTGAGCCTCGCTGAGGCGCTCGAGCTCGCGCTCGAGCGGGCGGCACAGCTCCGCCCGGTCGAGGGCAAGCTGCCGCACGTCACGGGCGCCGACGGACACTGGCAGCACCTCTCCCCCGTCGGCCGGGAGAACGAGGCGCTGACGGGCCTGCCCTGGACCGGCGGGTTCGTCGCCGGACAGCTGCGGCTCGCCCGCGAGCGCCGAGCGGCCGCCGAGGTCGACGCGCTGCTCTCGCCGCGCGCGGACGAAGCGACGACCCACGACCTCGGCTTCCTCTTCTGGACCGCGGACGACGGGCTGCGGCACCGGGCGGCTCGAACGCTCCTCGAGCGGGCTCTCCCCTCGGGCGTGATCCAGGTGATCGGCGCACTCGACGACCCCGCCTGGCACGGGAGGACGATCGTCGACACGTGGCCGAACCTCCGCCTCCTCTGGACGACCGGGCACGAGGACGCCGCGCGCGCCCACCTCGAGGCGACGCTCGACGCGCTGCTGCGCCCGGACGGCTCGACCTTCCATGCCGCCCGGATCGCCGACGACGGCTCCGTGCTCGAGCGCGGGACGATCAATGGCGTCAGCGACGACTCGACCTGGGCCCGCGGCCAGGCGTGGGCGATCCTCGGCCTGACGATCGCGGGCTACCGCCACGAGGCCGAGCGTGCCGCGCGCTGGTTCTTCGACCACCTGCCCGAAGATGCCATCCCGCCGTGGGACTTCGACCGCGATGCTCCGAAGGACGCCTCGGCGGCGGCAATCGCCGCCTCCGCCCTGCTCGGGCTCGGCTGGGACGACGAGGCCCGCCGCCTGCTCGAGGCGCTCGCCGCCGGCTGCCTCAACCGAGGCGAGGGAGACGGCATCCTCCTCCACTCTGCGTACCGGCCGTCCCAGGCGGTCGGCACCGACTGCGCGACCGCGTGGGGCGACTACTTCTTCCTGGAAGGCCTACTCGGGGTGCAGGGGCGCCGGTAGCGCCCTGCACCCGAGACTCTCAGCCCTTGCCGTGGACGACCGGGCTACAGCGGCCTCGATAGAGGACGGTTTCCCTTCGGGGAGCCCCTAGGCCGGATGACGACCACGACCACCTTCTTCCGCGCGTACTTGCCTTTGCCGCGCAGGTGGTAGACGCGGCCGGCGACACGGATGATTCGGCGCGGCGTCGTCAGTGTCACCCCTGGCGGTCTTCTTGGCGAGGACGCCGCCGCGCACGATCTGGGTCGGCCCGGTCACCGTCACGACGGTCGTCGTTGCCGCTGCGGCAACCGTCACCGTCGTCCCCGGCAGCATCACCGTCTCCGCCGGCCGCTCGACCGTCTCACCGGGTGCCGCCACGGTCACCGCGGGCAGGCTGACGGTCCGCTCCGGCAGCGTCACCGTCGTCGTCACCTTCTTCGGAACGGTGACCACGGTGGTCGTCCCCGGCGCGGTCGTCGTCTCCCCAGGCAGGCTGACGGTGACCGTGACGTCGTCGGTCGTCGTACCACCCGGCTGGGTGATCGTCGTGCCGGGGGCGGTCACCGTGACCGGAATGGTCGTCGTCGTCGTCTCCGTCGTCTGCGTCTGCGTGATCGCCGGATGCTCGCCGCGCGGAATGTCGCAGCCGTTGGCGAGCACCTCCGCACCGGTGAAACCGTCACCGTAGATCGTGTCCATGTTCCGGCCGGAGAAGGTCACGTCTCGCCGTTCTCGATCACGCTGAACGGCGGGATGATGTCGAGCTCTCGGCTCGTCGTGTCAAGCGGGAACCCGTCGCATGGTTCGGCGAACGCTCGAGCGGGAAGTGGCGATGGCGTGAAGCTTCTCTACATGCCGTTCGGCCTGCTCGCGAGCGTCTCGGCGGCATGCTCACCGGGGCGCTGTTCAAGCGGGTGTGGCGTAGCGTCGCGCACGAGCCCGAGGCGCCGACCGCCAAGGATCGCGACCGGACATGGAGCGAGGTCCTCGCCGCGGCGGCGATCCGGGGTGCCCTCTTCGGCGGGGTGGAAGCCCTGATCGATCGGGCGGGGGCGACCGGCTTCGCGCGGCTCACGGGCGTCTGGCCGGGCAAGACGGAAGTCGAAAACGGCCTAGACGGTGCGCGTGCCGATGCGAAGCCGGTGCCGGTGAAGCGTCAGCTGACGGTCTGCGGATAGCCCTCCCAGCGCGCGGTCAGCGCATAGATGACCACGATCCCCAGCGCGATCGATGCAAGCGACCAGAGCGGGTACGTCGCCGAGCCGAGGAAGCCGAGCTGGCCCACGACGTTGATACTGGCGGCGACGATCGTGAACCACCGCGCCCAGCTCCTCCCGCTCCAGAGCGCGAGGCCGGCGAGGAAGAGCACGCCGCCCCAGATCAGCGTCAGCCAGCCCCACGTGTGGACGTCGAAGACGAGGATCTGGTTCGGGGTGAGCACGTAGTACTGCTTGCGAATCACCGCGGTCAGTCCCTCGAAGAAATCGATCGCGCCCACGATCAGCATCACGATCGCGGCGAAGACGATCCATCCGGCCATCGGCGGCCTCATTGCCATTTCCGACCTCCTTTTTCGTGCAGACGTCGCGAGCAAGTCTGGCAGGGGGCCCCGACGACGTTCGGATTCGGGCGTTAGGAGCCAGCTTCGTGAAGGCCGGCCCGCATGAAGCTTCTGCGGCGAGACGAGCGAGCGGCCGAGCAGAGAGGGCGGCAGCCGGAGCAGGACGACCCGAAGCTCGGAGAGCCGGCGCCGATGAGTATGACCGCTGCTGGCAGTCTCTCTTGCACGATGCTGCCCGAACGGCACCTCCTGCGCGCGAAGGACCTCGTGGACGCGCGCTTTGGCGAGCCGCTCGACGTGCCGGCGCTCGCGCGCGCCGCATACCTCTCCCCCGCCCACTTCAGCCGCGAGTTCCGGCGCGTGTTCGGCGAGACGCCGCACCAGTACCTGCTCACGCGCAGGCTCGAGCGTGCGGCCGCGCTGTTGCGCAGCACCGACCGGCCGATCACCGAGATCTGCTTCACGGTCGGCCTGCGCAGCGTCGGCTCGTTCACCACGAGCTTCCGACGCGTCTACGGCATGTCCCCCGCCGCCTACCGCGCGGCCCACCCGCCGCGCGAGCGGGCACGGATTCCGACCTGCGTGCTGCAGGCGTACGCCCGTCCGCACAGCAGCAGTTTTCGAGAAGACACCAACGCGGCGTAGCACTAAGGTCGCCGCGACAAGTTCAACCCGATCCGAAGGAGTACAGATGTTGACGCAACTGACACACGTGCAGGTCTGGGTTCACGACCAGGACGAGGCGCTCGCGTTCTACACCGAGAAGCTCGGGATGGAGCTGCGCGAGGACGTGACGGTCCCGGAAATGGGCAACTTCCGCTGGCTGAGCGTCGGGGTTCCCGGCCAGAACGCCTCGATCACCCTGATGGCGATTCCCGGACCGCCCGTCTTCGACGAGGAGACGCGCGACCAGATCCAGAAGCTGCTCGCCAAGGGTGCGAGCGGCGGGCTCTTCTTCGCGACGGACGACGTCCAGAAGACCTACGAGGAGCTGAAGAAGCGCGGCGTGGAGTTCACGCAGGAGCCGACGGAGCAGCCGTACGGGATCGACGCCGGCTTCCGCGACGTCTCGGGCAACCACTTCCGGATGACGCAGTCGCAGTCGTAGCTACGCGCTCGGACATTGCACTAGGCCAGCGTGCTCGCCGCCGCGTAGACTCGCCGCTCCGGCATCGAGGATCGGTGACGACTATGGTGAAACCTCCACCTGGTGCTCGAGGCCTCAGCTCGATGGCTACATCTGCTTCGTTCTCGTCTTCCCTGGCCAGACACCAGTGAGCTCGGCATACGCGGTCGCCCCAGCCCGGTCAACGAGCGCCTTGACCCCGCCGAACACGGCCCCCTGGATCGCCGCTGCAGCAACGACTTCACGCCACGAGCGGTCACCGTCTTTGGCGGTTGGCGCTTTGTCCTCGTCCGCGACAGCACGCCAGACGCGCTTGAACAGGGCCCCCGCGAGGACTCCGCCGGCGATGCCGGCGAGCAGACCGAACGGCTTGTAGAGAAGCTTCATACCCGCAGTTTCCGTTCCGGTTCGGAGCGAAATCGCCCCGTCAGGCCCCATGCTCGATGATCACGAGCGGCTCGTCAACCCCTTTGTTCATGCGCGATTGCCCCGTTGTCGCCCCCTCCGCCGACGTCGACGCCCGGATAGTCGTCACCCCACTCGGATGACGGACCTCTGGTCCCCCTGAGATAGGTTCGCTCCTCAGTGAACCTGGTCTACGGCGTTCTGATCGTCGCGGGTGCGACTGCCGTCGCGGTCACAGCGATGCTGCTCGTGCGCAAGAGCGCACCCGAGGGGAGCTATTTCTCCGACGGTGACCGGGCCTCGGGTGTGTTCGGGGTCCTCGCGACCGGCTTCTCCGTCCTGCTCGGGTTCATCATCTTCCTCGCGTTCACGAGCTACGACCAGTCGAGGACCGGGGCAGAGACCGAGGCGCTGGTGGTCGCTCAGCAGGTGGAGACCGCGCAGCTGTTTCCCGACCCGGTCGCAGCCAAGATGACCGGCGCGCTGGTCTGCTACGGGCGCTCGGTGGTCCACCAGGAGTGGCCGCGAATGGAGCGCGGCACCCAGGGCGACGGGATCAATCCGTGGGCGGTTCGGCTCTTCAGGATCCTCAAGGGCTTGCAACCTTCCACCCCATCGGCGCAATCCGCTTACGACAAGTCGCTCGACCTGACCTCGACCCGGGAGGAGGCACGCCGCGACCGCATCCACGGTGCAGAGGGCGTGATCCCGACCCCGCTCTGGATCGTGCTCATCGTCATCTCCGGGGTGATCTTCGTCTACATGCTCTTCTTCGCCGACAGCGGCGAGCGTGCGAAGACGCAGGCGCTGCTGATGGGCTCGGTCACGGCCGTGATCTCGATCATGCTGCTCCTCCTGTTGTTCCTGGACAGCCCGTTCGGGTCCGGTGTCGGGGCGTTGCGACCGACGGCGATGGAGCGATCGCTGCGGATCGTCGACGAAGGGCTCGGGGCGCTGGGGGTGAGCAGCCAGGGCCTGCGGATTCCGTGCGACGGAGGCGGACGGCCGCAGTGAGCCGGGAGGAAGGAGCTGCACAGGTCGACTGGGTCGACATCGCCTCGGCGGTGCTGCTCGCGCTCGCGACAGTTGCCACAGCGTGGAGCGGGTATCAGGCGAGCCGCTGGAACGGGGAGCAGGCCAAGGCGGCCGCCCGTGCGAATGCGGCCCGAATCGAGTCGACGCGGGCCTCGGGGCTCGCCAACGCCCAGACCCAGGTCGACGTCGCCACGTTCATCGCGTGGGCCGACGCGTATGCGCACGAGGACGCACGACTGACCGACTTCTACTTCGACCGGTTCAGAAAGGAGTTCAAGCCCGCAGTCGAAGCCTGGGCTGCCACCAGGCCTCTCAAGAACCCCAAGGCGCCGTTGACGCCGTTCGCGATGCCCGAGTACCGGCTCGCGGAGCAGACGAAGGCGGACATCCTCCAAAAGGAATCCGAGCGGTACGCGGCCGGCGCCCGCGCGTACATCCAGCGTTCCACGAACTACGTCCTCGGCGTCGTCCTCTTCGCGACCGCGCTCTTCTTCGCCGGCAT
Organism: Actinomycetota bacterium; assembly: GCA_046734415.1. Lineage (GTDB taxonomy): Bacteria > Actinomycetota > Thermoleophilia > Gaiellales > Gaiellaceae > DATBLE01. Next base: position 851 of record JBKPRD010000125.1, on the reverse strand, counting down.
GAGCGCGAAGCTCCCGTCGCGCCGGATCCGGATCGTGCTCCTCGGCCTCGGGGTCGCGGTCTTCGTCGGTGCGATCGCCTGGATAGCGTCCTCGCCGGTCAGTGTCTCCGTCTGATCTCACGCCCGCCGTCCCCGGACGGCCCGCAACAGCCTCTTGAGCTATGCGCGCTCGTCCGCGAGCAGCGCCAGCACCGCGTTCGCCCAGTCGGCGACGTCGTCGAGCGACTCCTGGTCGCGGACAGCCATGAAACCGGCGGTCAGGATGTCGAGTTCCTCCTCGCTGAGCCTCTCCCCCGGTTCCTCAGCCGCCGAGGTGTCCGTTCGACCGGCGTCCACTTCGGCCTCACGGGCCAGGGCGAAGCGGACGACCCACTCACGGCTGCGCCCGGCCACGGCGAGCTGATCGAGGAGCTCGTCAACCCGCTTGCGCCCCTCGGGCGTCAACGCGGCGACCGCCTCGGCCAGGTACTTGCTGTGGTGGTCGGGTGTGTTCACCGTCATCCCCTTTGGCGATGAGTGCCAACACGCTTATCTTGACGGCCCGCAGCGCCGTCGTGATGATCAACGAGCGCCACCCGGCCTGATCTCGCCCACACCGCGAAGACCCCGGCCGGCGAGATCCGAGGCCAGATCAACGGCTAGAGGGACGTCGGGTCCAGCCCGCCACCCGGGCCGACTCCCCCGCCCCGACCTGCAAGGGCTAGGAGCCGTGTCGCTCAGGCGCCGTTGAGTTTCTGTAGCGCCAGTCGGGCGTCGTGGATCTGCGCAGCGGTCGAGGCTGGATCGAGCCGCACCGCCTCGGCGGCAGCGATTGCGGTCAGGTCGGCGACGCTCAACCCTCCGTTCGCGAA
>JBKPRD010000124.1:0-9222 GCA_046734415.1 Actinomycetota bacterium | reverse complement strand
TCGACGACCCGCACACGCCGGACGATCGGGCCCACGCCGAGCTGCTCCGGCCGTGCGGCGCTGCCCACCCCGGTGGGCGTGCGCGGCCCGCCCTCGGCGGGAATGCAGCCGATGAACGGGATGAAGGTCGACGGCCGCCCGGGCGGGCCTACGGACGTCGCGAGGAAGACGGTCGTCCGCCTCGTCGTGATCCCGGGGTTCACCGGGCTCCCCATCAGGCCGAGGAACCTGACCTCGACCCATGGGTTCGCGACCCGCGCGTCGAGGCCGCCGACGAAGCCGTCGGGGCAGCCGAGCTGCCATACCGCGCTGCCGGTGCGGGCCGGCGGCACCGGTCCGGGCACGACGACCCATGGCCCGGCGACCGGGCTGCAGATCGTCAGGCCCTCGCAGACGCGTGGCGGCGCCTGCGCCATCGCGCCCGGAACGGCGAGGATGGCGGCGAGGGCCGCCGCGAGGACGAGGAACCTCTTCACGGCACCCTCCGCAGCCAGATGGCGGAGAGTGCCGCCCCGGCGAGCAGGAAGGCGACGGCACCGAGCCCGAACGCGAACGAGAGCTCTTCCTTCTTGGGGGTCTTCCCGATCCTGGACTTCAGCTCGGTGTAGACCGGCTTCAGGTCCGCCGTCCGTGGCCCGACGTAGAAGCGCCCGTGGGAAAGCTTGGAGATCGTCTTCAGCTCCGAGGCGTCCGCCGGCACGCGGATGAACTGCACGAAGCCGCCCACCCGCGGCACCCGCACGATGCCGTAGGGAGTCCCGACGAGGACGGTGTTGATCGGCACGTGCAGCTGGATCGCGCGCTTGAGCGCGTCTGCGGCGCTGACCTCCCCGCCTTCCTGGAGCCCGTCGGTGAAGACGATCACCGTCGCCGGCGGCACCACCAGAGGATGGCCCTTGCCTGCCGCATCGCGCGGCACGGCGCGGCCGACGTTGACGGCCGTGACGATCCCGTCGCCGAGTGCGGTGGCGCCTCCCGGCGTCAGCCGCTCGACCGCCTTCTCCACGAGCGCGCGGTTGCGGGTCGCCGGCGCGGCGACGCTTGCCTGCGTGGCGAAATCGACGACGCCGACGCGGTACTTCGAGGGCAGTTCGCGCACGAACTTCAGCGCCGCCACCTTGATCGCCTCCATCCGGCTCGGCCGGACGTCGACCGCCTCCATCGAGCGCGAGGTGTCGATCGCGAGCACGATCGTCGCGTTTTCGCGCTTGACGTCGACGAGCGCGCGCGGCCGCGCCGCCCCGACGAGCAGCACCGTCAGGCCGACGAGGAGGAGCGCGATCGGCACGTGACGGCGCCAACCAGGGCTTCGGTCGACGACGTTCGGGAGCAGCGCCGGGTTCGTGAACCGCTCCGCGTAACGGCCGCGGCTGCGGTTGAAGACGAGGTACGCGCCGACGGCGAGCGGCACCGCGAGCAGCGCGACCAGGACGACCGGCGACGCGAAGCTCATCCTCTCGCCGGCCTCGCCCTCAGGAAGCCCATCAGGGCGCGCAGCCAGTCTCCCTCGGTGTTGACGACCGCGTGCCGCACACCCGCTCCTGCCAGCATGGCCGCGAGGCTCCGACGCTCCTCCTCGGCGGCCGCCGCGAAGCGGTGCCGCAGCACGGAGCTCGAGGTGTTCACGCGCAGCTGGCGGCCGGTCTCCGGGTCGACCAGACGCAGCTCCCCTGCGTCCGGGAGCTCCTGCTCGCGCGGGTCGCGTACCTCGACGCAGATCACCTCGTGCCTGCCCGCGACCTCGAGCAGCGGGCGGCGCCAGTCGCGCTCGCCCCGGAAGTCGGAGACGACGACGACGAGCGCGCGCTCGCGCGCGAGCTTCCCAGTGAATCGAAGCGCGGTGGCGAGCGATGTACCCGCGCCGGCCGGGGCGGCATGTCCCCGCAGGGCGGCGATCAGGCCCATCATCCCGGGCCTGCCCTGCCGCGGCCGGAGCGCGGCGGTTCCAGCGGGGGAGAAGAGGACGGTGCCGAGCTTGTTCCCGCGCCGCGACGCTCCGTACCCGAGCGCAAGCGCGACGCCCTGCGCGACGTCCGCCTTGCGGCGGTCGGCCGTGCCGAACTCCATCGACGGCGAGGCGTCGATCACTAGCCAGGTGACGAGGATCCGCTCCGCGAGGTGCACCCGGACGTGCGGGAATCCAGTGCGCGCGGTCGCCTTCCAGTCGATGTGCCGGACGTCGTCCACCTCCGGGTCGTACGGGCGAAGCTGGGCCAGCTCGGTGCCTCGGCCGATCAGTCTGGAGCGATGGTCGCCGGCGAGCAGCCCCTCGACGCGGCGGGCAAGGTTGACGTCGAGCGTGCGGAGCAGGGTCTCGGGGAGAAGGCCCGGCCCGGGCTGGGCGGGCGTCGGTTCCGAGACCTTCAGGCGATGGGCGCTCAAGCCTTGGCCTTCAGGCCGCGGTCGGCGTGCTCAGGTCGATCGGCGGCGGCGTGACCGCGGCGATCAACTCGTCGAGCAGCGCGTCGGGCGTCCGCTCCTCCGCGAGCGCCTCGTACGAGAGCACGAGCCGGTGGCGCAGCGCGTCCTTGGCGAGCTCGTCGACGTCCTGCGGGAGCACGTAGTCGCGGCCGCGGAGCACGGCGAGCGCACGGGCGGCGCGGATCAGGCTGATCGGGCCGCGCGGGCTCGCGCCGAAGGAGATGTAGGCGGCCAGCTCCTCCCGCCCGACGTCCGCCGGGTCGCGCGAGGCCGCCGCGAGCTTCACGGAGTACGTGACCAGCGCCGGGTCGACGTAGACGTGGTCGACCGTCTTCTGCAGGGCGCGCAGCTCGTCGATCGACAGCACCTGGGGCAGCTCGGGCGCCGCGGCCAGCGAGCGGTGCACGACGGTCAGCTCCTCGTCGTGCAGCGGGTAGTCGACCAGGATCTTGAGCATGAAGCGGTCGACCTGGGCCTCGGGTAACGGGTAGGTCCCCTCGGACTCGATCGGGTTCTGCGTGGCCATGACGAGGAACGGGTCGGGCACGTAGTGGGTCTCGTGACCGATCGTCACCTGGTGTTCCTGCATCACCTCGAGCAGAGCCGACTGCACCTTTGCGGGGGCGCGGTTGATCTCGTCGGCCAGCAGGAAGTTGCAGAAGACGGGGCCGAGCTCGGTGTCGAACTCGCTCCGGTCCGGCCGGAAGATGCGCGTGCCGACGAGGTCGGACGGGACGAGGTCGGGCGTGAACTGGACGCGCTTGAACGACCCGCCGAGCACGGCGGCGGTCGTCTTCACCGTCAGCGTCTTCGCGAGCCCCGGCACGCCCTCGATCAGCAGATGGCCACCCGTCAGCAGGCAGACGAGCACGCGCTCGAGCATCACGTCCTGGCCGGCGATGACCTTCCGGATCTCGAAAAGCGCCCGCTCCAGCGCCTCTTTCGCCTGCCAGGGATCGGGTGCTTCGTCGACGGAATCTCGTTTGCGCACGGCGCGGCCTCCCTCTGGAATGAGCTGTCTCCGGATACGACGCGATTCCGGAACGGCGGTTTGTCACAGCACATGCAAGCAGAACCCTTCCGATACCATCGCCGCTCGATGCGGGGACGGCCTCTGAGCTTTGCCGCGCTCCTGGGCGCCCTCGTCGTGCTCGCCGCCGGCTGCGGCGGCAAGAGCGCGGCCGAGAAGAAGAAGGACTTCCTCGCCGAGGCGAACTCGATCTGCAAGCACTTCGAGGATCAGCAGAACCAGGTGCAGGTCCCGTCCGTCAACCCGCTCGCGGCGAAGACCTCGCATGCCGCGCGCGCGCAGTGGGGCCTGGCGATCAAGCAGCTCGCCTACCTGGGGACGCAGGAGGTTAAGGCGCTCGGCAAGCTGAAGCCGCCGAAGGAGCTCGAGGACGACTTCGGCCGGTTGGTGACGGCGAAGGGCGGAGCCTTCGCCGATCTTCTCCACGGCGCGGACGCGGCGAAGCGGAACCGCGTCTCGGAGATCAGGGCGCCGATCGTCGCCAGTCGCGCCGCGCTCGCCCAGGCGACGAAGCAGGCGCGCGCCCTCGGGCTGAAGCAGTGCGAGTAGGACCTACTGCGTGAGCGCGTCCGCGCCCGCGACGACCTCGAGGATCTCCTGCGTGATCTCGGCCTGTCGCGCGCGGTTCATCGCGAGCGTCAGCGTGTCGATCAGCTCACCGGCGTTCTTCGAAGCGTTCCGCATCGCCGTCATCCGCGCGCCCTGCTCCGAGGCGGCGGACTCGAGCAGCGCGCGGTAGAGTTCCGTCTCGACGTACACGGGGAGCAGCCGCTCGAGGATCTGCTCCGGCTCTGGCTCGTAGATGAAATCGCCGAGCAGGTGCTGGCGCTCCGCCTCTCCGCCGGCCTCGAGCACCTCCTCAGGGATCGGGAGGAGGTCCTGCTCGACCACCTCCTGGACGAGCGGCGAGACGAACCGGTTGTAGACGACGACCACGCGGTCGACCTCGCCCTCGACGTAGAGGTCGGCGACCTTGTGGGCGAGAGCCTGTGCGTCCGAGTAGGCCGGCCGGTCGCTGAAGCCGGTCCAGGCCTGGAGCAGGTCTAGCCGGCGGAAGCGGATCGTCGAGGCGCCCTTGCGGCCCGCGACGAGCCAGCGGATGCGCGCGCCGTCCGCCTCGAGCCGTCGCGCGGCGGCCAGGGCGTGGCGCAGCACCTGCGCGTTGAACGCGCCGGCGAGGCCGCGGTCGCCGGTCAGCGGCAGGATCGCGACCGTCCGGACCTCGTCCCGCCGCTGGAGCAGCGGCAGCCCGCGGACCGACGTGCTCGCCCGGGCGGTGCCGATCATCAGCTCCATCATCCGGTCCGCGTACGGGCGCATCGCCTCGATCCGCGCCTGCGCGCGGCGCAGCCGCGCGCTCGCGACGAGCTCCATCGCCTTCGTGATCTTGCGCGTGTTCCGGATCGAGCGGATCCGGCGCTTCAGGTCCTGGACCGACGCCATGCCGCCCTAGACGACCGAGGTCGTTTCCTGCACGTTGAACATGCCGGCGAAGCGCTTGATCTCCGCGTGGAGCTTCTCGATCAGCTCGTCCGAGAGCTCCTTGCGCTCGCGGATCTCCGTCAGGATCGTGCCCTCGGTTCGCATGTGTTCGCGCAGCTCGTCCTGGAAGCGCGGCACCTGCTCGACCGGGACCTCGTCGAGGTAGCCGTGGATGCCGGCGAAGATCGCCACCACCTGCTCGTCGGCCGGCCACGGGCTGTACTGCGGCTGGTTCAGGGTCGCGACCATTCGCTCGCCGCGTGCGAGCGTGCGCTGCGTCGCCTGGTCGAGCTCCGACCCGAACTGCGCGAACGCCTCGAGTTCGCGGTACTGCGCGAGATCGAGCTTCAGCCGCCCGGCGACCTGGCGCATCGCCTTCACCTGGGCGTTCCCGCCCACGCGCGAGACCGAGATCCCGACGTTGATCGCCGGGCGGACGCCGGAGTAGAAGAGGTCGGCCTCGAGGAAGATCTGCCCGTCGGTGATCGAGATCACGTTCGTCGGGATGTAGGCGGAGACGTCGCCCGCCTGCGTCTCGATCAGCGGCAGCGCGGTCAGCGAGCCGCCGCCGAGGTCGTCCGACAGCTTGCAGGCGCGCTCGAGCAGCCGCGAGTGCAGGTAGAAGACGTCGCCGGGATAGGCCTCGCGGCCCGGCGGCCGGCGGAGCAGCAACGACATCTGGCGGTACGCGTCGGCGTGCTTCGACAGGTCGTCGTACATGCACAGCGCATGGCGCCCGTCGAACATGAAGTACTCGCCCATCGCGCAGCCCGCGTACGGGGCCATCCACTTGATCGGCGCCGCCTCGGACGCCGGGGCGGTGACGATGATCGTGTACTCCATCGCGCCCTCGTCCTTCAGCTTCTCGTAGACCTGGGCGACGGTCGACGCCTTCTGGCCGATCGCGACATAGATGCAGATCACGTCCTGGCCGCGCTGGTTGAGGATCGTGTCGACGCAGATCGCGGTCTTGCCGGTCGTGCGGTCGCCGATGATCAGCTCGCGCTGGCCCCGCCCGATCGGGATCATCGAGTCGATCGCCTTCAGGCCCGTCTGGAGCGGCTCCTTCACCGGCTGGCGATCGACGACGCCCGGCGCCTTGAACTCGAGCGGCCGCGTCTCCGACGCCTGCACCGGCGGCCCGCCGTCGATGGGGTTCCCCAGCGGGTCGAGGATCCGGCCGATCAGCGCCTCGCCCACCGGCACGCTCGCGACCCGGCCGGTGCGGCGAACCGGCTCGCCCTCCTTGACCTCTTCCCAGTCGCCGAACAGCGCGGCGCCGACGTTGTCCTCCTCGAGGTTGAGCGCGATGCCGGTGACGCCGTGCTCGAGCTCGATCATCTCCATCGACGCGGCGCTCTCGAGGCCGTAGATGCGCGCGATTCCGTCGCCGACCTGCAGGACGGTGCCGACCTCGGCGAGGTCGGTCTCGACCTCGAAGTCCTTGATCCGCTCCTTGAGGATGGCGGTGATCTCTTCCGGGCGTAGCTTCACGATGTTCCTTTCAGGCTCTGGTTACCAGTTCTCTCTCGAGGCGTTCCAGGCGGCCGCGCACGCTGCCGTCGACGCGCAGCGAGCCGGCCTGGAGGACGATTCCGCCGATCAGGTCGGGATCCACCGAGCGGGTCGCCTCGACCGTTCGGCCCGACGAACGCTGGATCTGCTCGACGATCGAGCGCGCCTCCTCCTCGGACAGCTCGATCGCCGTCGTCAGCTCGACGGAGAGTTGTCCCTCCTCGTGCGCGGCAAGGCGCTCGAACTCCTCGCCGACCTCCTCGATCTCGCCGCCCCGGCCCTTCTCGATCAGCAGCCGCAGCAGGTTGACGACCAGCGGGTCGGAGTTGCCGGCGACCGCGTCGACCGCGGCGAGCTTCGCGCGGCGGTCGAGCTGCGGGTTGCGCAGGATCTCCGCCAGCTCCGGCACCTCGTGGAGCGCCTCGACGAAGTCACCGAGCTCCTGGCGCACCTCCCCGAGCCGGCCGGCCTCCTTCGCCGCCTCGAAGAGCGAGCGTGCGTACGTGCGGTGGACGACGCTCAATCGTTGCGCTCCAGCACCGAGAAGTCGAGGTCGCTGACCGCGTCCTCGATCAGCTTCCGGTGGTCGTCGCGGTCGAGCACCTTGCCCGTCACCTTCTGCGTCGCGATCAGCGTCAGCTCGGCGACCTCGCCCCGGATCTGCTCGAGCGCGCGCTGGGTCTCGGCCTCGATCTGGCGCTTCGTCTCCTCCAGCCGCCGCTGGCGGTCGTCCTCGGTCTCCTCGCGGACGCGCTCCCGCTGAGCGTCCGCCTGCTTCCGGGCTTCGGCGAGGACCTCCTCCGCGTCCGCCTTGGCCCCGGCGATCAGCTTCCGGTGCTCCTCGAGCAGGGCACGGGCCTCCTCGCGGGCGCGGTCGGCCTCCTCGACAGACTCGCGGATGCGCTCGCGCCGGGCGTCGATCGCGCCCTGGATCGGGCCGAAGGCGTACCGCTTCAAGACGTACAGCGCGATCAGGAAGCAGATGATCGTCCAGATCATCAGCCCGGGCGTGACCTTGATCAGTGCGTTCGCGGCGACGGGCAGCATCGGCTAGACCAGGACGAAGGCGAGGATCGAGCCGAGCAGGCCGTAGAACACCACGGCCTCGGTCAGCGCGAAGCCCAGCCACTGGATGCCCTGGAGCTCGCTGCGGAGCTCGGGCTGGCGGGCGACGGACTGGATCATCGACCCGAAGATGTTGCCGATGCCGACGCCGGCGCCGAGCGCGCCGAGGCCGACGCCGAGGGCGAGGCCGATTGCCTTTCCGGCCTTCGTGACGTCGCCGGTCGTGGCGGCGAGAAGTGCAGCGAGCATGTCGTTCCTCCTAGTGCTCCGGCTCGATCGCCGAGCCGATGTAGATGGCTGACAGGGCGGCGAAGATGAACGCCTGGATCGAGACGACGATCACGACCTCGAAGATGTAGAAGACGGTCGCGATCGGGATCACGAAGACGGCGAGCGCGATCGACTCGAGGATGAAGATCAGGCCGATGAACGTGAGGATCAGGATGTGTCCGGCGAGCATGTTCGCGAAGAGACGGACGCTCAGCGAGATCAGGCGCATGAACTGACCGAGGATCTCCAGCGGCACGATCAGGAAGAGCAGCGCCCGCGGGGCCTCCGGAATCCAGCTCTTGAAGTACTTGCGCGGGCCGTTCCAGCGAATCCCCTCGTAGTGCGTGAAGACGAAGGTCAGCAGCGCCAGCGCGAGCGTGACCGAGAGCGAGGACGTCGCGGCGTAGATCCCCCAGACCGGGATGCCGTGCCAGGTCTCGCCCGTGATCGGCAGCGGGATGAACCCGAGCATGTTCACGACCCAGATGAAGAGCAGGATCGTGGCGACGTACGGGAACCACCGGCCGATCGCCTTCGTCGGCAACCCCTGCTCGGCGATCTGCACCTGAGCGACCTCGTAGATCTGCTCGCCGATCGACTGGCGCCGGCCGATGGTCTCGTCCGAGGTGACGCGCCAGCGCATCAGCCCGAGCCCGAGGAGGATCGTCAGCACCGTCCCGAGCATCAGATAGACGACCGCCTTCGTGATCGACAGGTCGAGGCCGCCGAGGTGGATCGAGACCCACTCGTGCTGCTCGAACTCGGTCGTCGGGTCGAAATCGCCCCGCGCGAACGCCGCGGCGGGGAAGATCATCGCAGCCGTCGTCGCGAGGAGGAGCGCTCGGCGCATCATCGCACCGGCGGCTTTCCGTAGTAGACGGCGAGGGAGAGGCCGAGCTCGCAGGTGTAGGCGAGCGCGTACGCCAGCACCGCCGCGATCGCGAGGCTCTGGTCGGAGGCCGCGACCGCGACGAGCACGACGAGCAGCCCGATCGACTTGAAGAAGACGCCGAACACCCGTGCCCCGTTCCCGACTCGGGAGCGCGCAATCACGAAGTCGAGCACGTGGACGCCGGCGTAGAGGACGGCCGCGAGTGCCCACCCCTTGAGCGGCCAGTCGGCGACGATGAAGACAGGGAGCGCGAGCAGCAGCACCCCGCCGCCTGCGAGCGCCGGGAGCAGGTGCCCGGGCTCCGCCCGCGGGGTCAGCAGCGCGGATGGCATCAGAACGATCCCCGGTAGCGGAGGTAGACGGCGACGATCCCGACGGGGACTCCGATGAACGCTCCGGCGAGCAGGCCGTAGCCGACCGACCCGGCCGCCCAGCCGATCAGCGCGCCCGCTCCGGTGCCTGCCGCGGTCCCGGTGATCAGCAGTGCGCCCGCGCCGGCGGGATCGAACGTCTGGCGCGCAGGCTCCATCTGCGCAGCGAGCATATC
>JBKPRD010000123.1:0-18871 GCA_046734415.1 Actinomycetota bacterium | reverse complement strand
GTCCGGATCTGGGATGTCACGACCGGGGGCAGCCGCGACTGGCTCACACTCGCCGCTGACCCGGGAGGCGTGGACACCGTCGACTACTCGCCCGACAGCAAGCAGTTGCTGACGACCGGCAGCATCGACCAGCGGGCGAAGTTGTGGAATGCCCGCACCGGAAAGCTCCTGCACTCGTACAGCAACTACGCCGACGTCGGCGCCATCTTCATCGGGGGCAGCGGGTTCCCGCCCCAGGCGGGCGCGACGAGCCCGGACGGAAAGCTGGGAGTGGAGTTGGCGAAGTCGGACAGCTCGATGAAGCTCCGGACGTCCAACGGCGACGTCATCGCCACGGTCGGCCGGCACGCCCAGAGCGCGGCCTTCAACTCGACGGGCACGGAACTCGCGGTCGGCAGTGCGAACGGGACGGTTCAGGTCTGGGATGTGGCTGCGCGGCCGGTGAAGGTCGTGCGCACGTTTGTCGCGCACAAGTCGTTCGTCGACAGCGTCGCGTTCAGCCACGACGGCAGGCTGCTGGCCACGGCCGGCGAGGACACGACTGCCACCGTCTGGGATCTCCGGACCGGCAAGCAACTGCTCACGCTCACCGGGCCGACCCGCTATCTGACATCGGTCGTGTTCAGCCCCGACGGCAGGCGGCTCGCCGCCGGGGGAGCCGACGGGATCGTGCGTGTCTACGTCCTGCCGGTGAACGAGTTGACCGCCGTCGCGCGCACGCGCCTGACCCGCGGGTGGACGAAGGACGAGTGCGCCCAGTACCTTCCGGGCGGTCGCTGCCCGAGCCGGCCGTAGGGAATTCATGGCGGCATGCGCATCGGCCGCCGCGCGTCGGCCTGACGAACCAGGAGAAGGCCTTCTTCCCGAGGGTCGGGTCAGGCTGAAGCTTGACCCTGCAAGAGGTCGGGCACCGTGAGGTCGTCCGGCGTGAGCGGTGGGCGAACCTCGCGCCACGTGCAGTCCTTCGGCTCCTTGTCGTCTCGGAAGCGGACGAGCTTCGTCCCGTGGCGGAAGCGATTCCCCTGCACCTTGTCGAAGCGGACCTCGACGACGAGCTCGGGGCGGAGGGCGGACTCCGCGAGCTCCCCGCCGCCCCAGCGGTTCGGCTCGGAGAAGCCACGGTCGGGCGCGCCCTTCAACAGCGGCTTGACGCGCTTCAGGATCTCGGCCTGTCGGGCGGCTGCGACCGCGCACGAGCCGACGTAGTCGAGCTCGCCGTCGTCGCGGTAGAGGCCGAGGAGGAGCGTCGCGAGCGTCGTCGGCTTCTCCTTCCACCTGGCGCCGACGACGACGCAGTCGGCGGTGCGGTAGCCCTTGACCTTGACGACGGCCTCTCGGGAACCCGCCAGGTAGGGAAGACCAAGGCGCTTCGCGATCACGCCGTCGAGCCCGGCGGCCTCGAGCCGGCCGAGCCACGAAGCCGCGACGCCGACGTCGCGCGTCGCGGGCGAGACAGTGAACGGGAGCTTCTCCAATGCGGCCCGTCGCTTCTCCAGCGGCTGTTCGTGGAGCGGCTTGCCTTTCCAGAGCAGGACGTCGAAGGCGATGAACTGCGCCGGGATCTCGCCGGCCAGCCTGCGGACGCGGCTCTCCGCTGGGTGCAGCCGCATCTGCATCGCGTCGAAGTCGAGCCGGCCGCCGCGCTCGATCACGATCTCGCCGTCGATCGCAGAGTGGGGCGGGAGCAGGTCGCCGAGCGGACGGAGCTCCGGGAAGTAGCGGAGCAACGGCCGCGCGTTCCGGCTCCAGAGCGCGAGCTCGCCGCCGTCGTTCTCCAGCACGCCGCGGAAGCCGTCCCACTTCGGCTCGTACTGCCACCCGTCGCCCGGCGGGAGCTCTCGCACGAGCTCGGCCTCCATCGGCGGAAACGGAACGTTCTTCCCGGGCATGCCCGGGAACGCTACCTCCCGGCTAGTTGAGCCAGGGCTTCAGCATGTCCTCGATGTCGCGACAGCCTCTCGGGTGCGAGAGGCGGCCCTGAACGCGGCGGTCGGCGACCACGAGCAGCGTCGGCACCTCGTCGATGTGGAAGCGCTCGACGAGGTCGGGCCGTTCCTCGACGTCGACTTCGTGGAGGACGAATGTGCCGTGGTTCTTCCGGCGTTGCAGGACCTGCGCGACGAAGCCCTCGACGCGGCGGCAGTGTCCACTCAGCTTCGAGTGGAAGAAGACCAACCTCGGACGGGTTGACATGTCCTGCTGTATCGCTTCGGCAGCCTGAGCCACGACCCCCTCTCGGTCTTCGTTCGACATATTCGGGCAGCACTCCGACCGGGCCGCCGGACAATTGATCGTATACCCATCCTTTGCAGGCTTCAACCGTCGCTAGGCTCTCGGGCCAATGCACAGGGTCGCCGTGACTGGACTCGGAGCGGTCACGCCGCTCGGCAACGACTGGCGGTCGACATGGGACGCTGCCGTTGCGGGCCGGAGCGGAATCGACTTCATCACCGCGTTCGACGCGAGCGAATTTCCGGTCCGCATCGCGGCGGAGGTGAAGGACTTCGACCCGACCGCGGTCGTCGGGCCGAAGGAGGCGCGGCGGTTCGACCGCAACGTCCTGCTCTCGCTCGCGGCTGCGACCGAGAGCTGGGCGGATGCGGGGTTGGAGGGCGTGTACGAGCCGGCTCGGGTCGGCGTGCTGTTCGGGACGGCGATCGGCGGGATCATCCAGATCGTCGAGCAGCACGACACGCTGCTCGAGCGAGGGCCCGACCGCGTCTCGCCGTACTTCATCCCGAACGTGCTCCCGGACACGGCGAGCGGGCAGATAGCGCTCACCCTGGGGTTGCGCGGCCCGAACTACGCGCCGGTCTCCGCGTGCGCGACGGGGTCTACGGCGGTCGGGGAGGCGGCGGAGGTGATCCGGCGGGGCGACGCGGACGCGGTTCTCGCCGGCGGCGCGGAGGCCGCCGTGACGCCGCTGATCCTTGCGGGCTTCTGCGCCATGCGCGGCCTCGCGGCCGAGGAGGAGTACCCGCCGCGTGCCTCGCGCCCGTTCGACGCGACGCGGGCGGGCTTCGTGATGGGCGAGGGCGCCTGCGTGCTCGTGCTCGAGGAGCTCGAGGCGGCCCGGGCGCGCGGCGCGAGGGTCTATGCCGAGATCCTCGGCTACGGCGCCTCGAACGACGCGTACCACCTCGCGACCCCCGATCCCGAGTCGGTCGGGGTCGCGGAGATGATGGTGGCGGCCCTGCGCCGCGCCGGCGTCGCCCCGGAACGGGTCGGCTACATCAACGCTCACGGCACCTCGACACCGCTCGGGGACGCCGCCGAGACCCGGGCGATCAAGCAGGTCTTCGGCGATCACGCGTACTCGCTCGCGGTCTCCTCGACGAAGTCGATGCACGCACATTGCTTCGGCGCCGCCGGGGCGGTCGAGGCGATGATGTGCGTGCTTGCACTCCGCGACGGCGTCCTCCCGCCGACGATCAACTACGAGGTGCCCGACCCCGAGTGCGACCTCGACTACGTCCCGAACGAGGCCCGGCGCGTGCAGGTCGAGGTGGCGCTGTCGAACGCGATGGGATTGGGGGGCCACAACGGCTGCGTTCTCTTCGGCCGCGGCCTCGACTGACTTTTCCACAACCAGTGCCTGGCACTGGGGTACGCCGAGAGTGGGACGTTTCGTCCACAACCAGTGCCTGGCACCGGTGTGTGACGGAAGCGTGACTATCCCTCCACAACCTCCGGAGTGAGCTCGACCAGCGAGCCGAGGACGACGTCGGCGTCAGCGAGCGCCTCGTCGCCCGGCGGGAAGCTCGGGTTCGGGATCGCGATCGCGCGCATCCCGGCCGCCTTGGCCGAGCCGATTCCGGCGTGGGAGTCCTCGATCGCCGCCGCTCTGGACGCGTCCACGCCGAGCCGGCGGCAGGCCTCCAGGTACACGTCCGGGGCGGGCTTCCCGCGCTCGACTTCTTCGGACGAGACCGTCGCGCTGAAGAACCGGTCGAGACCGGAGAGTTCGAGCACGAGATCGATCAGCTCGCGGTTGGACGAGGACGCCACCGCCAACGGCCAGCGCGCCGCCAGGCGCTCGACGGCCGCGACCCCCCCATCGATCAGCGGCAGCCGCTCGCGGTAGCGGTCCTGCATCCGCCGGACGACCTCGGCGGCGATCTCGTCGGGCGACGCCGGCAGCCCGACGTGCTCGTGCATGTAGCGCGACCACTCGGGCGAGCTCATCCCCATCATCGCGCGCTGCTCATCCTTGCCGTAGCGCCCGCCGCCCGCCCGCGCCAGACCCTCGCGCACCTCGTCCCAGAGCTCCTCGGTCTGGATCAGGACGCCGTCCAGGTCGAAGACGACCGCTTCGATCACAGCTCCCGATACCTCCCGCCGACATGGACGAGCGGCGGTGCGGCCTCGCCCGCCTCGACCCACTCGACCTCGCCGACGAAGAACGTGTGGTCGCCGACGGGATGCTCGGCCGCCGTCCGGCAACGGATCCAGCCGATCGCGCCCGCGAGCAGGGGAGGGCCGTCGTCCTCGCGCACGTCGACCCCCTGCCAGAGGCCGATCGGCGGCACACCACGTGCGAAGTGCTGCGCGAGCGCCGCCTGGCCGCCGCCGAGCAGGCTGACGGCGAACCTCCCCGCGTCCCGCAGCAGCTCGTGCATCGCCGCCTGGCGACTGATCGAGACGCCGACGAGCGGCGGCTCGAGCGAGAGAGAGACGAGCGAGTCGAGGGTCAGGCCGAGCCGTTGACCCTCGACGTCGACGGTGAGGACGGCGACGCCGTGCGGCACGCGCCGCATCAGCGCGTGGAACTCGGGCGCGGACGTCAGGACGCCGCCGCGGTGCTCGGACGGGCGGCGGACAGACCGACTGCGACCCCCGCGTAGAGCATCGCGATCCCCGCGCCCACGTGCAGCCAGTCGTCCGCGCGGTCGAGTGGCGCGAAGTTCCAGTCGCTGCCATAGTCGACCACCAGGCCGTAGATCCCGAGCGCGAAGGAGACGATGCCGCCGACGGTGAGAAAGCCGCGGGCGCTCGCAGCGCGCCGCGCCGCCACCAGCCCGACGACCCCGAACCCGATGTGGAAGAGGTTGAGCAGGATGCTGGTCTGGAAGACGCCGAAGAGCTCGGCGCCGGAATCCGCCTTCCACCAGGTCAGCTCGCCGTAGTCCTGGACGATCCCGGGCACGAAGCCGAGCACGCCGAGGACGACGAATGCGAGCCCGAAGAGGCCGGCGAGGCTCTCGGCGGTCGCGAGCTTCCGCACCGCCTAAGCCTACGGCGCGAGGCGCTCGACGATCCAGCCCGACGCTCCCGGCAGGTAACGGAAGCGGTCGTGGAGCCGGTCGACCCGGTGCTGCCAGAACTCCCAGAGCTCCGGCCGCAACCGGTAGCCGCCCCAGCCCTCGGGGCGCTGGACGTCCTCGCCGACGGAGCGCGCGAGCTCGGCTGCGGCATGCTCGAGCTCCTCCCGGCCCTCGATCACCTCGCTCTGCGGCGACACCGCAGCCGAGACCCGGCTGCCGAGTGGGCGCGAGCCGAAGTAGGCGTCCGACTCCTCCGCGCTCACGCGCTCGACCGCGCCTTCCGCCCGGACCTGGCGGCCCAGGTCGTGCCAGTAGAGAAGGAGCGCGGCGCGGGGGTTCTCGGCGAGCTCGCGGCCCTTGCGGCTGTCGTAGCCCGTGTAGAACGTGAGCCCCGCGTCGGTCGCATCCTTGACCAGGACCATCCGCGCCGAGGGAGCGCCGTCTGCGGTCGCAGTGGCGAGCGCCGCCGCCTCGGCGAGCTCGACGCCCGCGGCGCGCGCCTCGCCGAGCCACACGTTGAGCTGCCGCACGGGGTCCGGGTCGAGATCGGCCTGGAGCAGCGGATGGTCGCGCTCGTCGATCATCGCGGGTCGAGTCTATGCTCGGCCGGTGCGCCTGCTCGCCCTGGTCCTCGCGCTCGTCGCGGCCGCAGCGTCGACTGCGTCGTCTGTCCAGGCAACAGACACAACGTGCGGTCAGGGGACGGCCCGGGCCGCGATCGCGGCCACCCACGTGCGCGTGAAGACCCTCGGCGACACCGCCCAGGCGGTCGACCCGCGCAGCGTCGACGAGGTGATCTGCTTCGACTTCACCCGCGACGGCCGCACCGATCTCGCGGTCTCGATCGCAAGCGGCGGCACCGCGGGCGACATCGGCTACGTCGTCTTCCGCCGCACCCCCGCAAGCTGGAGGGTCGGCCTCACCGGCGGCGGCTACAAGCTCGGCCTGACGCGCGTCGGCCGCGACCTCGTCGAGACGCAACCGGTCTACAGGCGGAACGATCCGAACTGCTGTCCGACGGGCGGGTTCGACCACCGGCGCTTCCACTGGAAGGGGACGAGGTTCGTCGTCGTCCGGTCCTGGCACACGAAGAACTTCCGGCCCTAGAGTGAGCGGGGCGGGTCGTGCCCCGCTGTCAAGCGGCAGTCTCTTGCGCCGACGCGCCACCGAGAGGACAATCTCGCGCAGGTCGGTGTTCTCTCAGGGAGGTCGGCGTGGAAGGATCAGGTACGAACGAGCCTCCGGCGGCAGTGCCCGAGACCGCCGCTTCAGGAGCCATGAGCGCCGAGGGTCGGAAGGCGACTCTCGACGCTGCGGTTCACCGGGCAGAGGCGGACGGCTGGCGGGTGGAATCGCGCTCGGACGTCCAGGCCACGCTCGCGAAGGGCAAGAAGCTCAACAACACGCTGCACCTGATCCTGACGATCGTCACGGTCGGGATCTGGGGAATCGTCTGGTTCGCCCTCTGGATCACGGGCGGCATCGAGCACAGGCTGATCACCGTCGACCAGTACGGCGGCATCGTCGACAGCGCGGTCTGAGCCGGGGCGGCGCGGACGAACGCGCGCTGGATCACTCGACATCCGCGCTCTCGACGCGGAGGATGCTGGGAGTGGAAGGACCGTTTCCGGTCAGGCTCGGCGGTGGGCGCCGGGCAAACGCCGTCCGCGTCGGCTCCGTCGCCGATCTGGCGCGGGCCGCGGACGAGCTCGGAGTCGGCGGACGTGCGGTGCTCGTCGTCGTCGGCGGCGCGAGCCGCATGTCTGCCGCCGACGAACGGCGCCTCGCACCCTTGTTCAGGGACGTTCTCGCTCCGTTGGCGCAGCGACACGGCGCAACGGTCATCGACGGCGGCACCGACACGGGGGTGATGCGCCTGATCGGGGGCGCGAGGGGTGACAGCGGCGCACGCTTTCCGCTCGTCGGCGTGGTCGTCGAGGAGTTGACGGATGATTCGATGAGAGCGACCGTGGACGGGATGGAACTGGAGCCGAACCACACACACTTCGTCTTCGTCCCCGGCTCGGAGTGGGGAGAGGAGGCGCCGTGGCTGGCCCGGCTCGCATCGGTCGTCTCCGGCTCGGAGGGTTCGGCAACCGTCCTCGTCGATGGTGGTGAGATCGCCGTCGAAGACGTGCGCCTCAGCATCGACGCCGACCGGCGGGTCGTCGTGCTGGACGGTAGCGGCCGGACCGCCGACGCCCTCGCGGCCGCCATCCGTGGCGAGGCCACCGACCCAGCGATTGCGACGCTGGCCGCCTCAGGGCTCCTCCATGCAGTCGACGCGCGCGACCCGGACTCGGTGGCTCTGCTCCTCGACGACGTGCTCGCAGGGAGGCCTCCCGGATGAGTCGGTCCTACACAGACGAGTTGAGGCTGACGTTCGGTGGCCTGATCGACGCAGCGGACCTCGATGATCGCGAGCGTCAGTTCCTCAAGCTGCGCTGGCTGGATCAGTTGTTGTGGATTGAGTCGAAGGCCGCAGAGGCGCAGTGGTTCTACTACCGCTTGCGCCTGGTCACGATCGTCGGCGCAGTCATCGTCCCGGCACTCGTCCCGCTCACCACTCTGGACGGTTCAGCCGGAAGGGCTGGGCAGATCGCAACGTGGGTCGTGAGCCTTGTCGTCGCGGTCAGCGCAGCCGTCGAGGGCTTCTTCCAGTTCGGCCAGCGTTGGCGGAACTATCGATCGGCAGCCGAACGGCTCAAGATCGAGGGGTGGCTCTTCTTCCAGGCCGCGGGGCCGTATGCCTCCGCCGACGGTAGTCACGCCCAGGCATTTGGCACCTTCGCGAGCCGCGTCGAGGACTTGATCCAGAGAGAAGTCGACGCATACATCACCGAGGTGGCGGCCCAGAAGCAGAGCACAACCGGCTCGAGCTGAATCCGCAATGGACTCGCAGCTCCGCCCGTGATTCAATCGGACGAGAGAAAGGGGGGATCGCACGGTGCATGCGGGCGCCGACAGACCCGCGGCGGCATCGTCGCCCGTGGCCGGGCAGGCGGGCGACGCGCCGGCGGGCTCGGCCGCCCCCGCAGAGCCCCAGGTCGGCGAGCGGCCGGAGCTCTTCGTCTCGTACTCGCGGCACGATGTCGCGTTCGTCCGTGAGCTGGCCGCGGCCCTGCGCGAGCGCGGCAAGGACGCCTGGGTCGACTGGGAGGACATCCCGCCGACGGCGGACTGGCGGCGCAAGGTCGAGGCGGGAATCGAGGCTGCGAAGGCGTTTGTCTTCGTCGTCAGCCCGGACGCGATCGCCTCCGACGTCTGCCGGCAGGAGCTCGATCATGCGGTCGGGGCCGGGAAGCGGATCGTCCCCGTGGTCGTCCGTCAGGTCGATGCGCGCGAGGTCCCGGAGCACCTCTCCGCGCCGAACTGGATCTTCTTCACCGACGGGACTTTCGAGCAATCGCTCGAGACGCTCCTGGAGGCGCTCGAGACGGATCTCGAGTGGGTCGATGCGCATGCGCGCCTTCTCGTGCGCGCGCTCGAGTGGGAGCGCCACGGCCGCGACAAGAGCTACCTCCTGCGTGGGAGCGATCTCCGAGACGCCGAGCGGTGGTTGGCCGAGCAGGAGCAGCACCGCGAGCGGGCGACCGCCATCCAGGTGGCGTACATCCTCGCCGGCCGGCGCGGAGCGACGCGCCGCTCTCGGCAGATCCTCGCCTCGGTGGCGTCCGCGCTCGCCGTGGCCGTCGGCCTCGCGATCTTCGCCCTCCTTCAGCGCAACACGGCGATCGCCAACGCGCACGCGGCTCGTTCGCGGGAGCTCGCGACGGCAGCCGATGCGCAGCTCGGGGCCGATCCTCAGCTGTCGGTCGTGCTGGCGCGACGGGCGGCGGAGGTGCGCCCCACGCGCGAGGCGGAAGACGCTCTGCGGACGGCGCTAGCCTCCTCGCACCAGCTGTTCGAGCTGCGCCAACGCAAGTGGATCAACGGCGCGCAGTACAGCCGCGACGGTTCTCGGATCCTGACGGCGAGCGACGACGGTACTGCTGCGATCTGGGACGCGGCGACTGGCCGTCGGCTCCTGCGCCTCGTCGGCCCGGGCGACTCCGTTGCGCGCGCCTCGTTCAGTCCCGACGGCACCCGCGTCGTCACGGCCGGCGCCGACGGCACCGTGGCGATCTGGGACGCCCACAGCGGGCGGCGGCTCGTCACCCTCCGCGGCCGGCGCGGGGTCATGCACGCCTCGTTCAGCCCGGACGGCACGCGGGTCCTCTCCTGCGGCAACGGCCGCACTGCGCGCCTGTCGGACGCGAGCACGGGCGACACACTCGCCGTCCTGCGGGGTCACACCGCCCGCGTGGACACGTGCCGGTTCAGCCGCGACGGCCGGCGGATGCTGACCGCGGGCGACGATCACGCGCCACGAGTCTGGGACGCGCGCACAGCCCGGCTCGTCGAGGTCCTCCGCGGGCACAAGGGCGAGATCTGGGACGCGCACTTCAGCCCCGACGGCCGCCGGATCGTCACCGCGAGCAAAGACGGCACAGCCCGTGTGTGGGACGGATCGGCCCGGCCGGTCGTGCTGGTGGGCCACTCCGGCATCGTCGGCAGAGCGGTCTTCGCGCCGTCCGGCGCCCGCGTCGCCACCGGCGACGCGGGCGGCACCGCCCGCGTCTGGGATGCGCGGACCGGACGGCAGCTCGCGGTCATGCGAGGGCACGGCAGCATCGTCAGCGACGTCGCGTTCAGCCCGGACGGCCGCCTGCTCGCGACGGCGAGCGGGGACGGCACGGCGCGGGTGTGGGATTCGCGCACAGGCGACCAGATCCTCGCCCTGCGCGGCCACGACGGCTGGGTCGGCTCGGTGGCCTTCAGCCGCGACGGGCGGCGCATCCTGACGGCCGGCGCCGACGGGACCGCCCGCGTCTGGGACGTCAGCTACGGGCTCCCCCAGCTCGTGGTCGGGGTCGAAAGGGGCGCCCGGAGCGACGTCGAGTTCAGCCGCAGGGGAGACGCGATCGTCTCCGCCGGCGCCGGCGAGATCCTCGTCGTGCGGCTCGGGAGGCCGCCCGACATCGTGCGGCTGCCCATCGGAGCTTCGGCGGCGGCGTTCAGCCCCGACGCGAGCCGCGTCGTCGCGTCCGGGCCGTTCGGAACCGTGCGCATCTGGGACTCCCGCAGCGGGCGCGTGCTGATGACGCTGAAGCGCGGCAACGGGATGTTGGCCGACACCGCGTTCGCCCCCGACGGGCACACCGTCCTCGCGGTCGGCCCCGGCGGGACCGCAGTGGTATGGAGGGGGGGCGACCGCCCCCGGGCCACGGCGCTGCGCGGTGGGGCAGGAGACCTGCAGGTCGGCGCGTTCAGCCCCGACGGGTCGCGCGTCCTCACCGCGGGCTCCGACGGTACCGCCCGCCTCTGGTCGGCCTCGAGCGGCCGCCTGCTCGCCGTTCTCCGCCACGGCGACGCCGTCCACGCGGCGGCGTTCAGCCCGGACGGCCGCACGATCATGACCGGGAGCAGCGACGACACCGTCCGGCTCTGGCGCGCCGACGGAACGAGCCTCGCCGTCCTGCGCGGCCACACGGGGTCCGTCTTCGCTGCGTCGTTCAGCGCCGACGGCAGACGCGTGATCAGCGCGTCGGGCGACGAGACGGCGCGTGTCTGGGACCTCGCGACGCGGCGGAGCGTCGTCCTTCGTGGGCACAAGGCACTCGTCGATACCGCCGCGCTGAGCCCGGACGGCAGATTCGCCGTGACCGGGAGCGCCGACCGCACCGCCCGCATCTGGGACGCCGAGAGGGGGCAGGAGCTCGAGCGCCTGCGCGGAGCCTCGCGCCCGATCTGGCGCGTGGCCTTCAGCCCCGACGGCCGCCACGTCGCGGTCGTGGGCTACGACGGAGCCCTCCGCGTCTACACGTGCGCGCTCTGCGGCACCGTCGACGACCTCCTCGCGCTCGCCGCGAAGGTGCACCGCCCGCTCTCGGCCGACGAGCGCGTCCGTTTCCTGCACGAGAGACGCTGAAGGCCACGCGTCCCAAACGGCTCACACGGCCAACGACGGCTCGTCGGGCGCCGACAGGCTCAGCACGGCGCCGGCCACCGCCGGTGAGGCTGCGATCTTTGCCTCGAGCGCGCGGAGCCGAACCGCGACGTGCGACTCGGTGTCGTCTCCCACGAGGTCGACGTCGCCGACGACCGAGACCATCCCCGGGCCGACGATCTCCAGCCTCAGATACGTGACGCGCGCCACCTCAGGCTCCTTCAACAGTGCGCGGATACCGCCTCGCGGATCCGGGGGTCCACTTCTTCGCCGACCAGGAACTCGCGATTCCGGTCGAAGAGGTGGATCGCGACCGCCGCAAGCAGCAGGCCGATCAGGATCGACCCGACGGCGTCCGGGGCTGCGGACCCCGTCAGCTCGTGTGCGCCGAGGCCGGCGGCGGCGATGACCAGGCCGATCAGGGCGGCCGAGTCTTCGGCAAAGACGGCGCGCAGGGTCGGATCGGACGTCGCCATCACCTGCTCGATCAGGTCGCGCTCCATCAGCTGGGCTGCAGGCTTCGCTTGGCGGACCGAGCGCAAGAACGAGACCCCTTCGAGCACGAAGGAAACGGCGAGGACGGCGTAGCCGACGGCGAAGTTGGTCGCCGCCTCCGGCCTCACCAGCTCCTGCACGCCGTGCGTGACCGACACGGCGGCACCGGCCACGAACAGTCCGAGCGCCGCGAGCAGCGCCCAGACATAGACCTCTCGCCCGTAACCAAGGGGATGCGCATCGTCCGGTGGGCGCCGCGAACGCCGGTTGGCGACGAGCAGGAACACCTCGTTGCCCGTATCCGCCCAGGAGTGCGCCGCCTCCGCGAGGAGCGACGCCGATCCGGTGATCGTCGCGGCGACGGTCTTCGCGACCGCGACCAGCGCGTTCGCGGCGAAGGCGATGACGACGGTCCTGACGCTCGCGGACGAGTCCGCAGCCGCCCCCCGTGCGAGCCTGCCGAGCAGCTGGTCCGATGCTGCCGTCCGCTCGGCGTCGCGCTGACGGTTACTCGACACCATGTGGCGTCAGCCCATGAACGGCATCAGCTCCGGGGCCAGGGCCATCGTCACGAAGGGTCGCATCATGTCGCGGTCTTCGTGCTCGAACATGTGGCAGGGGTACGTGTACCGGCCGCTGTAGGTGGTGAAGCCGCCAAGGGCGCGCCGAGAGACCACGACCCGTGAGTGGGAAAGGGCTAGGGGCTTCCGCCCATGCGGCTGACTGCCCAGTCGCGGGTGACCCCATAGCGAAGTAGAAGGTTGACCGCTTCGTTCAGGTCAACCTGGTCACCGAACTCGGCGTCGACGGCTCGAAGCGCCTCTTCGGGAGCACCCATGCGCCGAAGAGTTGCGAGCACGTCCTCCTTCGGTCGGTCAGCCCGCTCATGGCCCTCGGAGGGCATGCTCGAACGTTAGCCGAGCGTCCGCGACTGCGTTTTCGCGCTCTGTGTACGCGTCGTTCGAATCTTCCCGCCGCGATTGTCACGCGGATGTCACTCGCGCGCGGCCAAGCTCAACGAGTCGGATCACCGAACGAAAGGAGACAACGATGCGACTCAGATCACGCCGAACCCTCGTCGCAGCAGCGGCCGCCGCAGCGCTGGTGCTTGTGGCAGGAGGTGCGACCGCTCTCGCAGAATCCGGTTCCGGCTCGTCCGGCGAGCCGCAGCCGGCGTCGAAGTCAGGCGTTGACTTCTTTGCCAACGCAGTTTCGCGGCCCGTCGGCTCGATCGACGACTGCGGTCCGCTTCCGCCCAAACCACTTCCCGACCCGCTCGAGGGTGCGGCCGCGTACCTCGGACTCTCGCAAGAGCAGCTTGCGCAGGAGCTCGAAGGCGGGAAGTCGCTTGCTGAGGTCGCGACCGCACATGGCAAGTCCGTCGACGGGTTGAAGCAAGCCGTGCTCGACGCCGCGAAGTCCGGCCTCGATCGGGCTGTCGCCGACGGGGACCTCACGGCTGATGAGGCTCAGGCGATCCTGAGCAAGCTGCGCGTCGCCGTCGACGACCTCGTGAACGGGAAGGGTGGCATCAGGGTCCGGATCGAAGCCAAGGGCGCCGGGCCAGATATCGCGCTCGGCGAGCCGTTCGAGACGGCGGCCGACTATCTCGGGCTCAGCGTCGACGAGCTGACGCAGGAGCTTCGCGCGGGGAAGTCGCTCGCCGAGATCGCGTCGGCGCAGGGCAAGTCGGTCGGCGGGCTGAAGCAGGCGCTGATCGAGGCGGCGACTGCCGACCTCGAAAAGGCTGTCGACAAACTCGTGAACCAGAAGGGCCTGCCCGGGCCGTGCGACGAGAAGGTCGACGCAATCGGCGGGCCGGGAGCCCCCGAGGTCCGTGTTGCCGACACGCCCTAGCACTCTGCGCTCCGACGGCCGGGCGGCGCCTCTCCGAAGGCGTCGTCCGGCCGACGCCTGGCTCCTCGTGCCACCATGAAGGAGGAGATGACGGTCGCGGGGGATCCGTGATTCGCGTCCTCCTTGTCGAGGATGAGCGTCCGCTAGCGGCGGCGCTCGCCCGCTGGCTCCGCCGCCAGGGAATGGCAGTCGATGTCGCCCATGACGGAGAGAGCGCGCTGGCGAAGGCGCGGCTCGTGCCGTACGACGTCGTCGTCCTCGACCGTTACCTGCCGGTGCTGCATGGCGACGAGGTCTGCCGCCGACTGGTCGCAGCCGGCGCGGCGATGCGGATCCTGATGCTGACCGCGGCGGACTCGACCGACGAACTGGTGGGCGGACTCGATCTCGGCGCCGATGATTACCTCGTGAAGCCGGTCGTGCTCGCGGAGCTCGACGCGCGCCTGCGCGCGCTCGCACGACGTACCGCGAGTCCCGCGCCGGCGGTCCTCAGGCGCGGCGATCTCGAGCTCGACTCCGGCGGACGCATGGTCCGTCGCGCCGGCCGGCCGGTGGAGCTCGCCCCCCGAGAATTTGACCTGCTCGAAGCGCTGCTGCGCGCCGAGGGCCGCGTACTGAGCACGGACGTGCTGCGCCGCCGTCTGTGGGACGAGCGGTTCGAGCCGTTCGAAAACACAGTGCGCGTTGCGCTCGGACGGTTACGGCGCAAGCTCGGCGACCCGCCCCTCATCGAGACCGTGACCGGCTCCGGCTACCGGATCGCGTGATGCGCCCGACCGTCCGTCTCCGCCTCACCGCGTGGTACGCGTCGATCTTCCTGCTTCTAGGCACCGCCCTCCTGGCGATCAGCTACGTGATCGTGAGCAGAAACACATCCAACTTCCCTGTGCGCGTTACGAAGGAACTCGTAGCCGGTGGGGCGGTCCCGACCGTGGCGGTGCCGGTCGGGGAGGACGGCGTCCCACCGGAGAAGGTCCTTGTGCCGCCGGGCGTCCGGCTGATGGGGCCCGACAGCGAGGTTCTGGCCAAACTCGAAAACGCGCGGAAGGACGCGGAAGGAAGGGTGAGCGGACACTTACGTCGGGAAACGATGATCGAATTCGCGCTCGCGCTCGGCGGCACCACGCTCATCTCCGTGCTCGCGGGCTGGCTCGTTGCCGGGCGCGCCCTGCGACCCGTAGGTCGGATCACCGCGACGGCGCGGAAGGTGGCGGCCGAGGGAGACCTCGGCGAACGAATCGCTCTCGACGGCCCGGCAGACGAGCTGCGCGAGTTGGCGGACACCTTCGACGCGATGCTCGAGCGCCTCGACCGGACGTTCGCCAGTCAGCGGAGCTTCGTCGCCAACGCCTCTCACGAGCTGCGGACGCCGCTGGCGATCATCCGCGCCGAGATCGACGAGCGGCTCGACGACCCGAGCGTCACGACGGCCGAGCTCCGTGAGATGGCAACCGTCGTCCACGACGCCGTCGGCCGGAGCGAGGCACTGATCACCAGCCTGCTGATCCTCGCCAGAGGCCAGGCGGCCGTCCGCCGTCACGACAGCGTCGACCTCGCCGAACTGGCACGAACGGTCGTGGTCGCCTACGAGCCAGCCGCGGCAGCGCGGGGCATCGGCATCGAAACAGCTTGTCAGCCGGTGTCCTGCCGTGGCGATCGGCCGCTCTTGGAGCGTCTGGTCGCGAACCTCGTGGAGAACGCCCTCCGTTACAACCATCCCGGAGGCTTCGTCCGCATTGAGCTCTCCGAGAGCGATCACCGGGCGGTACTGCGCGTCAGCAACAGCGGCCAGCGCATCCCGGATGCGGTCGTGCCGCGTCTCTTCGAGCCGTTCTTCCGCGTCGACGAGTCGCGTTCTCGCGACAGCGGCGGCGCGGGGCTCGGGCTCTCGATCGTCGCCGCGGTGGCCTCCGCCCATGGCGGCGAGGCAGCAGTGGCAGCGCGCGAAGGTGGTGGCCTCGTCGTCACCGTGGCGCTGCCAGCAGACACCGTGACGCCGATGGCTTCGGCGTTGTCTGAGCCTCAGGCCGGGACGCGGGGACGAGCGGCGAAACTGCTGACGGAGTTGGCGCGCCGGTAACCGACGCCCGCCCTCCACCTGGAATAGTGCCGTGAACCCAGCCGGGCAGGTAGAACGATCCATGCTCCCGAAGGCACGCGTTGGAAGACCGGCACCCCGGACGAGATCCATCCGCGGGCGGAATTCGCAACTCCGCCTCGAGAACGACATCGCATCGCGACTCGCGGAGTACAGTCGGCGTGTGACTGGAGGGTTGAGGCGAGATTGGTTCCAGGCAGACGAATTTCGCCGTGTTGTCCCGTTCTTCTCGCTGGCGTTCGGCCTCGTCGCGGCGATCACCCAGCCGTCCTCGAGCGTCGATATCGCGCTTACGGTAGTGCCGGTATTCGCGTGGGGCCTGTGGGCATTCACCCGCAGTGTCCCGCTCGCCGCTGTCGCGCCCGCCATTGTCGTTCCGGTGGTCGTGGCGCAGCGTTCCGGCGACCTCGAGCCCGTCATGTTCAATGCCTGTCTGCTTGCCTTCGCGGCCGCGCGTTGGTCTCGTCCATTCGGTGCGGCCGCGTCGCTCGGTCTGCTCGCGGCGGCTACGCCGGTGCTCGTCGCGGTCGTCCAGGATCCGATGGAGATCGCCACCGGCATCTGGGTCGTGGCCACCGCATTCATCTGGGTCGTCGGGCGCGCGGTCGCACGCCAGGAACGACTCGTGGTCGAGCTCGAGCGCACGCGGCATCAGCTGGCCCAGCAGACGCTGCTCGAAGAACGCCGTCAGATCGCCCGTGACGTCCACGACTTCGTCGGTCACGGTTTGGCCGCCGTCATGCTCCAGATCACGAGCGCCCGCCACGTGCTGCGCCGCGACGCGGATGCTGCCGACGAGGCGCTGCGATCCGCCGAGAATGTCGGCCGCCGCAGCATGCAGGAACTTCGTCGCACGGTGACGTTCCTCCGCAGCGACGACGAGGCGGGCGTGCCGACGCCGGTCCCCGCAGCGAGCGAGATCCCCGCGCTCGTCGACCAGGCACGGGCGGGAGGTCTCGCCGTCGAGCTGCGAATGCGAGGCGACTTCTCGGAGATATCACCACGGGTCGGCGTCGCGCTCTATCGGATCGCGCAGGAAGCGCTCGCGAACGCGGCCCGTCACGCCCCGCATGCACGGACAATGCTCGGACTCGAGCTTGGAGACGGGCGAGTCGCGCTCCTCGCGGAGACCAGCGGACCTGTCCTTGCAGGATCGACTGCCGAGCGAGAGCGACCTCATTACGGGCTGATCGGGATGCAGGAGCGGGCGACGGCGCTCGGCGGCAGGTTCGCCGCCGGGCCGGCGCGCGATGGCTGGGAGGTGCGCTGCGAGCTTCCGATGAAGGACGAGGGAAGCCGGTGATCCGAGTTGCCATCGTCGACGACCAGGCCATCGTCCGCGCAGGACTGGCGCGAATTCTCTCGCCGGCAGACGGGTTTGAGGTCGTGGCCGAGTGCGCCGATGGCCGGCAAGCGGTGGAGGAGCTCCCAGCCCTTCGCCCGGACGTGGTCCTCATGGACGTCCGTATGCCTGCGCTCGACGGCATCTCCGCGACCGCACAGTTGCGCTGTCTCGACGACCCGCTCGAGGTGCTCGTGCTCACGACGTTCGGCGAGGACGAGGTCTTGTGGGGCGCGATCGAGGCGGGCGCTGCCGGCTTCGTCCTC
The DNA here is from genome assembly GCA_046734415.1 of Actinomycetota bacterium. Lineage (GTDB taxonomy): Bacteria > Actinomycetota > Thermoleophilia > Gaiellales > Gaiellaceae > DATBLE01. Next base: position 1,560 of record JBKPRD010000123.1, on the reverse strand, counting down.
AAGGACTCCACCGCGGACGATCTGATCGCCGCCGTCCGAGCCGTCGCCGGCGGCGCGGCATGGTTCGATCCGGCGGTCGCTCCGCGGTTTCTCGAGCGCTACAGACGCGTGGTCGCCCCGGCTGCCCGCGACGCCGCCCGCCTCGATCTGTTGACCGACCGTGAGCACGACGTTCTGCGCCTGATGGCGCGCGGTGCGACCAACGCCGAGATCGGACAGACCCTGTTCGTGGCCGAGGCCACGGTAAAGACGCACGTCGGGAGCATCTTCGGCAAGCTCGGCGTGCGCGACCGCGCGGCGGCGATTGTGTTCGCTTACGACCACGGCGTCGTCACGCCAGGCATCACGCTCGAGTAAATCGCTCCACCTCCAGTCGGAGTCGACCTCGAGGCTTGGGGCCGATGCGCATTGGCGTCGTCGCCGCTAGAACCGGAGTCATGCGCGAGGGGCGTCGGGACCCGAGTTGCGCTCGCGCTCGAAGGCGCCGATGGCGCATGGGCCGATGAAGGCAAAGCGGCGGTGGGTGCGTCGGATCGTTCTCGTCGCGGGCGGCTTCCTCGCACTGCTGATCGCGGGACTGCTCGGCGTCTATGTCTGGGCGCGGTTGTCGACCGACGAGTCCACATTCGCTCGGGCGTTGATCTGGCGCGAGTCGGATGTCGGTGACCAGTATCGGTTCCCGGCGCGGCGGATACCCGCAGGTGCTCGCGCGAGTCGACTTCCCGCCGGTACTGAGGTCGACCTCGTCGTCGGCGGCGAAAAAAAGAAGCTCGACGTGTTCCTGCGCGAGACGGACACGCTCGCGTTTGTCGTTGTCCACGACGACCGCCTCGTCTTGGAGCGCTACTTAGGCGGCTCTACCCGGGAGAGCCTCCAGACTTCCTTCTCCGTCGCCAAGTCGTTCGTGTCGACGCTGGTCGGAATCGCAATCGACGAGGGGCTGATCGGAAGCGTCGACGATCGGATCACCGACTACCTGCCCGAACTGGCGGCGCGCGATCCCAGGTTTCGAAAGATCAGGCTCCGCGACCTGCTGACGATGTCGTCCGGCATCCGCTACCGGGAGGGCGGTTTTCTGCCCTTGGGTGACGACACGTACACGTACTACGGCGCGGATCTGCGGGATGTCGCCCTGAACCGGGTCCGAATCGAGGGGCCGCCCGGAATCGCGTGGCAATACAACAACTACCACCCGCTGCTGCTCGGGCGGGTGCTCGAGCGCACCACCGGCACCTCCGTCTCCGGCTTCATGGCCACGAGACTCTGGCAGCCGCTGGGAGCCGAAGCCGACGCCACCTGGAACCTCGACTCGGAGCGGTCCGGGTTCGAGAAGATGGAGAGCGGCCTAAACGCGAGGGCAGTCGACTACGCACGCTTCGGGCTGCTCCTCCTCCACAACGGAAAATGGAACGGCCGAAGGATCGTCTCCGAAGACTGGGTACGCGCGGCCACCCGCGCGGAGACGACCACCGGCCCGGCCTACGCCTACGGTTACCGGTACTTCTGGTGGCTCGACGTGGAGCGGCAGGGACGCTTCTACGCGCTGGGGAAGTACGGCCA
>JBKPRD010000122.1:0-9018 GCA_046734415.1 Actinomycetota bacterium | reverse complement strand
GCGCAGATCAGGAGCGCCTCGTGGAACGCGTCGACCGAGCCCTGGTCGGCCGCGAACGTGTCGCCGACGAGACGGCCGGCGACGACCACGCCGATCACCGACACACCCACGAGGCCTGCCACCCGCGCGATCGCGTTGTTGATGGCCGATGCGATTCCGGCGTCGCTCTCGTCCGCGTCGGCGAGCACGGTCGCCGTCAGCGGCGCGACCGTCATCGACAGCCCGAGCCCGAACAGCAGCAACGCCGGCAGGAGGTCCGACCAGTAGGAGACGTTCATGCCCGTGCGCAGCAGGAGCAGGATTCCGCCCGCGGCGACCAGCGGCCCGACACCCATGAACAGGCGCGGCCCGAGGCGGTCGGCGAGCATCCCGAACCGTCGCGAGAGCAGGAAAATCACGATCGTCACCGGGAGCGTCACGAGCCCCGCGCGGAGCGCGCTGTACCCGGCGACCTCCTGCAGGTAGATGACGAGGTAGAAGAAGAGGATCGCGAGGCCGGCGTACATCGTCAACGTCTCGACGTTCGCGACCGCGAAGTTGCGCCGGGAGAAGAGCTCGAGCTTCAGCATCGGCTCGGCGGCGCGACGCTCGTACAGCAGGAAAGACGCGAAGACGAGCACGCCGAGGACGAGCGAGAGGTAGATCCGCGGGTCCGACCATCCGTACCGCGGCTGCTCGATCAGACCGTAGACGAACCCGGCGAGGCCGAGCCCGCAGAGCGCGGCGCCCGGCCAGTCGACCCGCCGGGCGACGTGCCGGCCGCCCGGTGGTACGGCGGCGAGCACCAGGATGATCGTCGCGACGACCAGCGGCACGTTCAGGACGAAGATCCAGCGCCACGAGGCGCGGTCGACGACGAGACCGCCGACCAGCGGGCCGACGATCGTCGCGATCCCGCCCCACGCGGTCCAGGAGCCGATCGCCGCCGATCGCTGGCCGGGCGGGAAGGCCATGACGATGATCGCCAGCGAGCTCGGCGTCAGGAGTGCGGCCGCCGCGCCCTGGAGCGCCCGCGCCGCGATGAGCACGCCGATCGTCGGAGCCAGCGCGCACAAGACCGAGAAGACGCCGAACGCGCCGACCCCGATCGCGAACACCCGTCGCTCGCCGTAGATGTCGCCGAGCGAGCCGCCGATCAGGATCAGCGAGCCGAGCACGAGCAGGTACGCGTTCGAGACCCACTGTTGCCCGGAGAGCCCGCCGCCGAGGTCGCGCTGGATCGCGGGCAGCGCGACGTTGACGATCGTCCCGTCGATCGTCGCGACGCTGGAGCCGAGGATCGCAGCGACGAGCGTCAGCCGCTGGCGCGAGCTCATCGGCCGGACGTCACGCCGGGATCGGGCACCAGGAGGACATCAGCCCCGCCCGGTCCCAGCCCGCCGCGTCGGCCCCAGCCTCGTACGCGCTCTCGAGGAACTCGAGCAGCGTCTGGCGCGGGTCGTCGGCGCTGCGGACGACCTCGTACGGGAGCCGGGCGAGCGAGCCGGCGCCCTGGTCGGCCCAGAAGGCCTGCACGGGGACGAGCGGCTTCTCGCGCAGGCCCGGAGGCTCGGGCGCCGTGTACGAGTAGTACGTCGCCTCGCGCACGTTCTGGTCGCCCGCCCAGAAGCCGAACGAGACGACCTCGTGCGAGTACGCCTCCCGGGTCACCGGGTCGGCATCGGGCAGCGCCGGTGCCGGCCGACCGCCGAACCGGGTGACGGCGAGGTCGAGCCCGTGCCAGAACAGGTGCACGGGGCTCTGCTTGCCGCAGAACCAGCCGCTGAACTCCTCCAGCACGCCGGCGCTCCAGTCGAGCGCCCGCCAGAAGCGGCCGACGGCGTCCGCGTCGTACGTCGCATGCGCGCGGTCCTCGGGGAACGGCGTGGTCGTCGGAACGCCGAAGGGCTTCTCGAGGATCGTCACGTCCAGCTCCCCGAGGGCCGCGTGCAGTTGCGCGTCGAAGTCGGCGACCGAGAGGCCGTCGCGGAGCTGGAAGCTCCGTTCCGCGCTCGCCGTCTCGACGACGAGCCGGTCGTCGACGAAGTCGAACCGGATCTCGAACCCGGCGCCGTCGGCCGAGTGCAGCAGCCGCGTGGTCAGGCCGCGCACGTCGACGTACAGCGGCACGTGCCACCAGTGGTTCTTCGGCGGCAGCGAGGCCATCTTCACCTTGCCGACGATCTGGACCCAGAGGTGGAGCGTGTCCTTCGTCGGCTCCCATTGCTCGAGCGACAGCGGGGGCAGCGGTTCCATCGCTAGCCGACCACGAAGGCGACCTCGTCGACGAAGCACCAGCTCCACTCCTCGCCGGGCTCTGCCGAGCGCGCGATCGGGTGCCCGTCCTCGTGCGCGTGCCGGGAAGCGTGCCGGTTCGGCGAAGAGTCGCAGCAGCCGATCTTTCCGCAGGTCTCGCACATCCGCAGGTGCAGCCAGCGCCCGCCGATCTTCAGGCACTCCTCACACCCGGCGATCCTTTCCGGCAGCTCCGTGACCCGGATCTGGTCGAGGTGGGTGCACTCGACCGTCAAGCGAACCTCCGGAGGAAGGCGAGCGCCGTGTCGGCCACCTCCTGCCAGCCGCCGTCGATCGTCAGCGCGTGTCCGCGGCCGGCCTCGTGGTCCGTGGTCGAAGTCGTTGCGACGACGGCGGCGGACATGCGCACCTTCCTTTCGACCCCAGGCGAATGCTGCCCCCACGCTACCTGCGCGCAGGGGTCTACCGCGGTGGCCGGAGAACGCCGGCTCGCGAGACGAGCATGCCGCGTCTGCCGAAGTCCTCCCGCGAGAGCTTCCGGACGAGGCCGTGCGCCGCCTCGGCCGGGTCCGGCCGCGGAATGCCGTCGCCGGCGATCGTGATCGGGACGAGCTCGCCCGCGACCCAGGACGCGTTTCGCGCGAGCGTGACCTGGAGGATCGCCGTCACGCCGGTGACGCCGTCGGTGTTGAGGGTGCGATAGCCGACGAAGTTCCCGAGCGAGTAGGCGATCAGCCGGCCGCGGTACCACTCCATCCCGCGCAGGACGTGCGGCCCGCTTCCGACGACGAGGTCCGCGCCCGCCTGCACGGCCGCGTGCGCGAAGGCGATCGAGTTGCCGCGGTTCTCGCCGAGGAACCACTCCGTCCCCGGACGCACGTGCAGGTGGTCGGAGCCCTCGCCGCCCGCGTGCATCGTCACGACGACGAGGTCGGCCCACCGGTCGGCCTTGCGCACGAGCGCCTGCGCCGCGGGGATCCGGAGCAGGCTCTGCGCCCACGGATAGGGAGCGAAGCCGACGACGGCGACGCGGGTGCCGCGGGCCCTGGCGTAGGCGATCTCGCCGGGCCGGCCGGTGGTCAGGAGGCCGGCCTCGCGCACGGCCGCGACGGTGTCCGCCTGACCGGCAGCCCCGTAATCCATCGCGTGGTTGTTCGCGAGGTTCATCACCGTGAACCCCGCGCGGCGCAGGAGCGACGCGTACGTCGGCGGGGCGTGGAAGGCGAAGCAGTTGGGGCTCGCGGACGCGCACTTGGTCGCGCCGGCGTTGGTCAGCGTGCCCTCGAGGTTCCCGAGCACGACGTCGCCGACCAGGTCGAGCGACACGTTGCTGAAGTACGACTCCGCGGGGCCGGCGACCATCGCGATGTCGCCGGTGAAGGCGAACCGCACGATCGGCTGCGTCGCGGTGCCGGCGGGCGCAGCGCCGGCGAGGGCGACGACCGCCGCCAGCGTGCACAGCCCTCCCTTCACCGCGCCGCAGCGTAGCGGCTGAGCGGCTAGGCCTCCGGGTGCGAGGCGTCCGTGAACTCTCGGAACTCGCCGGTGACCAGGTAGGCCGTCTGCTCGCCGATATCGACCGCATGGTCACCGATCCGCTCCAGGCAGCGGGAGACGACGAGCATCCGCAGGCCCCACTCGCGCTGGTCGGCTGGGAGCTCGAGCACGTGCTCGGCGAGCCGACGGTTGGCACGGTCGATCAGCTCGTCGAGGTCGACGAGCGCTTCGGCGCGGGAGACGTCACGGTGCTGGAAGGAGCGCAGGGCGACCCGTGTCATCTCCTCGGCGCGGACGCCCATCTCTGCCATGCTCGCGACGATCCGCGGCTCGCGCGACCCGGTCGCTGCGAGCTTCGTCAACTTCGCGACCGTGACGCAGTAGTCGGCCATCCGCTCGAGGTGCAGGTTGACATGGAGCATCGCGAGCACGAGGCGGAGGTCGGTCGCAACGGGCGTCTGCCGGGCGAGCAGGGATTGGATCCCCTCCTCGATAGCGAAGTACCCCGCGTCGACGTCGTCGTCGAAGGCGATCACCTCGTCGGCGAGCTCGAGGTCCTCCTCGACGAGCGCCCGCGTCGCCGCCTGCACCGAGCGGACGACCAGATCCCCCTCACGCTGGAGCGCCTCCTCGAGTTCCACGAGCTCTTCGTGGAACGTGACCCGCAGGCCGCGGGAGGGGGTCTCCATCTCTCGATGCTAGCGCTCAGGCACCGGCGAGGCTTGGCCGCGACGCGTCCGTGAACTCCCGGAACTCACCGGTGACGAGGTAGGCGGTCTGCTCGCCGATGTCGACGGCGAGGTCGCCGATGCGCTCCAGGCAGCGCGAGACGATCAGCATCCGCAGCCCCCAGCGGCGCTTGTCGAGATCGTCCGCGATCGCGAACACCTGCTCCATCGCGCGCCGGTTCGCCCGGTCGATCAGCTCGTCGAGGTCGACGAGCGTCTCGGTGCGCGGGACGTCACGCGCGGCGAACGAGTCGACGGCGACTCGGAGCATCTGCTCCGCCCGCAGCCCCATCTCCTCGAACGCTTCGATCAGCGCTTCCTCCCGGGGCAGGTCCGCGGTCAGCTTGATCAGCTTCGCGATCGTGACGCAGTAGTCGGCGCAGCGTTCGAGGTGGAGGTTGATGTGCAGGATCGCGAGTACGAGCCGGAGGTCGGTCGCGACCGGCGTCTGCCGGGCGAGCAGGTTCTGGATGCCGTTCTCGATCGCGAGGTAGCGCTCGTCGACGTCGTCGTCGAAGCGGATGACCTCCTCGGCGAGCTCGCGGTCGCCGTGCTCCAGCGCGGAGAGGGCGGCGCGGAGCGAGCGGAGCACGAGGTCGCTCTCGGACTGGAGATCGGCCTCCAGCCGCTCGAGCTCCTCGTGAAAGCTCGTCCTCATCCGAAGCGCCCGGTGACGTAGTCCTCGGTTCGCTTGTCGGAGGGATGCGTGAAGATCGTCGCCGTCTCGTCGTACTCGACGAGAATCCCGTACCGGTCGCCCTCGGCGACCTCGAGGGTGAAGAACGCGGTCATGTCGGCGACGCGCGCGGCCTGCTGCATGTTGTGGGTGACGATCACGAGCGTGTAGTCGCGCTTCAGCTCGTGCATCAGGTCCTCGATCGCCGCCGTCGAGATCGGGTCGAGGGCGGACGCCGGCTCGTCGAGCAGGATCACCTCGGGCTCGACCGCGAGCGCTCTCGCGATGCAGAGGCGCTGCTGCTGGCCGCCGGACAGCGCGAGCGCGCTGAGCTTCAGGCGGTCCTTGACCTCGTCCCAGAGGGCGGCGCCGCGGAGTGCCTGCTCGACGCGCTCGTCCATCGATCCCGGCAGCTTCAGGACCTTCGGCGCGAACGCGACGTTGTCGTAGATCGACTTCGGGAACGGGTTCGGCTTCTGGAAGACCATTCCGATCCGCCGGCGCACCTCGACCGGGTCGGCCTCGGAGCCGTACAGGTTCTCGCCGTGGTAGAGGATCCGCCCGCCGAGCTTCACGCTCGGAACGAGGTCGTTCATCCGGTTCAGGCAGCGGATGAACGTGCTCTTGCCGCACCCGGACGGGCCGATCACCGCCGTGACCAGGTTCTTGTAGACGTCCATCGTGATGCGCTTGCAGGCGACGTTCGTTCCGTAGGCAACGCTCAGGTCGTCGATGCCGAACACGACGTCTCGCTTTGCGACCGGGGCGTCCTCCGGCTTCAGGCTCGACGCGATGTCGATCGACGTCACGTCTGCGGGCACGTTGGCTGACACGTCTGTCGACACGTCGTGAGTCTCGCTCATGCCTCTTCGGCTCCGGGTCTAGGGGATGTGAACGTTCGGTATCGAGGTGGTGAACGGGCCTCCGGGGCCTCCGCGGGACTGTAAAGCTCCGCGCGCATGGACGCGCCAGTCTCCGAGCTCCCACACGGCGCGCTCGCTTCGCGGCGCCGCCTGAGCGACCGGATCGGCGACATCGCGCTCCACCTCCTGACGGGCGCGGCCGCGCTCGGCTCGGTCCTGATCCTCGCCGCCATCGCCTACCGGGTGATCGACGGGGCGTGGCCGGCGATCAAGTACTTCGGGCTCCCGTTCGTCTGGCACGAGACCTGGAACCCGGTCACCAACCAGTTCGGCGCGCTCGCGTTCCTGTACGGGACCGCGGTGACCTCGTTCGCGGCGGTCCTGATCGCGGGGCCGCTCGCGATCGCGATCGCGCTCTTCCTGACCGAGCTGGCCCCGGCTGCGGTCCGCGGCGTCGTCGGATCGCTTGTCGAGATGCTCGCCGCGGTGCCGAGCGTCGTCCTCGGCCTCTGGGGGATCTTCGTCCTTGGTCCGTTCGTCCGGGACAACCTCGACCCGTGGCTCCACTCCTGGTTCGGCTGGATCCCGCTCTTCAGCGGGACACCTCAGCAGGCGGGGATGCTGCCGGCGATCCTGATCCTGGCGATCATGATCGTCCCGATCTCGGCGAGCATCACTCGGGAGCTGTTCAAGTCGATCCCGCCCGACCTGAAGGAGGGCGCCTACGGCCTCGGCCTGACCCGCTGGGAGATGGTGCGCGGGGTCGTCTTTCCGTTCACCCGCGGCGGCGTCGTCGCGGCCGTCCTGCTCGGCATGGGGCGGGCCGTCGGCGAGGCGATCGCCGTCACGCAGGTGATCGGCGGCTTCGCCGGGATCCCGACCTCGCTCTTCCAGCCCGGCGACACGCTCGCCAGCCGGATCGCCGCCCAGTACCAGGGAGCCGTATCGAACCTGCACGTCGCCTCGATCATCTACCTGGCGCTGATCCTGCTCGTGTTCGCGCTGCTGACGAACCTCGGCGCGCAGATCATCGTCAACCGCTTCGAGTTCCAGAAGACGGGGGGCAGCTAGTGGCCGCCGAGGCCTCGCACCGGTCTCTCCTCGCGGCCGGGGGCCGTGTTCGCCGCCGGAAGCGGAAGAACAAGGCGGTCGAGATCTCCTGGATCCTCGCCTCGGGGCTCGCCGTGGCCGTGCTCGGGATCGTCACCGCCTCGGTCTTCATCCGGGGGCTGAAGGCGCTCAACCTCGACCTGTTCACGAAGACGGCCGCCACGTTCGGGGAAAGCGGCGGCGGGATCGCGCACGCCTTCGTCGGCAGCATCGTGCTTGTCGCCATCGGGGCCTTCATCGCACTGCCCTTCGGCGTGCTGACCGCGATCTATGTGAGCGAGTTCGCCGACCACCGGCTCGCGCGCGTCGTCAAGCTGGCCCTCGACGTCCTCAACGGCCTGCCGTCGATCGTGATCGGGATCTTCCTGTTCGTGCTGCTCGTCGTCGGGCGCGGCCAGAACGGCTTCATCGGGGCGCTGGCGCTCGCGATCATCATGCTGCCGCTCATCTCCCGGGCGACCCAGGAGATTCTCGTGCTGGTGCCGGACCACCTGCGCGAGGGGAGCCTCGCGCTCGGGGTCAGCAAGTGGCGGATGATCGTCGGCGTGATCCTGCCGACGACGCTGAGCGGGATCCTGACCGGGACGACGCTCGCGATCGCGCGCGCCGCGGGCGAGACCGCGCCGCTCCTCTTCACGTCCTCGCTGTACGGGAACACGGTCTCGGTCGACCCCGACCACGCGCTCGCCTCCGTCCCGGTGACGATCTTCACGTACTCGGAGGCACCCGACAAGCACCTGAACGACCAGGCGTGGGCGGCGGCCTTCGTGCTGATCAGCTTCGTCCTGATCACGAGCCTGATCTCGCGTGCCCTGCTGGCGCGCAGCCGGCGGAAGCTCGAGAGCGGCTGAGGCCGACGTTCACACGCTTTTCACCACAGCTTCACCGGTCGAATGCCCACGTTCCGGAGGCTCGACGCGAGACTCTCGCCCGACCCACGGAAACAGGAGAAAGGACGGCATGAAGACCAGAGCTCTGTCCATCGCTGCGCTCGTCGTCGCCGGCCTGATCGCGGCCACGGGCGCGCTCGCCGGCGGCTCGGCGACGAAGGCCGGCACGCTCAGCGGCGCAGGGGCGACGTTCCCGTTCCCGCTGATCTCGCAGTGGCAGAAGGACTACGAGTCGAAGACGGGCACGCACATCAACTACAACCCGATCGGCTCGGGCGGCGGCATCGCGGCGATCACCGCCCGGACCGTCGACTTCGGCGCGAGCGACGCTCCCCTGACCCCGGACCAGATGACGGCCTGCAAGGGCTGCGTCCAGATCCCATGGGTGCTCTCGTCCACCTCGATCATCTACAACCTGCCGAGCGTCCCGAACAACCTGAAGCTCACGGGACCGGTGATCGCGAACATCTACCTCGGCAACATCACCACCTGGGACGCCCCGGCGATCAAGGCGCTCAACCCGAGAGTGAACCTGCCGAGCACGAAGATCACCCCGGTGTTCCGCTCCGACGGATCGGGCACGACCTACAACTTCACCGACTACCTCGCGTCGGTCAGTGGCACGTTCAAGTCGAAGGTCGGGAACTCGACGACGGTCAGCTTCCCGGTCGGCATCGGCGGCCGAGGCAGCTCCGGCCTCGCCGGCGTCGTCAAGAACACCGAGGGCGGCATCGGCTACGTCGACATCGCATACGCGTTGGCGAACCACATCAAGTTCGCCTCGGTGCGGAACGCCGCGGGCAGGTTCATCACGCCGGGCCTGCGCGCGATCAAGGCGGCCGGCGACACCGTGAAGAGGGTGCCGAGGAACAACGAGATGCACATCGTCAACCCGCCGAAGACCTCTCCGACGGCGTACCCGATCTGCACCTTCTCGTACGTCCTGCTGCCGACGAAGACTGACAAGGCGCCCGAGTTGCGCAAGTTCGTCTTCTACGCCCTGACGCAGGGCCAGAAGT
>JBKPRD010000121.1:0-27632 GCA_046734415.1 Actinomycetota bacterium | reverse complement strand
TGCGGGCGCTCGCGGACGCCGCGCGCGGACCGAGACTGCCGCCGCCGCTCGACCGGCTCCTCACCAGCCTGAACACCGGCCTCTTCCGCTCGCTGGTCACGGGGCAGGCGAACGCGATCCTGCTCCGGCACGACCTCGCGGTCCGCAAACGCAGCGTCTTCGTGCTGAACGAGGGGGGTGTCCTCGGAATCGGGATGGGCGAGCGGCGGATCTGCCAAATCGTCCGGCTGCAGCGTCCGGATGCGAAGTCGCTCGTCCTCGCGCACCTGCACGCGACGCACGCGCCGGGTTACGCGCAGGCGCAGGTCGAGAACGCCCTCGAGCACGTCCTGGAGCTCGCCCGGCCGGACGAGCGGGTCGTCATGGCCGGCGACTTCAACTTCACCCCGGACCTGCGCCACCTGGGCTTCACCGGCCAGGGGCCCGGGATCGATCACGTGCTCGTCCGAGGCGAGGATCCGTCCCCGCTGCGCGTCTGGCCCCGCGAGCGACGGTGCCTGCACGGCATGCTCCTGTCTGACCACGCTCCCGTCGAGAGAACCGTCCCGTGAACTTCGACCAGGCCCGCGCCCAGTTTCCCGTCCTCGAGCGGCTCGCGTTCCTGAACGCGGGCTCGATGGGGCCGCTCGCACGGCCGACGCTCGAGGCGATGGTGGCGCGCCAGCAGGCCGATCTCGACCGAGGCCGCGGCGGCAAGCCCTACGTCGACGAGATGCTCGCCCTGCGGGAGGACGCGCGCACCGCCCTTGCCGGGGTGATCCACGTGGACCAGGCGAACGTCGCTCTGACCTCCTCCACGACCGAGGGCTGCAACATCGTCCTCGCCGGCCTCGACCTCGGCCCGGACGACGAGGTCGTGACCACCGACAGCGAGCACTTCGGGCTGCTCGGCCCGGTGCAGGCCTCCGGCGCGCGCCTCCGGATCGCCCGCATTCGCGAGCGCCTGCCGGAGGAGGCGCTCGAGGCGATTCTGGCGGAGGTCGGGGAGCGGACGCGGCTGCTCGCGCTCTCGCACGTCTCGTGGCTGACCGGCAACCTCCTGCCGATCGAGGAGCTCCAGGAGGCGACGGGGCTGCCGATGCTCGTCGACGGCGCCCAGTCGGCCGGGGCGATCCCGGTGGAGGCGGCGCGATACGACTACTTCGCCGTCAGCGGGCAGAAATGGCTCGGCGGCCCGGACTCGACCGGCGCGCTCTACGTCCGGGATCCGGACGCGCTCCGCGTCGCCCTGCCGACCTACTTCTCCCAGCTCGCCCACGACGAGGCGGGTGCGTACACGCCCAGGGCGGGCGCGTCGCGCTTCGACGCCGGGTGGATCCCGACCGCCTCGCTCGCGGGGCTCGCAGCGGCGATCCAGCTCGTCCCGCACTGGGCCTTCCACCACGCGGCCGAGATCTCCGCCCGCTGCTACACGATGCTCTCCGAGCCCTTCGAGCTCGTCACCGCGCCTGGCCAGGCCGGGCTCGTCTCCTTCGTGCCCGGCGGCGATCCGGCTGCCGTGGCCGAGGCGCTCTACGAGGCCGGAGTCGTCGTCCGCCACGTGCCGAACACCCCCTGGGTGCGAGTCTCCTGCGGCTGGTGGACGAGCGACGGAGACCTCGAGCGGCTGCTCGGCGCCCTCTGAGCCGGCCCAGCGGTACCCGAACGAGGGACGCCGCGGCCGAAAGTCCGCGCCGCCGCCGCCGATCTACCCCATGTGAAGCGCATCTCGCTGCTCCTGGCCGTGCTTGCAGTCCTCTGCGCAGCCGTTGCCGGCGACGCGACCGGTGCTGCCTCGAAGGAGGTCGTGCACCCGGCCGCCGACAGCACCGCACCCGCGCACGCCTTCTCGGTCACCGGCCTCTCGGGGAAGACCGCGTTCAAGTCCGGCACGAGCACGCTCTACTACCTCGGCTCGAGCGCGGGGAGCTTCAAGATCAGCGACACGCTCACGGACTCCGGCTCCGGGCCACTGCAGGTCACCTACCCGCTCGTCTCGACCGGCGGCTGGACGCATCCGGCGGAGACGGTGACGAGCGCGCCGGCGTTCACCTCGAGCACGTACAGCTGGACCGCCGGTTCGACCACCTCGCCGGGTGCCCAGGCGATCGTCGGCGAGGACAAGGCGCTCCAGACCTCGACCGCGACGCTGACGCTGACGAACGACACGACCGCCCCCACCGGCCAGTCGGTCGCGCTTAAGGGCGGGCCGACGTTCTCGAGCCTCTCGGTGCCACTCAAGCTCGTGAAGGGAACCGACGCCGGCTCCGGCGTCGCCGGGAACTCCGGCGTCGTCGAGCGCGCCTCCGCGACGTACCCGGGCGGCTCGTGCGGGACGTTCGGGTCGTGGGTCACGATCACCCTCGACGGCGGCGCCGACACCTCCGTGGCGAGCGGGAACTGCTACCGCTACCGCTACACCGTCTCGGACGCGCTCGGGAATGCGTCGAGCCCGTCGGCACCGTCCGCGGACGCGATCGTCGACACGTCCGCGACCACCACGACCGCTACGACCACCACGACCACCACGACGACGCCGTCGCCGAGCGCCGCGGTCCCGTCGGTGCTGACGCTCGACGCGCCGACGGAGGTTTCCGGGGCAGGCGACCAGTACTACAGCGCCGGCACGGTCTGGTTCCGTCCGGCGGGCGCCGGCTCGTTCACCCTGAACGCCAAGGCGCAGGCGGGAATCACGTCGGTCACGTTCCCGGACGTCTCGACGACGAGCGGGTGGTCGGGCTCGACGGGCGGCACGGACACCAGCAGCCCGTATTCCTCTCCGGTCGCGTACACGTGGACCGCGGGCGCCTCTGCGCCGGGCGCCAAGACGCTGACGGCCTTCACGGGAACCCTCCAGGTCGGCACCGTCACCGTCGCGATCAACGCCGACTCGACTGCGCCGACCGGCCAGACGATCACGCTGGGGGGTGGCCCGTTCTTTGCGACCACCTCCGTGTCGTTGACGCTCTCGCGCGGGACGGATGCCGGCGCCGGAGTCGATCCCGCGAAGGACGTCGTCGAGCGCGCCTCGGCGCAGCTGCACAACGGCACGTGCGGGACCTTCGGGACGTTCGCGGCCGTGACGCTCGTCAACGGCGCGGACACGACGCTGGCGACGGGTAACTGCTACCGCTGGCAGCTGAAGGTGACGGACAACGTCGGCAACGTCTCCGCCGCCTCGCAGCCGAGTGCCGACGCGAAGGTGGACACGAGCCCGCCTACGACCCCGAACCTCCTCTTCACCGGCCTCGTGAACGCCGGCGCCGACGGAAACGTCCTCTACTACCGCCCCGGGACGAGCGGCAGCTTCACGGTCACCGCCGCGTCGATCGACGGCGAGTCCGGCGTGAAGACGTACAGCTTCCCGACCGTTGCCGGCTTCACGCAGCTCGGGACGGGGCCGAGCAGGACGTTTACCTTCACGTCGTCGGTCACGCCGCCGGTGGGGCCGCTGGTCGTCACGGCCACGAACGCCGACGGCCTCACCTCACCGGCCGCGTCGTTCACGATCGTGCCCGATCCCAGGCCCCCGACGCTGATGGTCCGCTGCAACGGACGACCCTGCCTGGCGAGCGGCTATGCAGGGCCGGTCAGGGTGTCGGTCGTGGCGGCCGACAGGCCCGGGTCGGGCGTCGAGACGATCAGGTTCACGACGAACGGCAGCGTGCCGAGGAGCGACAACGGATACGAGTACACCTCGCCGTTCGTCGTCCGCACGGTCACGCGCCTGAAGGTGCGCGCCTTCGATCGGGCCGGGAACGCGACCGAGCCGCTCTCGGTGACGGTTCGTTCGCTCGCCGACCGCCTCGTCTTCGGCGCTCCGGCGCGGGTCAGCGTCCGGCCGGCCGGCCGGTATCTGCAGGCCCGCGTCACCTCGACCACTCGCGCGCACGTCCTGGCGGTGATGACCGGACGCGCGCTGAAAGCGCCCCAGCGCTGGCGTTTCGTCCTCGTGAGCGGGGCCTGGATCGTGAAGCTCCGGCTGCCGTCGACGATCGAGCGCGGGGAGGCCTACACCGTGCGCTGGACCGTCTCGGCCGGCACGAGGCGCACCACGCGCGTGACCCAGGTCACGCTGCGCTAGGCGGGCAGTCCCAGCTCGGACGCGATCGGACGCATCGCGGCGATCACGTTCCCGACGTGCTCGGAGAGCTCGAGCTCGAGCAGCTCGGCGCCGGCGTAGACCTCGTCGCGGTGCACGCCGGCGGCGAACGACGGCTGCTTCAGCTTCTTCAGCACCGACCGCGGCTCGAGCGTCGACAGCCCCTCCGGCCGGACGAGGGCGCACGCGTGGACGAATCCCGACAGCTCGTCGCACGCGAACAGCGTCTTCTTCAGCTGCGTGTCCCGCGGGATCGCGAGGTGCTCGGCGTGCGAGAGCACGCCCTCGATCACGACTTCCGGATAGCCCTCGTCCCGCAGAATCGGCGCGCCGTTCTGCGGGTGCTCGTCGAGCGTGGGATGGATCTCGTAGTCGAAGTCGTGCAGGAGCGCCGTCACGCCCCAGAGCTCCTCGTCCTCGCCGTAGTAGCGCGCGTACCAGCGCACCGACGCCTCGACCGCGAGCGCGTGACGGAGGAGCGCCTGGCTCTTCGTGTAACGAGTGAGGGTGCCCCAGGCCTGCGCCCGGGTCGGTTCCGGCATGTCCGCTAGCCTACTGCGATCTCCGCCTCGGTCCTCACCCACGAGTTGATGGAGGCCTTCGTGATCGAGGGCGGGCACCGCCTCTCGGGGACGCTGAAGGCGGCCGGGAACAAGAACGGCGCGTTGCCCATCCTGGCGTCGACTGTTCTCGCCGGCGAGCCGGTCACGCTCTCGAACGTCCCGCGGATCCGGGACGTCCAGACGATGCTCGACCTGCTGGAGGACCTCGGCGCCGACGTCGCCTGGACGGGGGCGAACGAGGTGCGCGTGGCCGCGGCGGACGTGGCGAAGCACGAGCTCGACCCGGTGCTCTGCGGGCAGATGCGAGCATCGTTCCTGCTCGCAGGGCCGCTGCTCTCGCGCTTCGGCCGGGCGAGCGTGCCGCCGCCGGGCGGCGACGTGATCGGCCGGCGCCGCCTCGACCCGCACATCCACGCGTTTGCGCGCATGGGCGCCGAGATCGACGTGCGGGACCACTACCAGATGCGCGCCGACGGTGGGCTCCGCGGCGAGCAGATCTTCCTCGACGAGGCCAGCGTGATGGCGACCGAGAACACGGTCATGGCCGCCGTCCTGACGCCCGGCGAGACCGTGATCGGAAACGCGGCCTGCGAGCCTCACGTGCAGGACCTCTGCCGCTTCCTCGTCTCTCTGGGCGCCGAGATCGACGGCATCGAGTCGAACGTCCTCCGCATCCAGGGGGTGGAGGCCCTCCGCGGCGGCGAGTGGCGGATCGCGGCCGACCACATCGAGGTCGGGAGCCTGATCGGCCTCGCGGCGATGACCTCCAGCGACATCACGATCGAGGACGCGAACCCGAAGGATCTCGTCTCGATTCTCCCGGCCTTCCACCGGCTCGGCGTCAGGGTCGAGATCGAGGGCACGTCGGTGCACGTGCCACTGCAGCAGGAGCTGCTCATCGAGGACGACCTCGGCGGTCACATCCCGAAGATCGAGGACGGGCCGTGGCCTGCGTTTCCAGCCGACCTGACCTCGATCGCCCTCACGGTCGCGACGCAGGCGTTCGGGACGGTGCTGATCTTCGAGAAGATGTTCGAGAGCCGCCTCTTCTTCGTGGACAAGCTCGTCGGCATGGGCGGGCGCATCATCCTCTGCGACCCTCACCGGGCCGTCGTCACCGGGCCTGCGAGGCTCGTCGGGCAGCGGATGGAAAGTCCGGACATCCGCGCCGGGATGGCGATGCTGCTCGCCAGCCTCTGCGCCGAGGGGAAGTCGACGATCGGCGCCGCGCACCAAATCGACAAGGGCTACGAGCGGATCGACGAGCGGCTCCGTTCGCTCGGCGCGCGGATCGAGCGCGTCGAGGCCTAGACGGTCACGCCCGAGCTCGGCCAGCCGGCCGCGACAGCTACTGCCAGTAGTTCTCGACGACCTCTTCGGGGCGGGCGCTGGCGTCGTCGGGGTCACGACCGGCGTCCCGAAGCGCCCGCCGCTGCCGGAGCACGTCCCAGCACTGGTCGAGCGAGACCTTCAGCTCCTCGAGCCGCCGCCGGTCGTCGTCGGTCGCGTTGCCGGTCGACTCGCGCTCCCACAGGTCGTGCTCCTCGGCGACGAGTTGCTCGATCGTCCCGTGAATCTGCTGGTCGTCCATCACGCCTCCTTTGGCCAGCAGGCTACCGGCCGGGAGCACGGAGAGGCCTGCGGTACCCTGCGCCGAGGCATGAGCACGAGCGACCAGACCGAGCAGCTCCGGGTCCGCGTCCAGGTCGCCGGGCAGGGGCGGTCGAACATCGACACCGGGCTCCCCGTTCTCGACGGCCTGCTCGCGCTGCTGGCCGACTATGCGGGCTTCGACGTCGTCGTCGCGCTCGCGCCGCGCGACTCCGCGCGAGACGCGGTCGCAGCCGCGTACGCGCTCGGGGAGGCCCTTTCGCCTGAGCTACGCGCTGCGGGAGCCCGTGGCTACGGGTCCGGCGTCCTGCCGGTCGACGAGGCGCTCGCCCACGTCGTCCTCGAGGTCTCCGAGCGTCCGGTGCTCGCGTCGAACGTCGATCTCTCCGACGCGCGCGTCGGCGGACTCGACAGCGACCTCGTCACCGACTTCCTTCGCCGCTTCGCCGAGGGCGCCGGGATCACCCTCCATGTGCGCCTGATTGCGGGCGACGACGCCCAGCACGTCCTGGAGGCGATGTTCAAGGCCCTCGGGGTCGCACTCGCACGAGCCTGTCGTCCCCGAAAGGAGTAGCGATGGAAAAGGAAGCGGTCCGCACGGAAGCGGCGCCCGCGCCCTTCCAGGGCGCGCCGTACTCGCAGGCGATCCGCGCCGGCGGGCTCGTCTTCGTCTCCGGCCAGCTCGCCCTCCGCCCGGACTCGCAAGAGCTGGTCTCCGCGGGGATCGCGGAGCAGACCGAGCAGGTGTTCGCGAACCTGAGGGCGATTCTCGAGGCGGCCGGGAGCGGGCTCGAGCGGATCGTGAAGACGACGGTCTACCTGCAAGAGCTGGACGATTTCCAGGCGATGAACGAGGTCTACCGGCAGTACGTCGGCGAGCTGCCGCCGGCCCGCGCGACGATCGAGGTGTCGGCGCTTCCGTCGGGCGCGCTGGTCGAGATCGACGCGATCGCGCTGGCGTAGACGTGCCCACCTCGAGGGAGTCGATCGCCGACGAGCTCCGCGCCGAGCCGCGCTTCGCGGACGTGCTCGAGGCGATCACGGAGTCGGATGACCCCTCCGAGCCCGTCTACGTCGTCGGCGGGGCCGTCCGGGACGCACTGCTCGGCCACCCGAGCTACGACCTCGACCTCGTCGTCGAGGGCGACGTGCCGGCCTTTGCGCGGCGTCTCTCCGAGCGGCTGGGCGGGCGCGTGGAGACGCACGAGGCGTTCGGGACGGCCGAGATCCTCTACGACGGCGGCGAAATCGACGTCGCCACCGCCCGCACGGAGACCTACCGCGCGCCCGCCGCCTTACCGGAGGTGCAGTTCGCGACGCTCGAGGAGGACCTCGCGCGGCGCGATTTCACGATCAACGCGATCGCCGCGTCGCTCCGCGCGGACGACTTCGGCCGGCTGATCGACCCGCACCGCGGCCGGGCGGACCTCGCGACGAGGACGATCCGCGTGCTCCACCCGCGGTCGTTTCTCGACGACCCGACGCGCATCTTCCGTGCCGTCCGCTACGAGACCCGCCTTGGCTTCCGGATGGACGAGGAGACGGAGGCGCTCGCGCGTACGGCACTGGAGCAGAGCATCGCTGCACACCTCTCCGGCGAGCGGTTGCGCGACGAGCTGGTCGCGCTGCTCGACGAGGACGACGTCACCCACACGATCGAGCGTCTCGGCGACCTCGACGCCGCCCACGCGTTTCACACGACGGTCGCGACCGACGCGGAGACGCGTGAGCTGGCGGCACGGATTGTGGCGGTCGCGGACGAGCTCGCCCCGGAGGCCCCGCGCTGGCGGCTCCGGCTCGCGGTCCTCTTCCGGCGGACGCCGCCCGGCGAGCTCCGCGGCGCGCTCGACGAGCTGAGCGTCGCGCGGCGCGACGGGGAGGCGATCGCCGACGCGGTCGTCCAGGGGCCGCGCCTCGCCGAGGACCTGCAGGGGTCGCCCGACCCGGCCGCCGTGGTCGCGCAGGTCGAGCGGCTGGCTCCGGACGCGCCGCTGATGGCGCTGGCGCTTCGGGAGGTCCCGGCGCTGCGCGACTGGTTCACGCGGCTGCGCGGAATCCGGCTCGAGATCACCGGCGACGACCTCGCGGAGCTCGGGCTGGGCGAGTCGCCGAAGGTGGGGGAGGTGCTCGCCGAGCTGCGCCGGCGGAAGCTGCGCGGCGACCTCGACGGGCGCGAGTCGGAGCTCGCGGCCGCCCGGGAGCTCATTGGCTGACGTCCCGTTGATCTCCTGGGACACGCCGGGGCCGTACGTCGCTGCCTTCTCGACCCGCGTCGGCGGCGTCAGCGACGCGCCGTTCGACACGCTCAACCTCGGCAGGCTGACCGCGGACGACCCTAGGCACGTGGCCGAGAATCGCACGCGGCTCTGCGCGGAGGCTGGGACCGAGCCGGAGCTGCTCTGCTTCGGCCGCCAGATGCACGGCCCGGTGGTCCGGCGTGCGCACGGCCGGGGGGAGCCCGGCGACGGCGTGTGGACGGACGAGCCGGGCAGGCCGCTGCTCGTCTTCACCGCCGACTGCCTTCCGGTCGTGCTCGCCCGCGCGAACGGCGGCAGGCCCGCGATCGCCGCGCTCCATGTCGGCTGGCGCGGCCTGCTCGGCGGCATCGTCCAGGCCGGCGCCGTCGCGCTCGGCGAGGGCGAGCTGGCGGCTGCGATCGGTCCGGGGATCGGCCCGTGCTGCTACGACGTGGGCGAAGAGGTCGCGACGCCCTTTCGCGAGCGCTACGGCGAAGAGATCGTCGCCGGCGGCAGGCTCGACCTCTGGACGGCGACGGAGCAGGCGCTGCGCTCGGCGGGAGTCGGAGCCGTCACGCGCCTCGACCTCTGCACGGCGTGCAATCCGGACAGGTTCTTCTCGCACCGGCGAGACGCCGGCCGCACGGGCCGTCAGGGTCTGATCGCCTATGTCGGCTGACGAGATCCGGGCACGCTATGCACGTATCCGGGAGGAGGTCGGCCCCGGCGTCACGGTCGTCGCCGCGACGAAGTATGTGTCGCTCGAGGACATGGGCCCACTCGCCGAGGCAGGCGTCGAGGTGGTCGGCGAGAACCGCGCGCAGGACCTCGAGGCGAAGCACGCCGTCTACGGCGACGCGTTCCGCTGGCACTTCATCGGACACCTGCAGAGCCGGAAGGCGAAGATCGTCAACCGGATCTGCGAGCTCGTCCACTCGCTCGACTCCGTGTCGTCGGCGCAGCGGCTCTCGATTCCGGCCCTGGTCGAGGTCAACCTCTCGGGCGAGGCGACGAAGTCGGGCGTCGCACCGGAGGAGCTCCAAGACTTCGTCCGGCAGTACGACGACGTACGCGGCCTGATGACGATGCCGCCGCTCGCGGACGATCCGGAGGCCTCGCGCCCGTATTTCCGCCGGCTCCGCGAGCTCGCCTCGGCGCACGGGCTGCGGGAGCTCTCGATGGGGACGAGCCAGGACTACCGCGTCGCCGCGGAGGAGGGGGCGACCTACGTCCGCGTCGGCTCCGTCCTCTGGGGCGGCTAGAAGAGTTCGTTCCGGCTGTCGCGTTACCATTTCGGGCGCCATGGGCTTCGCCGACCTCTGGAATCGCACGCTCGTGTACTTCGGAATCGCGGAGGAGGACGAGTACTGGGACGAGGACGGCTACGCCACGAACGAGGAGCTCGGGCGGACGTACGGCGAGCGGCCGAACGTCCGCCGCCTGCCGCGCCGACGCCGTGGTGAGCACGAGGAATGGAGCGACACCGCCGACACGGCGGCCCGGCCGGCCGCAGTCCCGGACGAGTACGTGCCGCCGCAGCCCGCGGCCGTTCCGCAGCGGCCGAGGCGGCTCGAGGCAGCGCCGGGCCCGAGCGCGCGCGTCCACCTCGTCGTCCCGCGGAGCTTCAACGACGCCCAGCAGATCGCGGACAAGTTCAAGGACGGAATCCCGGTCATCCTCAACCTGCAGACGACCGACCAGGAGCTCTCGAAGCGACTGATCGACTTCGCCAGCGGCCTCACCTACGCGCTGAACGGCGGGATGCAGCGCGTCGCGGACAAGGTCTTCCTACTGACGCCGCGGAACATGGAGGTCTCGGCGGAGGAGCGCGCGCGCCTGCTCGAACGCGGCGGCTTCTTCAATCAGGCTTAGGGACTGGCTTCAGCCAGTCCCGACGAATCGCCGCGGATGCCGGCGGGACAGGCTGAAGCCTGTCTCTACAGGAACTCGCCTACCCAAACCGAAAACCAGCTCGTGGGCGCAACCGTCGCCACATTCGGCGTACTCGCAGACGCGGTCTCGACGGCGCAGAGCTTCGTGTCCGTCTTCTTCTACGTCTACATCCTCGTCGTCTTCGTGTACGTGCTGACGTCGTGGATCCGGCTGCCGTACTCGCTCAGCTGGCTCCAGCGCTTCCTCTACGACGTCTGCGAGCCCTACCTGCGGATCTTTCGCCGGATCCTGCCGCCGCTCGGGCCGCTGGACGTGTCGCCGATCGTGGCTGTGATCGTGCTCGTCGCCGCCCAGCAGCTCGTCGTCCGGCTGATCGGAACACTGCACTAGAAGGGAGGAGTCCCATGTCCTACACACCTGTCGAGATTCGCCACGTTCAGCTGAGACGCGGGCGGATCGGCGGCTACCGCCGGTCGCAGGTCGACCGGCTGCTCGAGGAGGTGACCGAGAGCTTCGAGACCGTCTGGCGCGAGCGCGCGGACGCGAGCGACCGCATCGAGCATCTGGAGACGGAGCTGAAGCGTTTCCGCGAGCTCGAGGGGCTGCTGCGGACGACGCTCGTCTCCGCAGAGCGCGCGGCGCACGAGCTGAAGGACCAGGCCAAGCGCGAGGCGGCGACGATCATCTCCGAGGCACAAGCCGAGGCGAGGACGATCACACGCAAAGCCCGCCTCGACCACGAGACCCTCTCGACCGAGGCCCGGCGCCTGCGCCTGCTCCTGCACGCCGCCCTCGACGCTGTCGAGGAGGCCGACACCGAGGAGCAGTCCGACCCCCAGGTGCGCGAGACGAGGGCCGCATAACCGCTCCCTATACTTGAACCGAATGGCCGAGCCTCCCCACGCGACCACACGTCTCCGGCTGCGGGTCTCGCCTGGGGCCCGGCGCACGGAGCTCGTCGGCCGCTACGCCGACGGGTGGAAGGTGCGCGTGAGCGCAGCGCCGGAACGCGGCCGCGCGAACGAAGCCGTCGTCGACCTGCTCGCCCGGCGGCTCGGCCTCGACCGGAACGACATCTCGCTCGTTTCGGGGCACGCGGCGCGGGACAAGGTGGTCGAGCTGCGCGGCCTCGGGCGAGCCGAGGCCGAGCGGAAACTGTCCCGTCGACAGGACGAGTCCGGCCCTCGCGGCCCGAACACGTGAGCGCGGCAGTCGACACAGAGCATTTCCGCGGGCGCCTGATCGAGGAGCGGCAGCGCGTCGTCGACGCGATCGAGAACCTGCACACCGAGAACCCGGGTTCGATCGGGGAGGAGACGGACGAGCCGACCTTCCAGGACAACCACCTCGGCGACATCGCGACCGTCACCTTCGACCGCGAGATGGCGACGACCCTCGAGGACAACGCGACACACGTCCTGACGGAGATCAACGCCGCGCTCGCGCGGATCGACGACGGGAGCTACGGCCGGTGCGAGCGCTGCGGGCAGGCGATCGCCCGGGAGCGGCTCGAGGCCCTACCGTGGGCGACCCTGTGCATCGAGGACAAGCGGAAGCAGGAACGCGGCTGACCGAACCGGCCCGCAAGACCGATTTCCGCCCCGGATCCCGGACGGACGGGCTCGCGCCGATCTCGGTTGCCGCCCGGTCGCTGGCCGCGCAGCCGGTGCACTGGCTGGCCCTGGCCGCCGTCGCGTGCGCGGCCGTCGTCGCCGATCAGCTGACCAAGCACGTGGTCGCCAGCGAGGTTGCACTCGACGACGAGGTCAAGGTCGTCGGTCCCTTCACGATCCACCACGTCCAGAACTCCGGGATTGCGTTCGGCCTGTTCGCGAGTGCCACTGCGGCCGTGATCGTGCTGACCGTGATCGCAGTCGCCTGGATGATGGGCTACTTCGCGAGGTCGGGCGCGCGCCACCCCTTGCTGCCGGTCGCCGTCGGCCTCCTGATCGGCGGGAGCCTCTCCAACCTGGCCGACCGCGTGCGCCTCGGCCACGTGACCGACTTCCTCGACTTCCGCTACTGGCCCGCCTTCAACCTCGCCGACAGCTTCATCGTGATCGGCGTCGCCGTCCTGCTCGGCGCGCTGGTCGCCGCGGACCGTCCGCCGCGCCGGCGGCGTGTCTCCAACGCAACTGCGCGTTCCTAGCTCGGCTGCGGGGACGCGGCTCGACCGGTTCCTGGCCGAGCTGCCGGGGGTGGGCTCACGCGCGGCGGCGGAGCGCCTACTGGCGTCGGGCGTGCTGACGGTGGACGGTGCGGTCCGCCCGAAGAGCCACCGGCTCTCCGGCGGCGAGGAGCTCGAGTTCGACCCCGACACGCTCGCCCCGCCCGAGCGCGAGCACGCGCCGCTGGACGTGCGGATCGCCTACGAGGACGAGCACCTCCTCGTCGTCGACAAGCCGGCGGGGCTCGTCGTCCACCCGGGCGCCGGTCACGGGGAAGGCACCCTCGTACAGGGGCTCCTCGACCGCGGACTGGCGGGTGGGGATCCGCAGCGGCCCGGCATCGTCCATCGCCTCGACCGGGACACGTCCGGCCTCCTCGTCGTCGCGCGGACCGAAGCGGCGTACGAGGGACTGCGCACGCTCGTGAAAGGACGCAAGCTCGAGCGCGAGTACCTCGCGCTCGTGCGCGGGCGACCGCGGTCGCGCAGCGGGCGGATCGAAGCGGCGATCGGCCGCGACCGACGAGAACCGACGCGGATGTCGCTCGACACCGACACGCCCCGTCCCGCGGTCACGCACTTCGAGGTCGTCGAGCTCCTGCGCGACCACGCGCTGCTCCGGGTCAGGCTCGAGACCGGGCGGACACATCAGATTCGGGTGCACCTGGCCGCGATCGGGCTCCCCGTGGTGGGCGATCCCGTGTACGGCGTGCGGGAGGAGGGGCTGGGTCGCCAGTTCCTCCACGCGGTCAAGCTTGCGTTTCCGCACCCCGTAACGGGCGAGCGCGTCGAGGCGGTCTCGCCGCTTCCGGAGGATCTCCAGGCGGCGCTCGAACGCGCGCGCCGCTAAGCTGTTCGGGTTCCGTACCACCGACCCGGCGGAGCACCCGGGCGGCGGTGCCGCTCTTTCGCGGGCGGTTCCGCCCAGGCCCGCCGGCTGCAACGCAAACCAAACCGAAAGGGGAAGCACCCAATGGCTGTCGTCTCCATGCGCGAGCTCTTGGAGGCCGGGGTTCACTTCGGCCACCAGACCCGCCGTTGGAACCCGAAGATGCGCCGGTTCATCTACACCGAGCGCGGCGGGATCTACATCATCGACCTCCAGCAGACCGCGGCGCTGCTCGAGGAGGCCTACGAGTTCGCGAAGAACGTCGCCGCCCGCGGCGGCTCGATGCTCTTCGTCGGCACGAAGAAGCAGGCCCAGGACGCGGTCGAGGAGCAGGCCAAGCGCGTCGGGATGCCGTACGTCAACCACCGCTGGCTCGGCGGCCTGCTCACGAACTGGCGAACCATCTCCGACCGGATCGACCGCCTGCACGACCTGCGCCGCCTGCGCGAGGAGGGTCAGCTCGAGCTGCTCCCGCCCAAGGAGCGGATCGCGATGCTGGGCGAGCTCGAGAAGCTGCAGGCGAACCTCGGCGGGGTGATGGACATGAAGCGCCAGCCGGACGCGATGTTCGTCCTCGACCTGCGCAAGGAGCAGCTCGCCGTCCGGGAGGCGCGACGCCTCGGGATGCCGATCGTCGCGCTCGTCGACACGAACTGCGATCCGGACGAGGCGGACTACGTCATCCCCGGTAACGACGACGCGATCCGTTCGTGCGATCTGATCACGCGCGTGATCGCGGACGGCATCGCCGAGGGCGAGCAGAAGGTCAGCCCTGCAGAGATGGCACGTGAGACCGCGCCCGCCGACGAGCCCGGTGCGTCTGGTGAGGCGGGCGAGGAGCCCGGCGCCCCTGAGCCGGCGACCGAGCCGGCGAAGGTTGGGGAATAGTGGCGACGATCTCAGCCGACCAGGTCAAGGAGCTTCGCGAGCGCACCGGCGCGGGGATGATGGACTGCAAGCGCGCGCTCGAGGAGACGAACGGCGACATCGACGAGGCGGCAAAGCTGCTGCGCGAGAAGGGGATCGCACAGGCCGCCAAGCGCTCGGGCCGTGAGACGACGGAGGGGAAGGTCGCGATCGATCTCGACGAGTCGGTGGGGGCGATGGTCGCCGTCGGCTGCGAGACGGAGCCGGTGTCGAACAACGAGGAGTTCCTCGTGTTCGTCTCTCGCGTGCTCGACGCGGTCGAGAAGGACGGTCCGCAGGCGGCGGACGAACTCGAGGACGAGCGGGTCGAGCTCGCCGCGAAGCTCGGGGAGAACGTCGTCGTCAGGGACGTGGCCCGGCTCGAGGCCAACGAGGGCGAGATCCTTTCGGGGTACGTCCACCCGCCGGCGAGCAAGATCGGTGTCCTGGTCCACGGCCGCGGAAACGCGGACGTCGCTCGGCCGCTCGCGATGCAAATCGCCTTCGCGGCACCGCTCTACCAGACGCGCGCAGAGGTGCCCGAGGCAGAGATCGACGCGGAGCGCGAGATCCTCACGAAGCAGCCGGACGTCGAGTCGAGGCCGGAGGACGTCCGCGCGAAGATCGTCGAGGGCCGCATCCAGAAGTGGCTCTCAAATCTCGTGCTCGAGGACCAGGAATGGATCCACGAGTCCGGCAAGAAGGTCGGCGCCGCGCTACAGGAGGCGGGCTTCGAGGTGATTGAGTTCCGCCGGTTCGCCCTGTCAGAGTAGGCGCGTGACGAGCGCAACGACTCCGCTCCGCAGGACGGCGCCATTTCGGCGCGTCCTGCTGAAGCTTTCCGGCGAGGCGCTGATGGGCGACCGCGACCACGGGATCGATCCGGCCCGGATCGAGTCCCTGGCACGGGAGATCGTCGAGGTCCAGTCAGGCCGGTTGGAGATCGCGCTCGTGATTGGGGCCGGGAACATCGTGAGGGGCATGGAGGCGGCCGCCGCGGGGATGGACCGCGCCACGGCCGACTACGCGGGGATGCTCGCCACCGTGCTCAACTCGCTGACCGTCCAGGACGCGCTGGAGCGGCGCGACGCGCAGACACGCGTCCTCTCGGCGATCTCGGTCGCCGAGGTCGCCGAGCCGTACATCCGCCGGCGGGCGATCCGGCACCTCGAGAAGGGCCGCATCGTGATCTTCGCCGCCGGCACCGGCAACCCGTTCTTCACCACCGACACCGCGGCCGCGCTGCGCGCGCTCGAGATCGGCGCGGAGGCGATCCTGATGGCGAAAAACGGGGTGGAGGGGGTCTACGACGGGGATCCGCGCGTCGATCCGAACGCGGTGCTCCTCCCCGAGCTGACGCACCTGGAGGCGATCGAGCGCGGCCTCCGGGTGATGGACACGACCGCCCTCTCGCTCTGCATGGACAACGGCCTGCCGATCCACGTGTTCGAGCTGGCGGAGGGCAACATCAAGCGGATCGTCGCCGGCGAGCACGTCGGGACGATCATTTCGACGCCGCTCAAGGCTGGAAGCGGCGCCGGCACCGCCGGCGCGGCCCGGCCGGAACCCGAAGGAGACCGATGAACGGGATCGACGACCTGATCCAGGACGCCGTCCGCCGCATGGACAAGTCCGTGGAGACGACGCAGCACGAGTTCAACAGCATCCGGACCGGCCGTGCGTCGGCCGCTCTGCTCGACCACGTGACCGTCGACTACTACGGCACGGCGACGCCGCTCAACCAGCTCTCGACGATCAACGTCCCCGAGCCACGGATGCTGACCGTCCAGCCGTTCGACCCGAGCTCGCTGAAGGCGATCGAGAAGGCGATCATGGAATCCGACCTAGGCCTGACGCCGTCGAACGACGGGAAGATCATCCGCCTGCCGATCCCGCAGCTGACCGAGGAGCGGCGCAAGGACCTCGTCAAGGTCGTGCGCCAGCGGGCGGAGGACGGGCGTGTCGCGGTGCGGAACGTCCGCCGCGACCTGATGAAGCACCTCGAGGAGCTCGTGCGGAACGGCGACGTCGGAGATGACGAGGAGCGCCGGGCGGAGGAGCGCGCGCAGAAGCTCACCGACGAGCACGTGCAGAAGATCGACGAGCTCCTGAAGCGCAAGGAAGCCGAAATCCTCGAGGTGTAGAGGCAGCGAGAGATGCTTCGCATCCTCCGCGCCGAACCTCTGCAAGAGCCGTGAACCTGCTGACGAGAATCCGCGCCCTCCGCGGCGTCCGGCACTCGGACCCGGAGCTCCCGGAGGTTGCACGTTCGGTGGCGATCATCATGGACGGCAACTCGCGGTGGGCCCGCCGGCGCCGGCTGCCGACCGCCGCCGGGCACCGGGCCGGAACGCGCGCGCTGCGGCGGACGGTCGAGGCGGCGATCGACCTCGCCGTCGAGTCGCTCTCCGTCTTCGCGTTCTCGACCGAGAACTGGTCGCGTCCGCCGGAGGAGGTGGAGCTCCTGATGGAGATCTTCACCGAGACCATCGAGCGAGAGCTTCCCGATCTCGTCAGGCAGGGCGTCCGCGTCCGCTTCATCGGCCGTCGCGACCGCGCGCCGGACGAGCTGCGGGAACGGATGGAGGAGCTCGAGGAGGAGACGCGCCACAACGAGCGCCTCAACCTCTGGATCGCGTTCGACTACGGCGGCCGCGACGAGCTCGTCCAGGCGGCCCGCCGGCTCGTCGAGTCCGGGATCGATCCCCGCGAGGTAGACGAGAACGCGCTGTCCGCCCACCTCTACGCGCCCGACCTGCCCGATCCCGACCTGCTGATCCGAACGTCGGGGGAGCTGCGGATCTCGAACTTCCTGCTCTGGCAGCTCGCCTACGCAGAGCTCGTCTTCGTCGACACGCTCTGGCCCGATTTCGGCGCCGCGCAGCTGCGCGAGGCGCTTGCCGACTATGCGCGGAGGCGGCGCCGCTTCGGCGGCCGCTGACGGTGTCCGGACTCGGCTCACGGCTCCTCGTCGTCGCGATCGGCCTCCCGCTCGTGCTCGGGATCGTGTGGCTCGGCGGCTGGTGGCTCTTCGTGCTCGCCGCCGCGATCGGGCTCGGGGCGCTCCACGAGTACTACGCGATGACGCGGCCGCTGCGGCCGATCCTGATCGCGGGGTACCTCGGGCTCCTGCTGACGCTGCTGGCCGAGCAGGCAGGCGGCTTCGCGTGGGTCCCGGGCGGCCTGTTCACGACGTTCGCGCTCGCATTCATGCTCAAGGGCGTGACCGAGACGCGGCAGTCGTCGACGGTCTCGGTCGGCGGGACGATGCTCGGCGTCGCCTGGATCGGGCTCGGTCTCGTCTTCCTGCTCGCCCTGCGCGACATCCCGCAGCACGGCCGGCTGGCGTCATTCACGGTGCTGCTCGCGGTCTGGGCCGGCGACACGCTGGCGTTCTTCGCCGGGCGCCTGATCGGGCGGCACAAGCTTGCGCCGAAGATCTCGCCGGGGAAGACCTGGGAGGGCTTCGTCGCAGGGATGATCGCCACCGTCTTCGTCACGTTCGTCGCCCTCTACGACACGCGCGACGAGTGGCTGACGATCGGGCAGGCGGTGCTGCTCGGCCTGGCGATCGCCGTCGCGGCGCCGCTCGGGGATTTGTTCGAGTCGCTGGTCAAGCGGGACATGGGCGTGAAGGACAGCGGCAGTCTCCTTGGCGGCCACGGCGGCATCCTCGACCGGATCGACGCCCAGCTCTTCGCCGCCGTCGCCGCGTTCTACGTGATCCTCGCGTTCGACAAGGTCTAGGCAGTTCGGGGCATGTCCTGTTCGGCGGGCTCCGGTGGACCCAGCCTCCTCCCCGCGGCGATCGTATCGTCGGAATCCAAACGTGTGTGCGCCCCGAATGTGACTGAAGAGGAACGCTGAAGGCCCGCGGTAATACTGTTTCGGTGAAGAGAGTCGCTCTCGTCGGCGCCACGGGGTCGATCGGCCGGCAGGCCGTCGAGATCGTCGACGCGCACCCCGAGCTCGAGCTCGTCGCGGCCGCGTCCGGCAGCACGGCGATCGAGGGGCTCGCGCCGCTGACGCAGGTCGGCGGCGACCTGACCGAGCTACTCGAGCGTGCGGAGCCGGACGTGGTCCTCAACGCCGTCGTCGGCTTCGCCGGCCTCCCGGTCACGCTCTGGGCGCTCGAGCGGGGCGTCGACCTGGCGCTCGCGAACAAGGAGAGCCTCGTCGCCGCCGGCGAGCTCGCGCTGGCGGCACGAGAGCGGGGTGGAGGACGCCTGCTGCCGGTCGACAGCGAGCACTCCGCCGCGTTCCAGTGCCTCGACGGCTGTGGCCGCGAGCAGCTCAACTCGCTCGTCCTCACGGCCTCGGGCGGACCGTTCCGTGGGCGCACGCGCGAGGAGCTCGAGGAGGTCACGCCCGAGGAGGCGCTCGCCCACCCGACCTGGAGCATGGGGCCGAAGATCACGATCGACTCGGCGACACTCGCGAACAAGGGCCTCGAGCTGATCGAGGCCCACTTTCTGTTCGGGCTCCCCTACGAGCGGATCGAGGTGGTCGTCCACCCGACCTCGATCGTCCACGCCCTCGTCCGCCTGCGCGATGGTGCCACGCTCGCGCACCTCGGGTACCCCGACATGCGCGTGCCGATCTCGTATGCGCTCACCTACCCGGAGCGGGCGGCGACGCCGATTCCGCCGCTCGACCTCGCGTCCGGGCTCACCCTCGAGTTCCACGCCCCCGACCTGGAGACGTTCCCGATGCTCGCGCTCGCGCGCAGCGCCGGCAAGCTCGGCGGCACGTACCCGTGCGCGTACAACGCCGCGAACGAGGTCGCCGTCGCCGCCTTCCTCGAGGGCCGGCTGCCGTTCCTGGGGATCGCCGCAGCAGTCGAGGACACCCTCGCCGCCGTCGACGGCGCCCTCGCGCGCAACCTCGACGATCTCGTCGAGGCGGACGCAGCGAGTCGGCGGCTCGCGAACGAACGCCTCGCGCCCACCGCAACCGCCGGCGCTTCGCGGCCCGAAGGGACGCAAACCGCATGAGCGTCCTGATCGCAATTCTCGGCCTCGCGTTCCTGATCCTCGTGCACGAGGCGGGGCATTTCTTCACCGCGGTCGCGGTCGGCATGCGGCCTCGGCGCTTCTACATCGGGTTTCCGCCACCGCTCGTCAAGCGCGTCCGGAACGGGATCGAGTACGGAATCGGCGCGATCCCGCTCGGCGGCTACGTCAAGATCCCGGGAATGCACCGTCCGGCGGCGAACGACGCCGACGTGTACTTCAGCCGGGCGTTGCGCGAGCGCCCCGAGCTCGCCGGCCCGGTCCAGCGCCTGAAGCGAGCACTCGCCGCCGAAGACGAGGAGGCAGCGCGCAACGCTCTCGACGAGATCAGGCGGCACGCCGGCGACCACCCGCCGGAGGGGCTCGAGCGTGGCCTGCAGGAGCTCGAGGATTCGCTGTCGCCGCAGGCGTACTGGCGCCAGAACACCTTCAACCGGATCCTGGTGATCCTCGCCGGCCCGTTGACGAACCTCGTCTTCGCCGTGATCCTCTTCGCAGCGCTCTTCTACGTCGGCGGCGGGAAGGCGACGACCACGATCGACCAGGTGCTGCCCAACCATCCGGCGGCTGCGATCGGGCTCCGGGCAGGCGACGAGGTGCTTGCGGTCAACGACTTCCCCGTGCAGCCCCACGACATCCCGGCGCTGATCTCGGCCTCGAACGGAAAGCCCGTGACGATCACGGTGCAGCGCGACGGGCGCATCGTCACGCTCGGCCCGGTGCGGCCGCAGAAGATCGAGGGCGCCTTCCGCCTCGGGTTCGTCCTGCGCGGCGAGCGGCTCGGCGTCGGCGAGTCGTTATGGCAGTCGGTGAAGCTGACGGGCACCGTCACGCGCGAGATCGGGAAGTCGATCGCCCGCCTTGTGCACGGCGAGGGCCGAAAGGACATCTCGAGTCCCGTCGGGATCAGCCAGACCCTGAACACGGCCCAGAAGCAGGGCGTCGAGACCTACTTCTGGGTGCTCGGGCTGATCAGCCTGTCGCTGGCGCTGATGAACCTGCTGCCGCTGCTGCCGCTGGACGGCGGCCACATCGCGTTCTCGGTCATCGAGGGTCTGCGCGGCCGCGCCGTCGGTCGCGAGGTCTACGAGCGGGTCTCGGTGATCGGGATCGCGCTCGTCCTCTTCCTCTTCTTCATCGGGCTCTCGAACGACCTGAATCGTCTGGGCGGAAGCTAAGCTAGACGTCCCGATGGCGAGCACGCGCCAGATCAACGTCGGCGGCGTGACGATCGGCGGCGGCGCGGCCGTCGTCGTGCAGTCGATGACGCTGACGAAGACGCACGACGTCGAGGCGACGACCGCGCAGATCGCCGCGCTTGCGTCGGCGGGCTGCGAGGTGGTCAGGGTCGCCGTGCCGAAGACCGAGGACGCCGGGGCGCTGCCCCGCATCGTGCGCTTTTCGCCGATCCCGGTGATCGCCGACATCCACTTCAACGCGTCGCTCGCGCTGAAGGCGATCGACGGCGGTGTCGCCGCTGTCCGGATCAACCCGGGCAACATCGGCGGGCCCGACAAGGTGGCGATGGTCGTGCAGGCGGCGAAGAAGGCCGGCATCCCGATGCGGATCGGCGCCAACTCCGGCTCGCTGCCGAAGCACCTCGAGGACGTCGCGCACCGCGACCAGGCGGAGGCGCTCGTCGAGGCCGCGTTGGAGGAGGTGCGGCTCCTCGAGCAGCTCCACTACCACGAGTTCAAGATCTCGGTGAAGTCGAGCCACGTGCCGACGATGATCCGCGCCTACCGGATGCTCTCCGAGAAGGTGCCCTACCCGCTGCATCTCGGCGTGACCGAGGCCGGAACGCCGTTCTCGGGGTCGATCAAGAGCGCGGTGGGGATGGGCGCGCTGCTCGTCGACGGGATCGGCGACACGATGCGCGTCTCGCTCACCGCCGATCCGGTCGAGGAGGTCAAGACGGCGTTCGAGATCCTGAAGGCGCTGGGGCTCCGCGAGCGCGGGCCGATCATGATCGCCTGCCCGAGCTGCGGCCGCGACAACGTCGGGGTCGAGAAGCTCGCGGTCAAGGTCGAGGAGCGGCTGCGCGAATATCCGCAGCACTTCGAGGTCGCCGTGCTCGGCTGCGCTGTCAACGGGCCCGGGGAGGCGGGCGACGCCGACTTCGGGATCGCCGGCGGCCGCGACATCGGCTTCGTCTACGCCCACGGCCGCGTGCTGAAGAAGGTCTCGTCCGACATCCTGATCGACGAGCTCTTCCACGAGATCGACAGGTGGATCGCCGAGGGCATGCACCGCCCGAAGCGCCTGAAGATGGCGAAGCCCGCGGCGCTCGCGATGGCCGAGGCCTCGCTGATCCCGCTCGATCGCTAGGCTGCCGCCGTTGGCAGCCAAGGCATCGCAGCTCTTCCTTCCCACCCTGCGCGAAGATCCGGCCGACGCCGAGGCCGTCAGCCACAAGCTCCTCGTCCGCGGCGGCTTCGTCCGACAGGTGAGCGCGGGCTTGTGGACCTACCTGCCCCTCGGCTGGCGGATCCACCGAAAGGTGGAGCGGATCGTCCGCGAGGAGATGAACGCGATCGGCGGCCAGGAGTTCCTCTGCCCGCTACTGACGCCGATCGAGCTCTGGGAGGCGACCGGCCGCGCCTCGATCCCCGAGATCTTTCACGTCACCGACCGCGCCGGGCGGCGGTTCGTCCTGCCGCTGACGCACGAGGAGACGTTCACGTTCCACGCGCGCGAGATCCGCTCGTACAGGGAGCTGCCGCAGCTCTGGTACCACTTCTCCGTCAAGGACCGCGACGAGGCACGCCCCCGCGGCGGCCTGCTTCGGGTTCGCGAATTCATCATGAAGGATGCCTATTCGTTCGACCGCGACCAGGAAGGCGCGGTCGCGAGCTTCGAGCGGAGCCGCGAGGCCTACCACCGAATCTTCGAGCGGTGCGGCCTCGAGGTGCACGTCGTCCAAGCGGAGAGCGGGATCATGGGCGGGGAGCTGACGATGGACTTCCTCGCCCCGTCGGGCTCGGGCGAGAACGTCCTCGTCCGCTGCGAGCGCGGCGACTACGCCGCCGACGCGGAGATCGCCCGCGGCGTCCCGCGCGCGCCCGAGTTCCCGCAGCGGCTCGAGCAGCCCGAGGAGGTCGCGACGCCGGGCGTGACGACGTGCGAGGGGCTGGCCGAGTTCCTCGGCGTCGACCTTGCAGCGACGTCGAAGGCGATGCCGGTGACGACCGAGGACGGGAGGGTCGTGCTCGCGCTCGTCCGCGGCGACGACCGGCTCAGCGAGTCGAAGCTCCTCTCGGTGCTCAAGACAGGGTCGCGGCCCTCGACCGACGAGGAGATCCGCGTCGCATTCGGTGCGTCCGGCGGCTCGCTCGGCCCCGTCGAAGTCTCGATCGAGGTGATCGCCGACGAGACGCTCCGTGAGGGCCAGTTCGTCACGGGCGCAAACCGTGACGGCTTTCATCTGCGCGGCGTCGAGGCCGGCCGAGACTACGAGCCTCGCTTCGCCGATCTCCGCGAACCGCGCGAAGGGGATCGCTGCCCGAACTGCGGCGGCGCCCTCACCTTCCAGACGGCGATCGAGGTCGGGCACATCTTCAACTTCGGCGACAAGTACAGCGCGCGCCTCGATGCGACCTTCCTCGACGAGGACGGCAAAGAGAAGCCGCTCATCGGAGGAAGCTACGGGATCGGCCCAGGACGCATAATCGCGGCGGTGATCGAGCAGAACCACGACTTGCACGGGATCGCCGCCTGGCCCCGATCGATCGCGCCGTACCACGCGCACGTCGTCGTCCTCCCGGGTCTCGAGGAGCAGGCCGAGGACGTCGCGGGGACGCTGGAGCGAGAGGGCGCCGAGGTGCTCCTGGACGACCGCGATCTGCGCGCAGGAGAGAAGTTCGCCGACGCCGACCTGATCGGGCTCCCGGTCCGGGTCACCGTCGGGAGGAAGACGCTCGAGGACGGCGCGGTGGACGTGCGGGACCGCGCGACCGGAAAGGAGCGCCGAGTACCCGCCCAGGAGGTGACGATCTGATGCCACGTAAGCGCCGTTTCAGCGACGAGCCGTTCGGGACGACGATCGAGCGGCTGATGGACGAGACCGGAGTGACCTATCGGGCCCTCGCTGCGAAGACGAGCCTGTCCGCGGGCTACCTCAACCACCTCGTCCACGGTAACCGGCCGGTACCCTCGAACGACGTGATCGAGCGGCTCGCGTCCGCGCTCGGCGTTGAGGCCGAGCACTTCCGCGAGTATCGCCTGCGCGTGATCACGGAGCGGCTCGAGCAGGTGCCGGCAATGATCGACCGGCTCTACAAGCAGCTCAAGGGACGCTAGGCGGTGGCGCGCACGTCCCAGCAGTCCGCTCCGAGCTTCGTCGTCTGGCTCCTGCTGACGGCGGGGATCAACGTCGTCGCACTGCTCTTCGTCAACTGGCTGTTCGACAGCGTCGCGATCAGGGGCTTCTGGTCGTACTTCCTCGGCGCCCTCGCGCTGACGGTCGGGAACGCAATCCTGAAGCCGATCCTCGCGCTCCTGACGCTGCCCCTGATCATCATCACGTTCGGACTCGCCTACTTCGCGATCAACGTCGCGATGGTGGCGCTGGCCGAGTGGATCGCGCCGCACTTCTCCGTCGACGGCTTCTGGACCTACGTCGGCGCCACGATCGTGATCTGGTTCGTCAACTTCGTGCTCGGGCTGCTCTTCGACCGGCTGCAGGGCCCGGACCGGTACTGACGCGGGCCGCGGCGGGCTGCTACGGTGAGCCCGTCGCGGGGCGTGGCGCAGCCTGGTTAGCGCGCTAGTCTGGGGGACTAGAGGCCGTCGGTTCAAATCCGACCGCCCCGATCAGAAAGGCCCTGGAAACGGGGCCTTTTTCGTCGGAGGGGTGCGGGCGCGCGGCTGCGGAAGGCCGTCCGTGCGAGAGTGCGGGCCGGAGGCGCTGCTGATCGCGGAGGGCACGAGCGTCGCGTACATCGCGCGGGTGCTCGGGCACGCGAGTCCGACGATCACGCTCCAGACGTACGCGCACGAGTTCGCGGCGGCGGAGCACGCTGACCGGACGCGGGAGCGGATCGAGCAGGCGTTCGGGGAGGTGCGGTGAGCGGCCGGGCTCGGGCGAGGTCCTGACAGTTGCACCCACACCTGAAGCCGGAGGGCGAACGCCGATTCAGATCTCGCTGTACCGAGTCGCGACCTGGGAGGCTCTTACAAACACATCATGTTTCGTTGACTTTCGTCTGGCACACCGCCATGTGGGCTGACATGTGGGCCGACTCCCGATCGTGTTCATGCTCGCTGCCCTGTCGCCCACGGTCGCCACGGTCTCCGTGTCGGCCCCGCCGTGAACAGGCATCCACAAGATCGAGCACGTGGTCGTGATCATGCAAGAGAACCGCTCGTTCGACGAGTACTTCGGCACCTATACCGGAGCGGAGGGCATCCCGCCCAGTGTCTGTGTCCCTGATCCGGCAAACGGCGGCTGCGTCAAGCCCTACCACGACCCGTCCGACGTTAACCGCGGAGGCCCGCACACGGCTCCGAGCGCGCGGATCGACATTGACGGCGGGAAGATGGACGGGTTCGTCGCAGATGCCGAATACGGACACGTCGGCTGCCCGAATCCCATCGATCCAATGATCCGCTCTGCGGAAGTCCCGAACCGGCCGACGTGATGGGGTACAAGACAGGCGCAGACATCCCCAACTACTGGGCGTACGCGAGGGCTTTCGTACTCCAGGACCACATGTTCGAGCCGAACCTGGGTTGGAGCCTCCCCTCGCACCTGTTCATGGTCTCGGCTTGGTCCGCGGTCTGCGATCAGCCGCGCGACCCATCGACGTGCAGGAGCAGCCTGAAGAACCCTGACCTCGACCGGCCCGATCAGGTCCCCGACTACGGCTGGACCGACCTCACCTACCTGCTCTACAAACACCATGTCTCATGGCGCTACTACGTCGCCCAGGGGACTCAGCCGGACTGCGACGACGGCGCGATGACGTGTGCGCCGCAGCCACAGACGGTGGGCACGCCGGTCTGGAACCCGCTCCCGGACTTCGTCACCCTCCACCAGGACGGCCAACTCGGCAACATCCGCCCGGCCTCGAACTTCTTCGCCGCAGCGCGCAGCGGCCACCTGCCCGCGGTGGCATGGGTCGTGCCAAACCAGACGTACAGCGAACATCCAACAGGCCGCGTCAGCGATGGCCAGTACTGGGTGACCAGCCTGGTCAACACGATCATGCGTGGCCCGAACTGGAAGAGCACGGCGATCTTCGTCACTTGGGACGACTGGGGCGGCTTCTACGATCACGTCGTCCCGCCGAAGGTGGACAGAAACGGGTACGGCCTGCGCGTGCCCGGGCTCGTGATCAGTCCCTACGCGAGGCGTGGCTACATCGATCACCAGACGCTCAGCTTCGACGCCTACCTGAAGTTCATCGAGGACGACTTCCTCGGCGGGCAGCGCATCGATCCAAAGAGCGACGGCCGTCCCGACCCACGACCGACCGTGCGCGAAGCCGTACCCGGGCTCGGCGACCTCCGCCGCGACTTCGACTTCAGCCAAACGCCTCGCCCACCGCTGATCCTCCCACCTAGGCCAACCTAGAAAGGCGCTCGACCTCGCCAACGGGATCGTCTCGCGGCTCAACGGCTGGAAGTTCTGACCTCTCCCGGCTCGCCCAAGTCCGGGCGGCACTAATTGCCCGCCGGGTTGCGTGCTACACAACACGGCGCAACACAACGAACGAGGAGGGAGAGCCACGTACGTACCGGAGCGGATGCGGGCACGGCGCGAGGAACACGACTTGAGCCAGGCGGAACTGGCGGAGCGCATCGGCGTGACCCGCAACACGATCAGCCGCTGGGAGAACGGCTGGAACCAGCCGACCCGGCCGCAGCGGCGGAAGTTGGCGAAGGCGCTTGGCAGCCTCCCTGAGGCGTACGAGTGGACAGGGGCCGACTTCGAACTCCGAGACCGGCTGGCGAAGAACAGGCTCGAAGTTCGCGCGTGGAGCGGCGGTTGTCGCTCCGCGTGTCGCGCTGACTCGCCCGCTCGGCGCTGCGAGATCCCTGCGAGACAGAGGCGGCGAACAGTGGCGAACCGGCCCGCCCGTCACCGGCCGGATTCGGCTCTAGGAGGTGGAATCGGCGACGGGTGGCGGCGGGCGGCGAACGCCGCGTCCACCTGGGGGACTAGAGGCCGTCGGTTCAAATCCGACCGCCCCGATGCAGAAACCCCCTGCTGACAGGGGGTTTCTCCTCTTGCGGGGGCGAGGGTGGGCTACTCGGGAGTCCCCGCAAAGTCCCCAAACGGCTCAAATGAGGACATCCATCGCCGCTCGTGCCGCCAACCAGCGCACCTCGTCCGTCGCGGGGAACTCCTTCGCGAGCGCCATGAGGACGGACTTCGATTCGCTTCCGCCCGCCGAAGCTCGGGGAGCGCCGCCGATGAAGTTCTCAACCGACCCTTGTGCGACTCGACGATCGCCTTCATCCGCTCGAAGTAGCGCGCGAGCAGCCCCTGCGTCTCCGGATCGACCGACTCACCTAACCTGATCGCCGAGGCGACGGCGCGAGCTCGGCCGGCCGATCGCTCGACGATGAGGAACCGGCTCGCGCTATGCGGTGCGCTGGCTGTGCCGGCTGCTCGACGTTGTCGTCGCTACGCTCTCCGTCATGAACGCCGACGCGCTGTCCGCCAGCGCGGCGGCTCGGAGCGCGCTGGAGGCGCTGCGGGCCGCGGCGGGTTCAGACAGTCCGCTCGAGCGCCACTGCTTGCGCCAGTTCGCGATCGCCGAGCGTCTTGCCGGCGTCCGACCGTTCGATCGCGAACTGCTGCTGTGTGCCTGCTGGCTGCACGACCTTGGTCTGTTCACCCTCAGCCGCGACCCATACGTGACGGAGGGTGCGCGCCTGGCCGCGCTCGTGCTGGAGCCCTTCGGCTGGCGGCCCGAGCGGTTGCAGCGCTGCATGGATGCCTGCGAGCAGCACCACGCGCCGCGCTCGCGCCTGGCAATGGGGCTCGAGGTCGAGCTGGTGCGGCAATCGGACCTCGTCGACGTCACCGCGGGGCTCGTCAACTTCGGCCTTGATCGCCGCTGGCTACGTCAACTGTTCCGCGAGATCCCGCGAGATGGGCTCTGGCGACTGATCGGCTCGGCGGTTCTCAACGAGCTGCGCCACCGCCCAGCCAGTCTCGCCGGTGTCTTCATCTCCCCACGACGCACAACCCTAGGCTGCGCCACTCGCTCGGCGTGATCCGGTCGCGTTGTCCGTGAAGTCGAGAGCCGTGCCGAGGCTAGGCT
>JBKPRD010000120.1:0-5001 GCA_046734415.1 Actinomycetota bacterium | reverse complement strand
GCGCGGCGCAAAGTCGAAGTTGTCGCGACGCGGAGCGACCGACGCGTCGACGACCGCGAGGCCGGGCCGGGTTGCGAGTGCGTGCCAGACCTCGGAGGACGAACCGTAACCGCGCGCGATCGCGCCGAGGCCGAACGTCGTGTGCCGGAGGAACGACTCGTCGAGGCCCCGCGCGACATAACTCTCGGCTTTGCGGCCCGCGCCGAGTTGGCGCGCTTTCACCGAGAGCACGGACTGGCTGCCCACTGCGGTGAAGTCCGCGGGATCGATGCCCCGAGCCTGGCGCAGGGCCGCGTGCATGTTCGTGATCGGCGCCGCGGCCGAGGTGCCCGCCCGAACCTGGAAGCCTCCGCCGAACGTGTCCACGTTGCCGAGCGCATTCTGGAAAGAGCCGCTGGAGGCCGTGCCGGTCACGAGCGTGAAGACGACGAGCGTGAACATCGCCAGCGTTGCGCCCGTGCGGAAGCGGGCCCGGAGCGGGTAGGTGATCGCCATCTTGACCACCGGCACCAGGCGGCCGAAGCGCGAGAGAACGAGCCCAACCGCGCCCAGGATGACGTCTGCGTTGTAGACCATCACCCAAACCGCTCCGATCACGGTCATCAGGCCGGCGACGACCCACGTCGTGAAGTCCATCGAGGTCTGGCCGAAGACGGCCTCCCAGGCGCTCCAGGGCAGAAGCATCGCGACCGCGATCGCGAGGCCGCAGGACGTGTACGCCAGCCTTTCGGAGACGCCGATGACCTGAAGGATCGGCACGAGCCCGATCAGGATCAGCGAGATGCCGAGCATCTGCGGCGTCGCGGCGGCCGCGGCCGCACCATTGGCCGTGAACAAGGCGCCGAGCACGATCCAGACGAAGGCGAGGATCAGCTTGCGCCGCCGACGGGGAAGGCGCGGCTCGGGCAGGTTGCGGATCGCCGTCGAGATCGTCATCACGCTCACCCGCCACGCCGAGAAGGCGACGACGAGCAGCGTCAGCAGCCCGCCGATCGCGAACGCGACGAAGAGGCTTCGCAGTGTGACCGCGTACTGGACCTGGAAGCCGGAGTCCTCGTCGGCGGCGCCGAACGCGCTCGCGATCCCGAGGACCATCATGTACGCGATCAGCGCCCCGAGGATCGCACCCGCGGCGGCGGCCATCAGGTCGTACGCGGCGCCTTCGAAGGTGAACATTTGGACGAGATGGCCGCGTCGCGTGCCGACTGCGCGGGCGATCCCGAGCTCACCGCGGCGCTCGGCGGCGAGCATCACGAAGATCAGGAAGATGAGCAGAATCCCGGCCGCGATCGTGAATGTGCCGAAGGTCGTGAACATCGACATGAAGGCGTTGCCGGCCTTGTCGGCGGCGTCGATCGCGTCGGCCTTCGACGTCGAGGTCTCCAGCCCGAGCGGGCTCACGACCGGCTTCACCGTGCGTACGACCTCGTCGGAGAGTCCGACCCCCGCCTCGCCGCTGCCCCGGTTCGAGATCGCGATGCCCTTGATCAACCCGCTCTTGTCGAGAAGACGCTGCGCATCTGCGAGCGGCAGGAGCAGCGCCGAGTCGGCCGTGGTCGTGCCGTCGAAGCGGACTGCCTCGCGAATGTGCATCCGGACGGGCTTCGCGCCGACGTAGACGAGAATCGGGTCTCCGGCTCGCACACCGAGCGCATCCGCGGCCTTCTTGTTCACATAGACCTCGTCTCGGGCGAGCTGATCGAGCGTGACGTTGCCTCCCTCGACGCTTCGAATCGGGGAGAACCCGCCCATCTGCGTTGGGTCGCCAGCGAAGAGCGTCACACTCGGCTCGGTCTGACGCTGGATAGGTGCCTGGACTGCGACGTCCTCGACGATCGCGCCCATGACGCCGTCGGTCAGGTTCTTGCCCGCGAGTGCGCGCTTGACTCTCGCGACGGTCGCCTGCGGGAAGTAGCCGGTGCCGGTGGCGGCTCCGAGCTCCCCGGAGATGTCTTCGGCCGCGCCTTTCGCCGCCACGATCTCGTCGGTCGCTCCCAGCTGCCTGGTCGCAGTCGCGCGAATCGAGTGGCTCATGGTGTCCCCGGTCGCGAGCGCGGCCGCGATGATCGTCGTACCGAGCATCAGCCCGAGCACGATCAGCGCCGTGCGGGCCCGGCGGCGTCCTAGGTTGCGGACGCCGAGCTTCAGCAGGACGCGGTTACGCAGCGCGAGGAAGCCCAGCGATCCGACGATGCACGCGAGCAGGACGGCCAGCACGGCCGCCAGTGTGTCCATCGGGATGCCGAAGAGCTCTTTCACGCCGGCCCTCTAACCGACCGCGGCCGGCTCTTCCGCAAGGACGACCTCGTACGTCTCGCGGCCGGGCGGCGAGGCGTAGATCGTTACGAACTTCTCGACCTGCTCCCGGTAGAAGCTTCGGCCTCCGGCAAGCCCTGCGTCGGCGGCTGCCTCGCTTTCCCAGAAGGTCAGGACGAGTGCCTGTCCCTCGGGCGAGAGAAGGACGTACACGCCTTCGTACCCCGGCTGCTCGTGCAGGGCGGGGAGGACTGAGTCGCGGAAGAGCTGCACGGCGTCGCCGACGCTCATGCGCACCGGGTCGATCTCGGCAATTGTCGCTCGGGCGATCATCGGTTCACCTTCCTTCGAGGTTCTCTTCGCTGACGATCTGGCCGTCGACCATCCGCACGATGCGGTCGGTCTTGCGGCCGACGCCGATGTCATGCGTGACGATCAGGAAGGTCAGGTCGTGCTCTCGGTTCAGCTGTCGCATCAGGGCGACGATCTCGTCGGCGTTCTCGCTGTCGAGGTCGCCTGTCGGCTCGTCGGCCCACACGATCGCCGGGTTGTTGACGAGCGCGCGGGCGATCGTCACGCGCTGCCGCTGGCCGCCGGAGAGCTCGTCGGGGACGTGCTCGGCCCAGTCGCTCAGGCCGACGAGCTCGAGTGCGTGGAGCGCGTCGAGACGCGACTCCTTCGGCGAAACGCCGGCAACGAGGAGCGGGAGCTCGACGTTCTCGACGGCGCTCAAAACCGGCATCAGGTTGTAGAACTGAAAAACGAAGCCCATCCGACGGGCTCGGTAGTCGGTGCGCTCGCGGTCGGACATCTCGGCGAGCGAGACGCCTTCGATGAGGACGTCGCCGCCGTTGATCGAGTCGAGCCCGGACAGGCAGTTCAGGAGCGTGGTCTTGCCGGAGCCGCTCGGCCCCATGATCGCGACCATCTCGCCGCGCCCGACGCCGAGGGTGACCCCGCGCAGCGCGTGAACCTCGACCTTGCCCGTGTCGTACGTCTTCTCGACGTCGCGGGCCTCGACGATCGGCTCGCGAGGCACGGGCTCGAGCGGCGCTGCTCTGGGCAGAGTTTCGACGACTGCCATCTCGCACCCCTTTCGATGTCTTCCCGAAGCCTTG
Organism: Actinomycetota bacterium; assembly: GCA_046734415.1. Lineage (GTDB taxonomy): Bacteria > Actinomycetota > Thermoleophilia > Gaiellales > Gaiellaceae > DATBLE01. The sequence goes on along the minus strand of JBKPRD010000120.1, from coordinate 1,627 downwards.
CGCGGGCGGGCGCCTGCCGCATCGGCGCAGCCCGCGATTCGAGGCTCGGGAAACTACGGAGCCGGGTCGCCCTCGGCGGCGTGCGGAGGCAAGAAGGTGTTCGTGTCGTAGCCGCGGTTCAGATCGAGCACGTCCGCGAACACGAACGGCACGAGGAACGCAACTGGAAACTTCGCGGCGAGCCAGAGCCAGTGCCGCGACACGAACGGGATCTCCACGTGACGAGGGCCCCGCCCAACCGTGACCGTGGACGGAGCCCTCGGGCGCGTTCGACGACGCGCGATCAGTGCGACATCGTTCCCGGCGGGTTGCCGACCTTGAGCAGGCCGACCTGGCCGAGGTCGACGTGCGCGAACGCGTGCGACACGAACGGGTAGAGGCCGGGCTGGTCGATCTTCACGTCGAAGACGCCGCCGCCGCCCGCCGGCACCTGGACGGTCTGGACGCCGTGCTGCGGCGTGCCGGTCACGTTTGCGTTCGGCCACGCCCGGTCGAAGATCGTCCCGACGACGTGGAAGTCGGTGTCGAGCGTCGGCCCGGCCGCGACGACCCAGAGGCGGACACGCTCGCCCAGCTTCGCGGTCAACGGATGCGTGACGTACTGGTTCGCGTAGCCGTTGAACGTCGTCCAGTCGGGCGCCATCGCGTGCGCCTTGGCCATGTCGAAGCTGGCCGGCTGCTTGATGCCGTCGGTCGTCATGTACCACTCGCTGGCGACGAGAACGTAGTTCTTGTCGACCGGAGGAAGCGGCTTCGTGGGGCTGACGACGATCGCGCCGTACATGCCGTTCGCGATGTGCATCAGCACCGGCTTGGTGCCGCAGTGGTACATGAAGACTCCTGGATCGGTCGCCCGAAACTGGAACGAGAAGGACTTGCCGGGGTCGACATCGCGGAAGGCGACGTTCGGCGCGATGCGAGCGGCGTGGAAGTCGATCGAGTGCGGGATCGTCCCGCCGTTCGTCAGCGTCATCTTGACCAGCTGGCCCTGCCGTACGTGGAGGATCGCCCCTGGAGCGCCGTGTCCGCTGAACGACCAGGTGTTGTACTTGACGCCTGGCGCGATCTGGACGGTCATGTCCTTCAGCGTGAGGTGGATGTGCGCCACGGGCCCTGCCTCGGCAGCCGGCAACGTGGCGTCATAGGGCTTGTGCGCGTCGGCAAGGGCCTGTGCGTTCGCCGGGACGACGCCCGCGAAGCTGTTCAGCGGCATCGCTGCCGCGCCGGCGCCCATTTGCGTGTGGTCCATCGGCTGGGCGGCCGACGCCGACGCGTTCGCGTCGGTGCGGGAGTCTCGTGTGTCGGCCCACATCATCAGCGCGAAGAAGCCGACGATTCCCACGGCGATCCCGAGCAGCAGGGCCGCGACCTTGAAGAACGCGCCCGAGTCGGCCTCGACATGGTGGTGGTCGGCGTATGTGGGATGGGTAGCCATGGATGTTCTCCTTCGAGTCTTTTCACCGGAACGTAGAGCGGGCGAGGACCAGCGTCGTCGCGAGCAATCCGCAGACCGACTAGGGCTTTTCCGCAGCGATCTGCGCGCGCAGACGAAGCAGGCAGGCGACCGCGAGCGCATCGAGCACGAGGTCGCTCGCGAGGCACCACTGGCAGAGGGCGTCGATGACGA
>JBKPRD010000119.1:0-22574 GCA_046734415.1 Actinomycetota bacterium | reverse complement strand
CCGCCGACATCCGCGCCGTCAAGCCGAGCTGAGGCTCTCGCCGCGGACGAGTTGATAGGCAAGCGCGCCGATCGCCGCTTCGAGCGGCAGCGCGACGAGGTAGATCCAGAGCGACTCCATCGGCCCGGCGACAATCGCCGGGCCGATGGAGAGCATCGGGTCATCGAGGCGCGGGAGATCGGGCCGCCGACCATCGCATCGAGTCCGATCGTCCCGCCGAGCGGGTGCGAGAGATCCGCGAAGAGATCGCCGGCCGCGTCGAACTACTGCACGCGGAGCTCGGCTAGCGGCGGGCGCCGGCGAATAGCCGGCCCGCCGTGACACCGCGGATCGACGCGTCGAGCAGCTCGACAGGATGCAGCGCCGGCAGGAGTGCGCCGGACCGGCGGAGATAGGTCGAGACCTGGACGAGGCAGCCGGGGTTCGAGCTGGCGTACGCCTTCGCGCCGGTCGCGACCACGTTCGCGGCCTTCCGCTCGCCGAGGGCGGCCGCCGCCGTCGGCTGGACGATGTTGTAGATCCCGGCGCTCCCGCAGCAGATGGGCTGCTCCGCCGGCTCCAGGAGCTGGATGGCCGGGATCGAGCCAAGCACCTCCCGCGGCGCGTCGCGAATACCCTGCGCGTGACCGAGGTGACAGGCATCCTGGTAGGCGACCTCGATCGGCAGCTCGCGCCGCTTGGACCGCAGGCCGAGCTCGACGAGCAGCTCGTTGACGTCGACGACGCGGACGCCGAGGTCGGACTCCTTCAGGTGTGAGCCACAGCCGGCGGCGTTGACGACGATCGCGTCGACGCCGTCGAACAGCTGCGCGAGACGCGCCGCCCGCCTCCTTCCCTCGGCGGCCCTGCCGGCGTGCAGGTGCAGCGCGCCGCAGCATTCCTGCTTCGCCGGCGCGAGCACCTCGCACCCCTCGGCGGCCAGCACGCGGGCGGTCGCGGCGTTGACGTCCCCGAAGACGACGCGCTGGACGCAGCCGAGCAGCAGCCCGACACGGGCCCGGAGTTCCCCCACGGCAGGCGTCACCGCCGGCGGCTGCTCCGCGGACCGCCACGGCGGCTTCAGGGTCGCGAACGGCTTCAGCCGCCCCGGCAGCCACGGCGGCGTCAGCTTCAGCGCCGCCCGCAGACGCCGCGGGTGCGGCACGGTCGCGAAGATGATCGCGCGCTGCAGCCGCTCGAAGAGCGGCCGGTCGTAGTGCTCCTCGACGTGCGCGCGGGTCTCCTCGATCAGCAGGTCGTAGCGAACGCCCGAGGGACAGGATGTAACGCACGCCATACAACCGAGACAGCGGTCGAAGTGCTCGACCGTGGTCGCGGACAGCGGCACCTTCCCCTCTACTAGGAGGTCCATCAGGTAGATCCGCCCGCGCGGCGAGTCCATCTCCTCCTGCCAGAGCGGCCCGTACGTCGGGCACGTCGGCAGGCAGAAGCCGCAGTGGACGCAGTCGGAGATCAGCTCGGGGTTCAGACGAGCACCCCCTGCGGGTCGAGCTCGGCCCGCACGCGCTCGACGAGCGCGATCTCGGCTGCGTCGCGCGGGTCCGGCACCGGCTCGCGGACGTACGCGACACCTGCGGAGACGCGCACGACCGCCTCGTCCAGCCGGCCGAGCGTCCCGGTGAGCTCTCCCGGCGCAAACAGCAGCCGGCCGTTCGAGGCCTGCTGCCGCGCCGCGGCCTCCTCCCAGATCGAGCCCGACTCCTCCCCGCCCTCGACGAGCGCGCGGGCCGCGTCGAACTGCTCGTCGACCGCGGCCCGCGAGCCCTCGATCAGGACTGCGACCCAGCCGGGCCAGACGACGTCCAGCGCCGAGAGCTCGAGCGGCGCGTGCAGGAGCGCCCGGGCCGTCGCCGGCGCCTCGTGCGCCGAGTCGACGGGCACGGCCAGCGTCCGCGACGCCTCGGGCAGCGGGTGCAGGCGAAGGGCGACACGGGCGATCAGGCCGAGCCTGCCCTCGGAGCCGCAGAAGACCTTGCCGAGGTCGTAGCCGGCGACGTTCTTGACGACCTTCCCGCCTGAGTTGGCCACCGTGCCGTCGGCGAGCACCGCCGTCACCCCGAGCACCAGGTCGCGCGCCGTCCCGTAGCGGTGGCGCCGCGGCCCGGAGAGGTTTGCGGCGACGCACGCACCGATCGTCGGGTTGTCCGGCGGATCGAGCGCGAGCATCTGGCCGTGCGCGGCGAGCCGCTCATTCAGGTCGCGCACGCGTACACCGGCCTCGACGACCGCCGTCAGGTCGCCTGCCTCGTGCTCCAGCACGCGGTCGAGCATTCGCGTCGAGAGGACGACGTCGCCACCCTCGCGCTCGATCGAGACCCGCCTCCCCTCCTCCGCCGCGCCTCCGAGCACCTCGGCCGCCTCGCCGAGGCTCGAGACCTCACAGACGCTCGGCAAGCCCGGCCTTCTCGAGCGGGTGGGCACGGTATGGGCCGGGCACCTCCCCGCAGAGGCGCGGCGTCGGGAAGATCTTCCCGGGGTTGCAGAGCCCGGCGGGATCGAACGCCCGGCGGAAACGCCGCATCACGGCAAGGTCGTCCTCGCCGAAGAGGAGCGGCATCGAGCAGGCCTTGTCCGTGCCGATCCCGTGCTCGCCCGTCAACGAGCCTCCGGCGTCGATGCAGACCTCGAGGATCGCCTCGGCGAGCTGCCGCGCGCGGTCGGGCTCGCCCTCGTTCCGGGAGTCGTACAGCACGAGCGGGTGGAGGTTGCCGTCACCGGCGTGGAAGACGTTGCCGACGCGGAGCCCGTACTCGGACTCGAGCTCGGCGATCCGGCGCAGGACCTCCGGCAGCTTCGTCCGCGGCACGACCCCGTCCTGCACGTAGTAGTCGTTCGCGACCCGCCCCATCGCCGCGAACGCGGACTTCCGCCCCTTCCAGAGCAGCCCCCGCTCGTGGTCGTCCGCGGCGGTGCGGATCTCCCAGGCGCCGTGCTCGCGGCAGATCGCCTCCACGGCGGCGAGGTCGAGCTCGACCTGACACGCGGCCCCGTCCAGCTCGACGAGCAGGAGCGCGTTCGCGTCCGGGTAGCCGGGGTGCACGGCCGCCTCGGCCGCCTCGATCGTCAAGCGGTCCATCATCTCCATGGCCGAGGGCAGGATCCGCGCGGCGACAATGCCGGAGACCGCGCCGCCGGCGGCGTCGGTCGAGTCGAAGGCGGCGAGCACGGTGCGCACGCACTCCGGCCGGCGGAGGATGCGAAGCGTGATCTCGGTCGCGATCCCGAGCGTTCCCTCGGAGCCGACGAACGCTCCGAGCAGGTCCGGTCCCGGCGACTCGCGCGCAAAGCCGCCCAACCGGACGATCTCGCCGTCCGGCAGCACCGCGACGAGCCCGGTGACGTGGTTGACGGTGAACCCGTACTTCAGGCAGTGCGCGCCGCCGGAGTTCTCGGCGAGGTTGCCGCCGATCGTGCAGACCTGCTGGCTGGAGGGGTCGGGTGCGTAGTAGTAGCCCGCCCCGATCACCGCATCTGTCACCTGCAGGTTCGTCACCCCGGGCTGGGCGACCACCCGATCGGACTCGAGGTCCACTCTGAGGATCCGGTTCATGCGCGAGAGCCCGATCACGACGCCCTCCTCGACCGGGAGCGCCCCGCCGGAGAGCCCGGTCCCCGCGCCGCGGGCGACGAACGGGGTCCCGGCCGCATGGCATGCGCGGACCACGGCCTGGACCTGCTGCGTCGTCTCGGGCAGGACGACGAGCGACGGCACGACGCGCCGCCCGGTCAGGCCGTCGCACTCGTAGGTGCGGAGCTGCTCGGGCTCGGAGATGACCGCGCCGTCGGGCACGGCGGACCTGATCTCGTCGACGAGGCTCATCGGTCCACGCTAGCGCCAGACGTCGGTGATGCCAATGCGCCGGACGTGGAGGTGCGGGTTGGCGAGGTCGTAGCGGGGGACGTAGCCGATCGTCCAGCCGTCGTCGCGGATGTCCGCGTAGCCGACGAGAAACCCGCTGCCCGCGCATTCGTAGCGCACGCGCCGACCGGCGAGGCGCAGTGTCGCTCCGGAGACGGCGATCACGCAGCGCTTCGCGTTCGTGGTCCAGATCCCCCAGGGCGCGATCGCCCGCCGGCGGCGCTCGACCACGCGCGGCAGCCGCCGGGTCAGTTCGACGAGCCTGACGGTCTTCGACCATGGGTCGAGCGGGCAGAGAACCCTGTGGCTACGGGGAGTCGCCGAGAAGCAGGGATCGATCCAGTGGTCGTCGGCGAAGCACCTCCAGGCGTCGGCGCGCGGGCTCGAGCGGGCCGGGGCGACGCAGTGGCCCGCCACGTCCTCCGTGACGAGCAGACCGGGCGCCGGCTGCGAGCCCTTGAACCAGACCGTCTCGTGGACGGCGGGCGAGAGTCGAGGGGCGGCGGCCGCGGCCGGCACCAGCGCGAGGGCAACGAGCGCGATGCGAAACAGCATCACGCGTATCTTGGCAGCCCCCGGTTAGAGTCCGGCCCCGATGGCCGGCGTCGAGCTCCGCGGCGAACCCGACGACGAGATCCTCTCGGACGAGGCGCTCGACTTCGTCGCCGACCTGCAGCGCACGTTCGGCGGCCGGCGCGACGAGCTGCTCGCAGCGCGCGTCGCGCGCCAGCAGCGCCTGCTCGACGGCGAGCTGCCCGACTTCCCGGCGGAGGCGCGCGAGGTGCGCGAGGACGACTCGTGGCGCGTCGCCGAGGCGCCACCCGACCTGCAGGACCGCCGCGTCGAGATCACCGGGCCGACCGACCGGAAGATGGTGATCAACGCGCTCAACTCCGGCGCGCGGGTCTTCATGGCCGACTTCGAGGACGCGAACTCGCCGACGTGGTCGAACCTCGTCGAGGGCCAGCGGAACATGATCGACGCGGTCGAGAAGACGATCTCGCTCGACACCGCCGAGAAGAGCTACCGGCTGAACCAGCAGACGGCGACGCTGCTCGTCCGCCCGCGCGGCTGGCACCTGCCGGAGCGCCACGTGCTCGTCGACGGGGAGCCGGTCCCGGGCAGCCTGTTCGACTTCGGCCTGTTCATGTTCCACTCGGCGCGGCGCGCGCTCGCGAACGGGACGGGGCCGTACTTCTACCTCCCGAAGCTCGAGAGCCACCTGGAGGCGCGGCTTTGGAACGACGTCTTCCTCCACACCCAGGACGCGCTCGGGATCCCGCGCGGGACGATCCGCGCGACCGTCCTGATCGAGACGGTCCTGGCCGCCTTCGAGATGGAGGAGATCCTCTACGAGCTGCGCGAGCACTCCGCCGGCCTGAACGCCGGCCGCTGGGACTACATCTTCAGCGTGATCAAGAAGTTCCGGCACCGCGACGACTTCGTGCTCCCCGACCGTTCGGCGGTGACGATGACCGTGCCGTTCATGCGCGCCTACACCGAGCTGCTCGTGAAGACGTGCCACCGGCGCGGCGCGTTCGCGATGGGCGGGATGGCCGCGTTCATCCCGAACCGCCGCGACCCCGAGGTGACGGAGACTGCGCTCGCGAAGGTGCGCGAGGACAAGGCGCGGGAGGCGGGGGACGGCTTCGACGGCACCTGGGTGGCGCATCCGGATCTCGTCCCGGCGGCGACCGAGGAGTTCGACCGGGTGCTGGTCGGGCCGAACCAGCTCGACCGGCAGCGGCCCGACGTCTCGGTGACGGCCGGTCAGCTGTTGTCCGTGCCGGACACGCCAGGCGAGATCACCGAGGCGGGCATCCGGCAGAACGTCTCGGTCGGGATCCGCTACCTCGCCGCGTGGCTGAACGGCACCGGCGCGGCGGCGATCGACAACCTGATGGAGGACGTCGCCACCGCCGAGATCTCCCGCTCGCAGCTCTGGCAGTGGGTCCAGCACGGGCGGGTGGAGCGCGGGCGCGTGCAGGCGATCGCCGACGAGGAGGTCGGTTCGCTGTCCGACGTGCCGCGCCTCGGCGAGGCCCGTCGGGTGTTCGAGCAGGTCGCTCTCGCCGACGAGTTCGTCGACTTCCTGACGCTGCCGGCGTACGAGGTGCTCGACTGAAGGGGAGGTGCCCGGGGACATTCCCCCGACCTGTCCGACAGCGACGCTAGAGGCGGTGCCGCATCCAGACGTTCGGCTCGACGTAGACGCCGAGCCCTTCTGCGAACGTGACCGGGACGAGCGCACCGGAGACGACGTAGTCGCCGTCCTCCGGGAAGCGGAGCCCGGTCCACTCCTCCCACTCGGCGACCGTGCCGGTGACACGCATCGACTCCGGGCAGACCTCTGCGAGCTGCGCGCCGAGCCGCACGTGCAGCCTGATCCACGGGTCGAACGGCAGCCCGTCCTCACGCGTCCAGTGCACGTACCGCTCGAGCGGGATCAGCGGGTAGCGCTCCTTCCACGTCGGGCGCACGGGTGCGATCAGCTCGCGGAAGCCCGCGGCGGCGGCGACCCGGCGCATCCCCTCGATGATCGACGCGCTCAGCCCCTCGCCCTGCCGCCCCGGGTCGACGATCGCGACCAGCGCGCTGAGGACGTCCGGCTCGTCGCGCGGGCCCGAGCCGAAGCAGCGCTCGAGCATGTCGTCGACTCCCCCAGGCAGCCCTGCTGCCGTCGACGCCGGGACCGTCTGCCCGCGCCCGACGACGACGTCGTGCTCCTCGTCGTAGAGGACGAGCTGGAGCTCGGGCAGCTCTGCGCGCAGCCGGTGCCAGTGGACGGTGGTGACGTCGGCGTGGTGGATGAACTCGGCGAAGGCGTCGCCGATCTCGTCGGTGCGGTCGGCGAGGTCGGGGCGCTCGGCGTAGGTATAGACCTGCACCGTACGATTCAAGCCGATGGACACCTGGCTCGCAGTCTCCAGCCGGCGGGAGGTGCGCGACTACGCCGACCGCGACCTGCCGGAGGACATCGTCCGTCGGATCCTGGACGCGGGCCGGCTCGCCGGCAGTGCACAGAACCGGCAGCCGTGGCGCTTCCTCGTCGTCGAGGATCCGGAGGTGCTGGAGGGGCTCGCCGCGACGGTCTACGAGCCGACGAACGTGCGCGGGGCGAAGCTCGTCGTCGCGATCCTCGCGCGGGGCGGCCTCGACACGGGCCGCGCGATGCAGAACATGCTGCTCGTCGCGTGGAACGAGGGCATCGGCGCCTGTCCGAACGGCCTCGCGGAGCCAGCGCGGGCGCGCGAGGCGCTGGGGCTCGGCGAGGAAGACGACCTCGCGATCGTGCTCACGTTCGGCTACCCGGCCCGCCCGGTCGACCCGTCACGGCGCACTCCGGAGGAGTGGAGCGCGCGCGCGAACCGGAAACCCCTCGACGAGCTCGTCGAGCGGCGCTAGTGCGGGGTGAGCACGAGCTTGCCGAAGTGGTCGCTCGCCTTCATCCGCTCGTGCGCGGCGTCGGCCTCGGCGAGCGGGCGGACGCTGTCGATCACCGGCCGCCAGTCGCCGTCGTTCACCATCCGGAGCATCGCGAAGAAGTCGAGCGGGGAGCCCATCGTCGTGCTGAGGATCGAGCGCCAGTTCAGATAGATCTCCCGAACGTCGAGCGTCACCTCCGGCCCGCCGGTGCCGCCGAAGGCGACCACGCGACCGCCCCGCCGGAGCGCGCGAATCGATTCCCGCCACGTCGTCCCGACCGAGTCGAGCACGAGGTCGACCGGGCCGACCGCCTCGGCCCAGCCCTCCTCCGTGTACAGCACGCCGCCGGCAGCGCCGAGCTCCTTCGCCCGCTCGATCTTCTCCTCGCTCGACGAGGTGACGAGTACGCGGGCGCCCTCCTGCGCGGCGAGCTGCACCGCGAAGGTCGAGACCCCGCTGCCGGCACCGAGCACGAGCACCGTCTCGTCGGCCTGGAGCCGCCCGACCGCGAACAGCGCCCGGTAGGCCGTCAGCGCGGCGAGTGGAAACGCCGCCGCCTCCGCCCACGAGAGCCGCGCCGGCTTCCGGTAGACGTTCTCCTGCGGAACCAAGACGAGTTCCGCGTAGGTGCCGTTCCGCGGCCCGCCGAGGATCTCCCATTCCGGCCCCGCGGCGTCCTCGCGCGGGCCCCAGTGGAGCCCCGGGTAGATGACGACCTCCTCGCCGGTGTCTCGCCGGATCCCGGCGCCGTCCGAGCCCGGGATCAGCGGCTTGGGGAACTCGTACGCCGGGCCGGGCGGGTTGCGGACGAGGAGGTCGCGGCGGTTGACCGCCGCCGCCTTCAGCTCGACGACGACCTCGCCGGGCCGCGCGACCGGATCGTCGAAATCCTCGTACGAGAGCGCCCCGCCGTGCTTGACGAGAACCGCCTTCATCGGGCGGAGGCCCAGGGCTCGTCGGTCGAGACGTCGACCGCAACGTACCCGCCGTCGCCGACCGCCGGCGCGAGGACGACCGCGAGCTGGGCCGGCTCGTCGAAGTCGTTGTACGAGCCGTGCACGACGTCCTTGTCGATGTAGACGGAGTCCCCCGGCCCGAGCACCGTGCTCTCGCCCTCCAGGTACTGCGTGACCTTTCCCGAGACGACGGTGATCATCTCGTCCTGGTCGGGGTGCTTGTGGAACGCGTGGAAGAAGCCGGGGTCGAGCCGGACGTCCATGACGACGAACGACTGACAGCCCGTCGCGGGCGGCGCGCAACGCATCCCCGCGTCACCCCAGTCGTAGCTCTCGACCGGTACCTCGCCCGCCATCACGAATCTGCTCATTGCAGTCCTCCGATCGCCTTGAACCGCCTCATGTTCTCCGTCATCGCAATCTCCGTCGGCAGCCGCTCCATGCTCGACGCGCCGAAGAAGCCGACCACTCCGGTCGTCCGCTCGAGCACGTACGCGGCGTCGTCCGGCTCCGCGATCGGCCCGCCGTGGCAGAGGACGATCACGTCGTCCCGCACGGCAACCGCGGCGTCGCGCATCGCCTGGACGAGCTCGACCGACTCGTCGAGCGTCTTCGCGGTCGACGCGCCGATCGCGCCGCCGGTCGTCAGTCCCATGTGCGGCACGAGGATGTCCGCTCCCGCCTCGGTCATCGCCACCGCCTCCTCGGGGGTGAACACGTAGGGCGCGGTCAGCAGGTCGAGCTCGTGTGCGGCGCGAATCATCTCGACCTCGACGTCGTAGCCCATCCCCGTCTCCTCGAGCCCGACGCGGTGGTTGCCGTCGATCAGCCCGACCGTCGGAAAGTTCTGGACGCCGGAGAAGCCGATCCGCCTCAGCTCCTCGAGGAAGACCGGCATCAGCCGGAACGGGTCCGTCCCGCAGACACCGGCGAGGACGGGCGTCTCCTTGACCACGGGCAGCACCTCGGCGGCCATCTCGACCACGATCGCGTTCGCGTCGCCGTACGGCATCAGGCCGGCGAGCGAGCCCCGCCCGGCCATCCGGTAGCGGCCGGAGTTGTAGATGATGATCAGGTCGCAGCCGCCGGCCTCCGCGCACTTGGCCGAGAGTCCCGTACCCGCGCCCGCTCCGATGATCGGCCGACTCGCGTCGACCTGCGCGCGCAGGCGCGCAAGTGCCTCAGCCCTGGTCACCGGACACCAGCTCGTGGAGACGGTCCGCCATCGCGTCGGCGAACACCGGGTCGTTCACGTCGGCGTCGACCTCGTGCAGCTCGACGTCCTCACCCAGACCCTCCCGCAGACCGGCGAACAGCGCCTCGTCCGCCTCCGGGTCGTAGAACGGCCCGCCTTCGGTCGCGATCATCGACACGCCGCGCAGCGGCACGAACAGCGCGGTCGGACCCGTCGCAGCCGAGAGCTTCCTCGCGATCCGCCGTCCCAGCTCGGCGCACTCCTCGGGCGTCGTCCGCATCAGCGTCACCGTCGGGTTGTGGACGTAGAGGTTGCGATCCTCGAACTGCGGGGGCACGGTCGCGCGCGGGCCGAAGTTGACCATGTCGAGCGCGCCGAGCGACACGACCTGCGGCAGTCCGAGCTCGCCGGCGGCCTCGAGCCGGTCGGGGCCGGCGGAGAGCACGCCCCCGACCAGGTCGTCGGCCAGCTCGGTCGTCGTCAGGTCGAGCACGCCGGCCAGGAACCCACCGCGGGCGAGCGCCTCCATCGATTGCCCGCCGGTGCCCGTCGCGTGGAACACGAGCACCTCGTACCCGAGTTCCTCCAGCCGCTCCCGCGCGCGCGTGACGGCAGGCGTCGTCACCCCGAACATCGTCGCCCCGATCAACGGCTTGCCGCCGCCTTCCGCGACCTCCATCTTCGCCATCCCGGCGATCGCCCCCGCTGCGTTCGCGAGAATCCTCTCGGAGATCCGGTTCAGCCCGGAGATGTCGACGACGGAGTAGGTCATCGTCACGTCGTTCGCGCCGACGTACGGCCGCGTGTCTCCGGATGCGAGCGTCGAGACGAGCAGCTTCGGCACTCCGACGGGCAACGCGCGCATCGCCTGCGCCGCGATCGACGAGTTGCCCGAGCCGCCGACCGTCAGGATCCCGTCGAGCCGCCCCTCCTCGTGCAGCCGGCGTACGACCTCGGCCGCGCCGCGCCCCATGGCGTCCACCGCCGCCCCGCGGTCGCCTGCCGCGGCGAGCGCCGACGTATCCGCGCCCGCCGCCGCCGCGACCTCCTCCCTGGTCACGTCGGCGTCCATCTGCGGGTCGAACACGCCGGCGTCGACGACGACGACCTCCACGCCCTGCTCGAGCAACCGCGCGCGAAGGTGGTCGTACTCCTTTCCCTTCGTGTCCAGGGTGCCGAGAAGGACGACTGTCGCCATGCCGCGACGATCCTACTTCGTGGCGGTCAGATCGCCGATGCGATGAAATAGCCCGATGGGTGTCGCCACCGAGCGCGAGACCTGGGTCGGGCAAGCCCTTCCGCGCCTCGAGGACGCGCGGCTCCTCCAGGGCGCAGGCGCCTTCATGGACGACATCGACCCGGTGCGCAACGCGGCGCACGCGGCGATCCTTCGCTCACAGCTCGCGCACGCGCGTATCACCAGGCTCGACCCCTCGCGGGCGCTCGATCATCCGGGGGTCGTCGGCGTCCTGACCGGCGCCGACGTGGCCGTGATGTCGAACCCCTTCCCCGTCGGCGTCGAGAACGCGCCGCCCTACTACGCCGCCGCGAGCGACGTCGCCCGGTACGCGGGCGAGCCGCTCGCCGTCATTGTCGCCCGCGACCGCTACATCGCGGAGGACGCGGCCGAGCTGATCGAAGTCGAATACGAGCCGCTCGACCCGGTCCTCGACCCGGAGCGCGGGGAGATCGTGCACGAGCGCGCCTTCTCCTACGGCGACCCGGACGCCGCGTTCGCCGCCGCCGACCTCGTCGTCTCGGAGCGCTTCACGTTCCCGCGCTGGACGAGCTGCCCGCTCGAGTGCTACGGCGTGGTCGCCGACTGGAACGAGGCCAACGGCGTGCTCACCGCGTGGTCGAACTTCCAGGGGCCGTTCACCCTGCACTCGGTCGCTGCGGCGTCGCTCGGGCTGAGGGGATCGAAGCTGCGGCTGATCACTGCGCCCAACTCGGGCGGCAGCTTCGGGATCAAGTCCACCGTCTACGTCTACGTCGTCCTGATGGGCCTGGCCTCCCGCAAGCTCGGCGTACCCGTTCGCTGGACGGAGGACCGGCTCGAGCACCTTGCGGGAAGCTCGGCCTCGACTGCGCGGATCACCGACCTCGAGGCCGCGTTCGCGTCGGATGGGCAGCTGCTGGCACTCCGATACGACGTCGTCGAGGACGTCGGCGCCTACATCCGTGCGCCAGAGCCTGCCGCGCTGTACCGGATGCACGGCTCGCTCGCCGGCCCCTACCGCATCGACCGCGTCGCCACGCGCAACCGCGTCGCCCTGACGAACCGCTGCCCGACGGGGCTCAACCGGGGCTTCGGAGGCCCCCAGCTCTACTTCGCCCTCGAGCGGACGATGGCGATCGCCGCCGGCCGGCTCGGGCTCGACCCGGTCGAGGTCGCGCGCCGGAACCTGCTCGGCCCGGACGACTTCCCTTACCGCACGCCCTCGGGCAGCCTCTACGACGCAGGCGACTACGAAGGCTGTCTCGATGACGCCCTCGAGCTCGTCCACTACGAGGAGCGCCGCGAGGAGCAGCGGGCGGGCCGTGCGGAGGGGCGCCTGCTCGGGATCGGCATCGCCTGCGTCGTCGAGCCCTCGATCTCGAACATGGGCTACATCACACTCGCGCAGACGGCCGACGAGCGCGCCGCCGGGCTGCCCAAGTCGGGGAATGCCGAAGGCGCGACTGTGAGCATCTCCCCGCTGGGCGGGATCACGGTCCGGATCGGGACGACGCCGCAGGGGCAGGGCCACGAGACCGTCTGCGCCCAGGTCGCCGCCGATGCGCTTGGCGTCAGCCCAGACGAAGTCGAGGTCCTGACGGCAATGGACACCTCAACAAGCGCCTGGACGATCTCGTCGGGCAATTACTCGTCCCGGTTCTCCGGGGTCGGTGCGGGCGCGGTCCACCTCGCCGCGCAGAAGCTGGCCGCGAAGGTCGACGCGATCCGCGACCACGTCGACGGCCAGTCGCTCTCCCTACGGCGGATCGCCGGGATCGCGCACTGGAACCCCGAGTCGCTGCCGCCGGGGATGGAGCCGGGCCTCCAGGAGACCGCGTTCTACGCCGCCCCGAACCTCGCGCCTCCGGACGACGAGGACCGCGTCTCTCCCTCGGCGACGCACGGCTTCATCGCCGACGTCGCGGTCGTCGAGGTCGACCGGGCGACGGGCCGCGTCGACGTCCTCGACTACGCGACCGCGCACGATGCCGGCCGGCTGCTCAACCCGCTGATCGCCGAGGGGCAGGTGCGCGGCGACTTCGCGCACGGCATCGGCGCCGCGCTGTTCGAGCGGATCGTGTACGACGACGACGGAAACCTGCTCACGGGCACGTTCATGGACTACCTCTGCCCGACGGCGCCCGACCTGCCTCCGCTCCAGCTGACGCACCGCGAAACGCCGTCGCCGTACACGCCGCTCGGCGCGAAGGGGATCGGCGAGGGGAACACGATGACCGTCCCGGTCGCGATCGCGAACGCGGTCGCCGACGCGCTCGGGATCGAGCGAGTCGAGGTGCCGCTCACACCCGGCCGCGTCTGGGAACTCCTGCGATGAAGCCCGTCGCCTTCCGGTATGAGCGGCCCGACTCCATCGAGGATGCGGCGGCGCTGCTGGCTGAGCACGGCGACGAAGCGAAGGTGCTCGCCGGAGGCCAAAGCCTCGTACCGATGCTGAACATGCGGCTCGTCCGCCCGTCCGTGATCGTGGACGTGAACCGGCTGCCGCTCGGCGAAGTCACGCGCGACAACGGCGCCTGGCGGGTCGGGGCGCTGGTCCGCCAGGCCGACCGGCGGCTGCTCGAGATCCCGCTCCTCGCGGAGTGCCTGCCGTACGTCGGCCACTTCGTCACACGGAACCGAGGCACCGTGGGAGGGTCGATCGCGCACGCCGACGCCGCAGCCGAGCTGGCCCTGGCGCTCACCGCTCTCGGCGGCTCGGTCGTGACGAGCGCAGGCCGGGCGCTGCCGGCCGAGGAGTTCTTCGTCACGCACTTCACGACGGCGCTCGAGCCGGGCGAGCTGCTCATCGAGACGGTCTGGCCGACGGCCGCTCCCACCCACCGCTACGCATTCGAGGAGCTAGCGCAGCGGCACGGCGACTTCGCGCTCTGCATGGCGGCGGCGGTCGCCGGCCCAGACGGGTTGCGCGTCACCCTGGGCTCGGTCGTCGACCGGCCAACCGTGCTCGCCGTCGATCCGGAGCGCCCGGGCGAGTCGGCGGCGGAGCAGGTCGAGCCGTGGGGGAGCCTGCACGCGTCGGCGGACTACCTCCGCAACCTCGTGCGCGTCCTCGTCGACAGCGTCGTGGAGCGCGTCGCGTGATCGAGGTCACAGTCAACGGCCGGCGGTACCAGGAAGAGGTGGAGCCGCGCCTGCTCCTCTCCGACTTCCTGCGGCACACGCTCGGGCTGACGGGTACGCACGTCGGCTGCGAGCACGGCGTGTGCGGCGCCTGCACGGTACACCTCGACGGCGTCGCCGTCCGCTCGTGCCTGATGCTCGCGGTGCAGGTCGACGGCGCGGAGATCCGTACCGTCGAGGGGCTGGAGTGGGGCCCGCTGCACGAGGCCTTCCGCGCGCACCACGCGCTCCAGTGCGGCTTCTGCACGCCGGGGATACTGCTGGCGGCGTCAGACCTACTCGGGCGAGGCGGCCCACCGACCCGAGTCGAGATCGCCGACATGCTCTCGGGCCACATCTGCCGCTGCACGGGGTACCAGCCGATCGTCGAGGCGATCGCACGGGCCGCGGAGACAGCGTGAACCTCGCCCTCTCCCTGCTCGCCGCGGCGGAGCGCACCCCTGACGTAGAGGCGCTGCCCGGAATCTCGTACACGGATCTGTGCGGGCGCGCGGCGCGGATCGCCGGCGGCCTCGGGCTCGAACGGGGAGAGCGGCTCGCCGTCGTCCTCGACAACCGGGTCGAGACCGTGCTCCTCTACTGGGCGGCGCAGTGGTGCGGAGCGGTGTTCGTCCCGCTGTCGTGGCGGGCCTCGCGGGACGACATCGAGTACTGCATCGAGGACTGCGGCGCTCGGATCGTGCTCGGCGAGGACGACGCCCTACCGGACGGCCCCGAGCATCCCGGGGCGCTAGACCTCGAGGAGCACGAGCCGAGCCTGATCCTCTACACGTCCGGAACGACGGGCGCGCCGAAGGGCGTCCTCCGCTCGCACCGCGCCGACCGCAGCGCCGCAATCCTGCAGTCGCTCCAGCACTGCTACCGCTTCGGCGACCGCACCCTTGGCGTGATGCCGCTCTACCACACGATGGGCATCCACTCGCTCCTCGCCATGCACGTGCTCGCCGGCTGCTTCGTCTCGCAGGCGCGCTGGGAGGCGGAGGAGGCGCTGCGCCTGATCCAGCAGGAGCAGGTCACCTCGCTCTTCCTCGCCCCGACGCTCTACTACGACCTGGTCCACCACCCGCGCGTGGCCGAGTACGACCTCTCCTCCGTCGAGCTGCTCGGCTATGCCGGAGCGGCGATGACGAGCGCTCTCGTCGAGCGCTGCGTCGAGATCTTCAGGCCACGGATGTTCTTCAACCACTACGGGACCACCGAGATCTACGCGTTCACGTACCAGCGGGATCAGGCGGCCAAGCCGGGGTGTGCGGGACGACCGGCCGTGGGCGTGCGCCTGCGCCTGGCGGAGAACGGCGAGATCCTCTGCCACATGAGCTCCAGCGAGGCGTTCACCGGATACTGGAACCGGCCGGACGCCAACGAGAAGGCGGTCCGGGACGGCTGGTTCCACACCGGCGACGTCGGCCGGGTGGACGAGGACGGCGACCTGTGGATCCTCGGCCGGGTGGACGACATGATCATCTCGGGTGGCGAGAACATTCATCCGCTCGAGGTCGAGGACGTGCTCACGCGCCACCCTCAGGTGGCCGAGGTCGCCGTCGTCGGTGCCCTCGACGACAGGCTCGGGAGCCGGGTCGTCGCAGTCGTCGTCGCCCACGGCGAGGTGACGGCGGAGCAGCTCGACGAGTTCTGCCTCGCCTCGGAGTCGCTGGCCCGCTTCAAGCGCCCGCGCGAGTACCGGTTCGTCGAGTCGCTCCCCAAGAGCCCGTCTGGGAAGATCCTCCGACGGCTCTTGCGGGAGGAGGCTTCGGCGCGGTGACGGACTACGACGGGTTCAGGGTCGAGCGCGACGACGCGCGCCGCGTGGCGACGATCACACTCGACGTCCCAGGGAAGTTCAACCGGGTGTCCATGGCCGCGCGCGACCAGCTCGCGCAGCTGTTCGCGGAGCTCGGGACGGACGCCGCGGTCGGGTTCGTCGTCGTTACCGGCGCGGGCGAGACGTTCACCGCCGGGGGGGACATCGTCGGCTTCCTCGAGGTCACGCCCGAGCACCTCTCGGCCCTCGCCTTCAACGTCGCCTCGCCCGAGCGCTGCCCCAAGCCTGTGATCGCGAAGCTGCGCGGCTACGCGTTCGGGGTCGGGCTCGAGTTGGCGCTCGCCTGCGACTTCCGCATCGCCGCCGACGACCTCGAGCTCGGGCTGCCCGAGATCAAGCTCGGCATGATCCCGGGCTCCGGCGGCACTCAGCGCCTGTCGCGTTTGATCGGCCTCGGCCGAGCGAAGGACGCGATCATGCGCGGGCGGCGCATTCCGGCAGCCGAGGCGCTCGCGCTCGGGATCGTCACGGAGGTCGTCCCCGCGGATGAGCTGGACGCCGCCGTCGACCGGCTGATCGACGAGCTGGCCGTCCTGTCGCCGGCCGCTCTGACGATGGCCAAACGGGTGCTGAACCACGTCTACGACGGTCCGCTCCAGCTGGGCCTGGAGATCGAGGGGCTGGCGTACGGGATGCTCCGCACGACGGAGGACTACCTGGAGGGCGTCGAGGCGTTCGCCGAGAAGCGGCCGCCGCGCTTCGGGCAGACGGGGGCGAAACGAAAGGAGAAGCGATGAAGGTGATCGTCGTCGGCGCCGGGCTCTCCGGGTTGGTCTCGGGGATGCGGCTGCGGGAGGCCGGACACGACGTCGTCGTTCTCGAGGCGCGCAACCGTGTGGGCGGGCGGGTGCTGACCGTCCGAGACGGATTCGCGGACGGCCAATACGCGGACGTCGGGGCGATGATCCTCTACGAGGGACAGCCGAACATCCTCGAGCTCTGCGAGCACTTCGGCCTCGAGCTCACTCCGTACGTGACGTTCGGCGCGGAGCTGCCCGCGCTCCTGCTCGGAGACAAGCTGCTCGACGCTGATACGGTCGGACAGGCGTTCCAGGAGCTCGGCGCCGCGCACGAGCAGCAGCCGCCGGTGCCGTTCGAGACGCTCGCCGCCTGGGTGAAACGCACTCGGCTGTCGGCCACGCCCTCCGCCTTCCTCGAGGCCCTGATCCAGATCCAGCCCTCGATTCCCCTCCGCTACGTCGACGCGCACGCCCTTCACCTCGGCCCTGAGGTCTTCTGCCAGATCGTCGGCGGGAACGACCAGCTGCCGCGCCGAATCGCCGAGGGTCTCGACGTGCGGCTCGAGCAGCCGGTACGGACGATCGCGTGGTCGGGCCCAGGCGTCACCGTCGAGACCGACAAGGAGACGCTGAGCGGCGATCTGGTCGTTGTCGCCGTCCCGGGCCCGCTGACAACGGAGCTGGGCTGGGACCCGCCGCTCCCACCAGAGAAGGTCGGCGCACTCGTGTCGCTGCGCTACGGCAACGGGGCCGGCGTCGGGATCCAGTACGCCGAGGCCGACACGGTGCGGGAGGCGATCCGGACGGGCGTCTTCACCGACCGGCTTCCCTACTGGTTCCTCGACTTCTCGGCCCAGCAGCCAGGTCAGCCGATCGTCGTCGTGACGATCCTCAGTGGCGAGCGCCAGCCGCGCGGCCTCGACGAGGATGCTGTCCTCGAGGAGGCCGACCGGACGATGGCGGTGGTGGCCGGCAGCCGGGTGACGCGCACGTTCGGCACCGTCGTCAACTGGACGGACGATCCCTACTCGCGGTGCATCGCCCGTGCCCCGATCGGCGACCAGCGCGAGACGCTGCTTCCGCCGATCCGAGCGCCGCTCGGGCGCAGCGTGTTCTTCGCCGGCGAGCACACCGACGACCGCCCCGGGCCCGGCGGGATGGAGGGCGCGATCAAGTCCGCGTACCGCGTGGTCGCGGAGATCCTCCAGGGGACGTGACCTACGTCGGCCCCGTCGGCCTGTAGGCGGGGCTCGAGTCGTTGTTCTCGCCGGCCGTCAGCTGCCGGGTCTCCGAGCCGGCGGCGTCGGTCGACCACAGGGCGCCTTCCCGCGAGAACGTCAGCTCGCGACCGTTCGGCGACCATGCCGGCTCGAGCGTGTCCGAGCTTGCCGATCGGGTGACGCGCCGGAGGCCCTTGCCGTCGAGCCCGACCGTGTAGATCTCGTAGTGGCCGTCGCGAGCGTTGCTCTCGAACGCGATCCGGCGGCCGTCGGGGGCCCACGCCGGCGCGGCGCTGACGTTGCCGAGGTTGGTCAGCCGCCGGCTGCCGGTGCCGTCCGCGCGCATCACATAGATCTCTCGGATCGGGGTTCCGGGATTCCGGAAGGCGTAAGCGATCATCGTGCCGTCTGGCGACCACGCCGGGTCGACGGCGTTTCCGGAGCCGGTGCCGACGCGGCGAGCAGTCCCACCTCCGGCCGGGATGACCGAGACCACGCCTTCCCGCCCGAAGACGATCCGGCTCCCGTCGGGCGACCACGAGGGGTGCTGGTCATCCCGGGCCGTGCCGGTCAGACGGCGGGTGCCCGTGCCGTCCGCCTGCATCACGTAGAGGTGGGAATGCCCGTCTCGACGGCTCACGAAGACGATCCGCGTGCCGTCGGGCGACCACGCCGGCTCGACCTGGAAGAAGAGCCCCCGCGGGCTCGAGGGGTCGCCTTTCTCCTTCGTCAGGCGACGGGCGTGGTCGCCGTTCGCGTCCGCCCCGTAGATCGCGTAGTCGCCGTCCCGCGTGCTGACGAAGATGAGATCGGGTGGTTTCCGCGGAGCCGACCCGCCGCAGCCGGCGAGGACCGCCGCCGCGCACAACCCAGCCGTAAACCAGCGCAAGACGGAAGCAGCCCTCGGAGTCAGGCGGCAATCCTAGTCAGCGCTCGACCGCCCGCGCCCGAGAGTTAACGGGCGACCGGCTCGACACCGAGGTAGCGTCGCTGCAGCTCCGCGTCCTCGGAGAGCACAGTAGCGGTCGTCTCCGCAGCGATCTCGCCGCCGACCATGATCAGCTGCCGCTCTGCAAGGGCAGTGGCGACGCCGAGGTTCTGCTCGATCAGCAGGATTCGCAGCCCATCCTGCTCGAGGGTCCGGAAGGTCTCTATCAGCATCTCGATGATCGTCGGCGCGAGCCCTTCCGAGGGCTCGTCCATGATCAGGAGCTTCGGGTTGGTGACGAGCGCCCGGCCGATCGCGAGCATCTGCTGCTCGCCGCCGGAGAGCTGTGCGCCGCCGTTTCGCTTCCGCTCGGCGAGGCGCGGAAAGAGCTCGTAGACGCGATCGGTGGTCCAGGGTCCGCCGTTGCGCCCCGAGACCATCCGCAGGTGCTCGTCCACGGTCAGAGACGGAAACAGCCGCCTGCCCTGCGGAACGTAGCCGATGCCGGCTCCGGCAATCCGGTACGAGGGCTTCCCGACCAGCTCCTGGCCCGCGAAGCGAACCGAGCCGGTGACATGCGGCGGATTCATGCCCATGATCGCTGCGCAGAGCGTCGTCTTGCCCATCCCGTTCCGCCCGACGATCGCCAACGCCTGCTCCCCGAGCTCGAACGAGACGTCCTGGACGACGTGGGCGGCGCCGTAGTACGCGTTCAGGCGCTCGACGGTGAGCACAGCCTCACTCATTCCGTTAGCCCCGCCCGAGATAGAGGTCATGGACGAGCTCGTTGCTGCGGATCTCGTCGGGCGTCCCCTCGACGATCACGCGGCCGTCGTGCATCATCGTCACCCGCTCAGCGACTCGGAGCGCGACGTCCATGTCGTGCTCGATCACGATCAGGGTGATCTCACGGTCGAGCCCGAGCAGCAGGTCGGTCAGGAGCTGCCGCTCGCCACGTGAGAGGCCGGATGCAGGCTCGTCGAGCATCAGCATCCTCGGCTCCGAGGCGAGCGCCATCGCGATCGCCACCTGTCGGTGCTCGCCGTGCGACAGGTCTCTGACCCGCTCGGAGAGCTTGTGCTCGATCGCGACACGGCTGGCCGCTCGGCGGCCACGCTCGCGCAGCTCGCGGTCTCGCCGCGGCAAGTTGATCGGTCGCTGGTGCCCGCTGCCGACCCCGAGGACGGAGAGGTAGATCGAGTCCTCGACCGTCAACCCCATCAGCATCCGCGACTGCTGGTAGGTGCGCGCCAACCCGAGCTTCGCCCGCTTTCGGGCCGGCATCTGCGTGACGTCGATTCCGAACAGCTCCACCGTTCCGGACGAGGGCGGCATGTCGCCGGAGACGACATTGAAGAGGGTGGTCTTGCCGGCGCCGTTCGGGCCGAGGATCGCTCGACGCTCGCCGTCGGCGACGTCGAGCGTGACGTCCCTGACCGCGTGGAGGCCGCCGAAGCGCCGGCCGACCCCCCGCAAGCGGAGGGTCGGCGCGGCGTGTGTCTCGGGCAGGGCTTGCGCCACCGCCTACTTGACGAGCTGCTTCGTGACGACGCCGTTCTTGACGACCTGGATCTTGCCCTGCCACGGAAGCTTCTTCTTCACGCAGGGCGGGAAGGTCCGGCCGGGAGGCGGTTTGTTCGGCGCGAACGTGCCGCCGAACGTCTGGCTGACGTCAGGGACGTAGCCCGCAATCGTGACGGTCGGCGCGCCGCCCGGACCCTTGACGAGCAGCATCTGGTACTGGTCACCGATGACCTGTCGACGGCTGTCGAGCTTGACGATGCCCTTGTCCGAGACCTGGTACGGGTCGGCGATCGCCCGCGGCATGGACCTTTGGAGCACTGCGCCGACCGCGCCCCTCGACTTGTTCAAGCCGACGACGAGCGCGTGCGCCGCTCGCCAGTAGTTGAGGATGAACGAGTCCTCGGCCTTGATGTTGGCCTCGAGCGTCGGGTACCACTTGTGCATCGACGCCCGGTAGAAGTCGGCACCCTTGGTCTTGAGTCCGGGACCGATTCCGAACCCGCCCACGTACGAGCCGATCAACCGCGGCGCCACCGCGACGCCGGTCAGGAACCAGAAGAAGAGGTTGCCCGAGAACTTCTGCGGGCTGACGGTTCCGTAGGCCTGCTCGAACGCCTTCAGCGACGGGTCGGTCCCCGTTCCGCCGACGACCCAGAAGTAGCCGTCGACCTGATTGGGCGGCGGCAACTGCCGGACGTAGGACGAGTAGTCGGTCGTGTTCAGCGGCGGGAAGACACGCTTCGTGACCTGGCCGCCGATTGCGCAGAAGTCGGCGATGAAGCCGGCCGCGGACGTCCAGGCGAAGCTGTAGTCGTCCATGATCACGGCAACCTTCCGCCAGCCGAGCTTCTTGTAGACGATCTCGCCGAGGCCGGCGTTCCACTGGGCACCGTCGCCGTGGTAGCGGAACAGGTTCTTCGGCGCGATCTGCATCGTCGGGTCCTGGGACGCTGCGGTACCGACGACCACCGTCTTGGTCGGATGCGTCTTCGCCCAGTTGGCGATGGCGACCGCCTCGTCACCCGACAGCGGCCCGACCATGACGTCGGCCCCGAGCTGCTCCATCAAACGACGGGTCTCCTTCAGCGCCGTCGCCGGCGTGTCGTCGCCGCAGCCGTAGCCGACGATCTTGACCTGTGCACCGCCGGCGACGATTCCCGTCATCCCGGCCGACGGCTTCTTGGGGTTCACCGGCTTGCCGCCGGCGAACGTCGCGAACGCCGCCTGAGCGCCGCCGATGTCGGGCTCGTAGCCGAAGCCGAAGGCGCCCTTGCAGTCGCTCATGATCGCCAACTTGACGACCCGTGCCTTCGACGCGGCGAACGAGGACGAAACGCCGACCGTGATCACGGCGGCAAGCGCAGCCAGCGGAAGCGCAAGCTTCCAGCCGCGCAACTTGAACCTCATTCTGTACCTCCCTCTCGACGTTGGCCAGCCCTGGATGCGAATCGTGCGGACCCTATTCCTCTTGGGTTCGTGATTCCACCTCCTTCGGTCAAGTGCCGCCTTCGGTCACGGGTTGCGGCGTCTGGGACGTCACCTCGGCGCCCCCGCCCCCCCGACCGCGGAAGATCAGGCGCATGAGCCGATCCCAGAGCCCCATCAACCCATCCGGTGAGACGACGACGATGGCCAAAAAGATGACGCCGATGATCGTGTTGAAGGTGCCGCCGAACAGGGTTCCTCCGAAGCTCAACCCCGGCACCGAGAGGTCGTGGACGTAGGTGTCGATGACGAAGAACGTGAAGGCGCCCACCCACGCGCCTTCGATGCTCACGAGCCCGCCGATGATGACCATGACCAGGAGGTTGATGGTCGAGCCGAGCTGGACGTCTCCCGGCGCGATCTGGCCCTGCCACCACACGTAGAGCACTCCGGCCACCGAGGCGAAGAACGCGGCGAGGCCGAAGGCGAGCGTTCGGTGGAGGGCGACGGAGTAGCCGAGCGACGCCATCCGTACCGGGTCGTCGCGGACGCCCTGGAGAGAAAGACCGAACGGCGTGCGCACGAGGTAGCGGATGAGCGCATAGACGACAAGGGCCGTGCCCAGCGCGACGTAGTAGAGCTTGTTCGGGTGGTCCAGGACGTCGCCGATGAAGCCGGGCATGTGCCGGCTGATGCCCGCGATCGGCGAGAAGCCGCCGAACTGCGTCACCTGACTGAAGAAGTAGTAGGCGATCACGCCATAGGTGAGGGTGAGCATCAGGAAGTAGATGCCGGTGCTGCGGGCAGCCACAGCCCCCATCAGCAGCCCGATCGCAGTCGTGACCGCGATCGCCACCACGAGCGCGACCGTCGGGTCCCAGGCGAGCGCGAGGCCCTTGGACTCGCCCTGAAGCCCGCGCTCGCTGACGAGGTTCCCGAAGATGTATCCGGCGACGCCCATCAGCGCCGTCTGGGCGAGCGAGACCATCCCGCCGTAGGCGGCGAGGAAGATCAGGCTTGCCGTCCCGATCCCGAAGATGAACGCCTGTGTGAGGATCGAGTCGACCCTGTACGCGTTGAAGATCGCCGGCCCGGCCGCGAGGACGCAGAGGATGGCGA
>JBKPRD010000118.1:0-3313 GCA_046734415.1 Actinomycetota bacterium | reverse complement strand
GCACGACGTTCGTGCCTGGCGGGGACTCGCGTCCGTCCACCGGAGACGCGGCGAATATGAGGAGGCGCTCGCGGTCATCGACGAGGCCATCGCCGCCGACGAGCTCCGCGGGCAGGATTTGGCGCCGCTCTGGCTTCAGGCGGGCTGGAGCCTCGGTCTCTCGGGCCGCCTCGACCAAGCGATCGACGTATTCCAGGCAGGCCTCGAGGCGCTCGGACCGCGCACCGATTCGATCGTCGGGCAGCTGCTGGCCGAGCTAGCCCGAACCGAGGCGCTGGCGGGGCGGCTCGAGGACGCTGTTGCGCATCTGCATCAGGCCCAGGCGATCTTCGAGAAGCTTTCCGATCAACGGGGGCTCGCTACCACACTGCGGATCCTCGGCGACGTCCATAGACAGGCAGGCAGGCTGGACGAAAGCGTCACAGCCCTACGACGAGGACTTGAGCTGGCAGAGCGCGTCGGCAGTGTCGAAGAGGTCGGCGGCTGTCTGATCAACATCGGCGTCGTCGAGGAGCGGCGCGAGGCGTTCCAGGAGGCGATCGAATGCGACCGACGGGCGATCGAGGAGTTCGAGCGAATCGGCCACGGGTCGGGGCGCGCTCGCGGCTATGCGAACCTCGCCTACCACCTCATGCTCGCCGGCGAATACGACGAAGCAGAGCGGTGGTGTGAGCACACACTCGAGCTTTCGCGGGCAATCGGCCACTCCGTCACCGTCGCCGACGCCATCGACACCATCGCTGCGATCGAGATTCGCCGCGGCAACTTCGCGAGCGGCGCCGAGCGCGCAGAAGCTGCCGCCGAGCTCTATCTCGAGATGGGTGCGCCTCCCTCCGCGGCGCAGTCGCTCGAGCTCGCCCGTACGGCCTGGGAGCAAGCGGGAGACTCGCAACGGGCCCGCGCCGTCGATGCGCGGGCCCGTAGCGTCGTACAGTCCTGAGCGTTTAGCCGAAGCCTCCGGAAGCGCCCGAGCCGCCCTTCACGAGGCCGACCGATGGCGAGGATGGAGGACACGTAGGATCGGACGCATTCGGTGCCAGATCGGCAACGTGCCCCTGGATCGAAGTCGTCGCGTAGACACAGATCGTGTCAGGGGCGGCGCTGCCGAGGTCGAGGACGTAGTGGAGGCAGCCGCCTCCATCCGTCTCCGGCGTGCAGTTCGCGTCCGCGGTCGTGGTGTCCGTGATGGGGGCCCCGCTCGCATCCGTCACGAACAACGAATAGTCGACGAACGAGCACGCCGGCGCCTGCAGGAAGACGGTGAAATCGAGCACGCCTTCCAAGCTGTAGCCGCCGTCCCCGCTCGTGATGTTCGTGCACGGCGGGCCTTTGGCGTCGCCGGGTGCGGCCGGGGTCGCGGTCGGCGCGAAAACGATCGTCAGCCCGAGCGCCATGAGCGCAAGTACGAGTAGCCGGTGCATTCAGTCTCCTTTCTCGGCGGCGCAGATCACGTGAAGTTGAAGTACGCCTGGTGCTGCGTGCCGTCCGTCAGCGTGAGCGTAAAGACGTAGCACCCGGCCGTCGTTGGTGTCGACCAGTTGTAGACGAACTGGTTGTTGTTCGTGTCGTAGCGGAGGACCGATCCGCCCCTGGGGAGCGCGATCGTCGCTCCGAACGGCTCCGTGAAGTCGCAGTTGGCGGTCTGGTAGGAGACGCTCTGAACGGTGCGCACGTCGGTTATCAAGTTTCCGAACGCGTCCTTCAGCTGCCACTTGATCGGGACAGCGCTCCCTGCGTTCGCGACGTTCACTTCGGGTGGATTCTCGATCGGAGGCAGGAAGCCGCCCGTCACGAACTCGAAGATCACCTGCACCTTCCGCGTGACGAGCGTGGAGCTCGTGCCCCCGTCGCTCGCGACGAGCGTGAACGTGTACGTGCCCACCGGCCAGCCGCCCGGCAGCGGCGCCTTGAGGTCCGTCGCCCCGAAGTTGCCGAGATCCTGGACCGTCCCGTTCGGGAAGGTCAACGTCCAGTGGAGGCTCGAGGCCGGCAGAACGAGACCCTCGGCGTCGTAGCCTGTACCGCCGACAGGGAAGGTGTCGAGCGGTGAGTACACGCCGTCGAGCGGCGTGAAGATCGCAGCCGTCGGCGCTTTCGAGGCCACCGTGATCGTGGGAGTAAAGGTTTGGCTCGAGGCGTACTGGACGCCGTCGGTCACCCGCACTCGGAGGACGCCGCCGCCGCACGAGTTCGAGCCGTCGAAGTTTGTGTTGAACGTCTGAATCGCGCCCACGATCTCGTCGGGTACCAGGCCCACGCGCACCGGGTAGGCAACCCCGCCGCACTCGTAGATGAGCTCGGCCTTGAGGGGGACATCGCTCTGGGCGGTGAAGCTCACCGACTGCGAGCCGGTCATTCCCGTCAGCATGATGTCGGCCTGGGTGCATGTGTTGTTGCCACAGCTGCCGGGCGTGAAGAGGCGGTCGAACGCGAGTGAGTTCCCGGCGGCAGACGGAAGATTGTCGGCTTGGCCGGTCGTCAGTTGCATGAGATTCGTCCCGTCGGGCTTCATGCTCCAGATGTTCTTGCGCGAAGGCCTGACGAAGGCGATCCGTCCGTTCGTCCCAAAGGAGGGGACGGCGCCGTCGTCGCTGATCTTCGTCTGCGTGATCTTGTTCGCGTCGGGGTTGAGCACGTACAGCTTGGTCGGCGGGAAGCAGAGGAAACAGCCGGTCGGGCCGCGGTTGTAGGCGATCCGATTGTCCCCAGCCGTGTGCGACCAGCTCGGGTCATGCGCGTCGGTTGCGCTGTGCGTCAGCTCGACGACCGTGCCGCCGGCCGCCGGGAGCCGGAAGATGTCACCGTTCCGGTCGAAGGCGATCGAGGTGCCGTCCCGCCGCCACGTCGGATGATGAGCAGGCGCGGGCCCGCCGGCCGTCGAGTCGTAGATCTTTACTGGGTCGCCGAATGACGGCGTTGCGCCGGCGAGGTTGACGCTTTGGGTGTAGAGGTCGCCCTCGGACTCATATGCAAGTGCCGTCCCCGGTGAGTTCCACGCCGGCTCGATGGCGCTGGCCCCGGCCGGTGTTGGGACTTCGACCGCTTGTGCAGAACTGGTCGCCGGCCCGACCTTGATCCGCTGGAAGCCGCTCGACGTCAGCTGGTCCCAGGCGACCCAGTCCGCGTTGTCGGTCAATGCCGGATGGATCTCGTCCACGAACTGCGTGTCCGTGTACTTCTGCGCCGGGGCGGCCGCGCCGGAGCTCGTGCTGATGATTTGCGGCGGGGTCGCCTGCTGCGTCCTCTCGTAGAGCAGCTTGTCGCCGGCGGCAGCGCCCGGATCGTGGCTCGGATCTGTAACCCTCCAGAGCTG
>JBKPRD010000117.1:0-8311 GCA_046734415.1 Actinomycetota bacterium | reverse complement strand
GCGTTCCAGCGCGTGACGCCGCAGGTGGTCGACGCGCTGTGAGCTACGAGGAGCTCGCGCGGCTCGGCTCGGCGACCGTCCACGAGGCTGCAGGACGCTCGCAGGTGGTCGACCTCGACCTCGTCCAGGTGATCCCGGGCTTGCGGGCGGCCGGGCCGGCGCGGACGGTGCGCTGCGGCCAGGACGACAACCTGATGGTGCACGCCGCGGTCGCGGAGGCCGAGCCCGGAGAGGTGCTCGTGCTGACGATGCCCGAGCCGAGACCGGTCGCGCTCGTCGGCGAACTGCTGGCGACGCAGGCAAAGGGGCGCGGCGTGGTGGCGCTGCTCGTCGACGCAGCGGTGCGGGACGTCGAGGAGCTGCGCGAGGTGGGCCTCCCGGTCTGGGCGCGCTGGGTCAGGGTCCGCGGCGCCGACAAGAAGGTGCCGGGCGCGATCGGTGAGCCGGTCGTCGTCGGCGGCGCGACGATCCGGCAGAGGGACGTGGTCGTGCTCGACGGCGACGGGGCGATCGTGGTCGAGCAGGAGCGCGTGGAGGACGTGCTCGCCGCGGCGCGCGACCGCGCCGCGCGCGAGGTCGAGAAGCGCGCGAAGCTCGAAGCCGGCGCGATGTCGTACGACCTGGACGGGCTGAGAGCCCTGGTCGAGAAGTGACGGTTTCGGACAGGTCTGGGGTCAGACCCGTTCAGCGCGGGGGACTCAGATCCACCGGCGTGGCTGCGCGGTTTGCGGCAATTCGGTCCGAAACGGCCACGTCCCGGCGGGGCGGAAGAGGGGTCAGACCCTTTACATGACTGCCACGGCCCTTCACGACGTTGCCCGTATAGGACACGCCGAGCTGCTCACTCCGAAGCCGGCCGACAGCCTGCGCTTCTTCGTCGACGTGCTCGGGATGGAGGAGGAGGCTCGCGAGGGGCAGTCGGTGTACCTGCGCGGCTGGGGCGACTACCTCCGCTACAGCCTGAAGCTGACGGAGTCGCCGCAGTCCGGCCTCGGCCACGTCGCGCTCCGCGCCTGGAGCCCGGAGGCGCTCGACCGCCGGGTCGCCGCGATCGAGCAGACCGGGGTCGGGCAGGGGTGGATCGACGGCGATGTCGGGCACGGCCCCGCGTACCGCTTCACCGACCCCGACGGCCATGTCTTCGAGCTCTACTACGAAGCCGAGCGCTACGTCGCCCCGGAGCACCTGAAGCCGTCGTGGCGCAACCAGCCTCAGCGCTATGTCGGCCGCGGCGCGGCGGTCAAGCGCCTCGACCACGTCAACGTCCTCGCCGCCGACGTCCGTGCCTGCCGCGAGTTCGCACAGGAGCTGCTCGGCTACCGGCTGTACGAACGGATCGAGCTCGACGACGGCACTGAACAGGGCGCATGGCTCAGCCTCTCGATCGCGGCGCACGAGCTGATCTACGTCGCCGACCACTACGGCGCACGAGGTCGCCTCCACCACCTCGCGTTCTGGGTCGACACGCGGGAGGAGTGCCTGCGCGCCGCCGACCTGTTCGTCGACAACGACGTCCCGATCGAGGCCGCGCCGTCGAAGCACGGCGTCGTGCAGGGCTTCTTCCTCTACGGGTTCGAGCCCGGCGGGAACCGGATCGAGGTCACGACCGGCGGCTACTTCGTCTACGACCCCGACTACGAGCCGGTCACCTGGACGGCGGCGGAGCGCGCGCGTGGCCAGTTCTGGGGCGTGAAGACCGTCGAGAGCTTCCACACCTACGGGACGCCTCCGGTCGGGTGAGCGTGCGCTTCGAAGTGATGCCGTTCCGCCGCGCCGTGGACGAGGCCGCACAGTTGCCCGAGCCGGTCCGCCTCACCGTCACGTGCTCGCCGAAGCATGGCCCGGACGAGAGCGTGGGGATCGGGACGCAGCTGCGCGCCCTCGGTCACTCGGTGACGATCCACCTGGCGGCGCGGATGGTCCGCAGCCCCGGGCACCTGGACGAGCTGCTCGGGCAGATGGCCGGCGCCGGGATCGACGACGCATTCGTGATCGGCGGCGACGCCACTTCGCCCTTCGGCCCGTACTCGTCCGCGGTCGACCTCCTGCCACTCGTCCGCGAGCACCCGCAGCGGCCGCGCACGCTCGGGATCGCCGGCTACCCGGAGGGCCACCCGCTGATCGACGACGACGAACTTCGCCGTTCGTTTGCCGCGAAGGCAGCACTGGCCGACTACGTCACCACACAGCTCTGCTTCGACCCGGACGCGATCCTGCGCTGGGCGGACGGTGTCGAGCTCCCGGTGATCGTCGGTCTGCCGGGCCTGGTCGACCCACGCCGGCTGCTGGAGATCTCCGTTCGCGTCGGAGTCGGTCCGTCGCTTCGGTACCTGCGGAAGCAACGGGGCCTGCGGAATCTGCTGCGGCTCTCCGCCGCCTCGGCCGACCGGCTCTACGACGCACTCGCGCCGCACGTGGACGCATTCCACCTCTACACGTTCAACCGTCTGCTCGACACCTGGAACTGGCTGCAGACCAAGAGCACTACGATCCAATCCGAACCGAAGGAGGTCACGACGTGACGCCCAAGAGCCTCGAAGACCTGCTGCAGCAGAGGAACCCGGTCGAGCTCGCGCGGAACTCGCAGATCGGGCCGTACGTCTATCCGAAGGTGCCGGCCGAGTTCTCGAACTGGCGTGACGAGCAGATCGCCTGGCGCGAGACGGCCGCGCTGTTCGACCAGTCCCACCACATGACGGACCTCTACGTCGAGGGACCGGACGTCATCCCGCTCCTCTCCTCGCTCGCCGTGAACACGTTCGAGAACTTCGCGGTGAACAAGGCGAAGCAGCTCGTCGTCTGCAACCCGGACGGCTTCGTGATCGGCGACGCGATCGTCTTCTACCTCGACGAGAACCGCGTCAGCATCGTCGGGCGCCCGTCGGCGCACAACTGGGTGCAGTACCACGGCGAGACCGGCGGCTACGACGTCACGTTCGAGCGCGACGAGCGGACGGCTGTCAACCCGACGGGCAAACGGAAGCTCTTCCGGTTCCAGGTCCAGGGCCCGAATGCGATGCAGGTCCTGGAAAAGGCGGTCGGCGGACCGCTGCCCGAGATCAAGTTCTTCAACATGGGCGAGATCACGATCGCCGGACACACCGTGCGCGCACTGCACCACGGCATGTCAGGCGTCCCCGGCCGCGAGCTGTTCGGCCCGTGGGAGGACGCGGAGGACGTCCGCGCCGCGATCGTCGAGGCCGGCGAGGAGTTCGGCCTGAAGCAGGTCGGCTCACGCGTCTACGCCACGAACACGCTCGAGTCGGGCTGGATCCCGTGCCCGCTGCCGGCCATCTTCGCCGGCGACGAGCTGAAGGCCTACCGCGAGTGGCTGCCGGCGAACGGCTACGAGGCGACCGGCTCGCTGGGCGGCTCCTACTACTCCGACGACATCTCGGACTACTACCTGACGCCTCACGACCTCGGCTACTGGGGGTTCGTCAAGTTCGACCACGACTTCGTCGGACGCGAGGCGCTGGAGGCGATGGACGACGAGGGCCCGCGGCGCAAGGTCACGCTCGCCTGGAACGGCGACGACGTCGCGGCCGCGATGCGGACGCTCTTCGAGCAGGGTGACCCGGCGAAGTACATCGACCTCCCGCTCTCGAACTACTCGACGTGGCCGAACGACAAGCTGCTCCTCGACGGCGAGCTGGTCGGCGTCTCCACCTTCTCCGGCTACAGCTACAACGAGCGCTCGATGCTCTCGCTCGGAGTGGTGGACTCGGACGTCGAGATCGGCACCGAGGTGACGCTGGTCTGGGGCGAGGAGAACGGAGGCTCGGCGAAGCCGGTGGTCGAGCGCCACCGCCAGGTCAAGATCCCCGCGATCGTCAGCCCCTGTCCCTACTCCGAGGTCGCCCGCACCTCCTACCACGAGGGCTGGCGGACGAAGGCTGGCGTCTAGGAACTGACGTCCAGAATCGTGACGACGCCCCGGTCGGCGTCGACCTGGATGCGGTCGCCCGTCTTGATCCGCTTGGTGGCCGTGGCCGTGCCGACCACGGCCGGGAGCCCGTATTCCCGGGCGACGATCGCGGCATGGCACATGATGCCGCCGACGTCGAGAACGGCCGCGGCGATCTTGCCGAAGACCGGCGTCCAGCTCGTGGACGTCGTGGACGCAACGAGGATCTCACCCGCCTCCAGCTCGTGCAGCTCCTCGGGATGGAAGATCACGCGGGCCCGACCCTCGGCGTTGCCCGGCGAGCCGGCGATCCCGCGTATCGTCATCCCACCGTCGCTGTCCGCGAGCCACTCCTGGACGCGCTCGGTCGTGATCCCCCAGAAGATCACCGTGAACGGCTCGGTGATCTCGTCGGGGGCCTGGCCGAGAGCGGGCGGCGGCGACCACCGCCGCATGGCCTCGTAGATCGAGCGGCGCCGCTCGACGAGCGGCGGCCAGTACGCGGGCCCTCGTGCCACGCCCGCCCCGCTACTGCTCCAGCTGAGCCGGAGCTCCTCGAGCGCGGAACGCACCTCGTCGTGCCGGAGGTAGAAGACGTCCTCACCGTCCTGGAGGAATCCGTAGCGGGCGAGGAGCGTGCCGAACTCGCGGACCTTGTTCCAGAAGATCGTCATGTAGCGGTGGTCGACGTAGAAGTTGTGGTCCTCGACGTAGCGAAAGACCATTCGGGCGACGGCGAGGCTCTCGTCGAACTGTTCGCGCGCGCTCCCCTCGAGGAGATCGCGATATGCGCCGGTCACGCGCTCGCGCTCGGCAAGAATCGCCGCCGACGGACGCGAGATGTCCTCGCCCGCCCGGAGTCGCGCGATGTACGAGCCGATCGTCGCGATCGGGAACGTCGAGTCGTCGATCCACGACCGGTGGTTGTGGTGGAACACGCCCGTGCCGCAGGAGAAGTAGAACCAGGGATCCTTCGTCTGCTCGAAGTCGGCGAGCCAGACTCTTCCCGTGTCGCTCTCGCCCAGCCCGGCTGCGAGCTCCTCCTCGGTTCGCGCCGCCTCGACCTCGGTCGCGACGCCGAGATCGACCGCACGCCGGGCAAGCCGCCGAAGCTCGTCGTCGGGGCGGAGCACGAGTACGTCGATCCCCGACACCATCGCCGCGATCGTCTGGCCGGGGATGTCGGGGAAGGCGTTCCGGCACTGCTCGTAGAAGACGAGGTACGCCGCGTACCCGAGATTGAGGAACTCGAAGTGGTACTGAAAGATGCGATCGACCCCTTCGAGCAGCCGGTCGTAGGCGTGGAGAAGCGCGTGGGTAGAGCCCAGCCCTCGCGCCTCGGTGACGACGGAATCGTCTTCGAACTCCCCGAGCTCCGGCACGACGAGCGCGCGCAGCTCGTTCGTTGCGTCCTCGACCTTGTCCTTCCACCGTGCGTAGAGCTCGTTCCAGTGGCTGTAGTAGAAGCCGCCGCGTCGCTCGAACAGCTCGGCCCGCCGGGTGACCGTCGCCTCGTCCGTGATCGAGTTCGCGCTGACGTACACGTAGCCCGCGAGGATGCGGTACTCGGCACCCAGCGACGGCGGCACGACGAACAGGCGCGAGCTGGCCTGGTTCAGCGCGACGACGGCCGAGTCGAACGTCATCGCATCGAAGGGGTAGAGCGGCTCCGGCATGTGGATCCCCTCGATGAACCAGAAGCGCTCCTCGTCGAAGGCCCGCCGGTCGTCGCCGAACAGCGCGTGATACGGGTACATCTCCTCCCATCCCGCACAGTCCGCCGGGACTGCGACGTCGAACGGGCTGAGAAAGCGCCCGCGGCTTCCCGTGTCCTCTCGAGGCATCGCAGCGTGTGTCATATCGCATCAATAGCGAGAGGCCGCGCAGTGAGAGCCGCGCGGCCTTTCGCAGGAGTTCTCGAGGCCGGCCTCACCGGCGTCCAGAGGAGGCGACGAGCCAGTAGCTGCGGACTGCCTGCAACCGCGCCCGGTTCAGCGGCACCGACGGCCCGAAGAGGTACATGCCGATGCTCTTCACCTCGGCCGGCGCCATCGCCGTCGCCGCTCCGAGCCAGTAGCCGCGGACGCTCCGCCGCTGAGCCGGCGTGAGCGAGTCGGCGGATCCGAACAGGTACGAGCCGATGCTCTTCGCCTCGGCGAGGGTGAGCGGGCCCGAGGCCGTGTGCGATCCGCGCGGGACGACCGCCGGTGTGGCGGTGATCCCACTGAGGAAGCCGCTCGGCGGGATGCCGGTCGAGGCCGGGGCGGCCGTCTGCACTGCGCTCTTCCTCACCGCGGTCGCGTCGAAGGCGAGCGAGGTCACGGCCCAGGTGGCCGCGGCGACCACAACGGCGACCGTTGCCACCAGCCCGATCAAGTTCGCCCGCCTGATCTGGACGGTTGCGGGAATGGAAGCGGACAGGCTCATCGTGGTTCTCCTTTCGGGGTGACGGTGACTGCAAGCACGATCCGATCGAAGGGGAGACCCGCTCTCCGGTTCGCCTCGGCCACTGCGACCTCGGTGGGCCCTTCGAACTCGCAGAAGCAGGCGTCGTCCCCCAGGACGATGGTCGAGCCCCGGTAGCGCACTCCCGACCGCTCCGCCGTCTCCTCCGCCGCGTACGCGAGCCGCGATAGCCGGCACAGGAAGTCGGAACGGAACAGCTCGGGGGAGTACCGTTCGACGACGTAGACCATGCGCCCACGCTAGGAGTCAGGGGCGCAGGGCCGATACCCGAAAAGCCCTAGGTTTGGCCCGCGTCGCCCCTCGTGTTGACGACGGCGCCCGCATCGGCCAGTGCGCCCGCGAGCCCCGCACGGGAGCGAATCCCGAGCTTGCGGTAGACGTGCGAAAGGTGCGCCTCGACCGTGCTCACACCCATGTAGAGCTCGGCGGCGATTCCCTTGTTCGTTCGCCCCTCGGCGGCAAGAGCGGCGACTCGGTGCTCCGTTTCCGTGAGCTCGTCCGACGCAGCACGCCGGCCGCTGATCCTGCGCAGCTCGCCCCGGGCCTTCTCCGCCCAGACACTCGCGCCGAGGTCCTCGAACGTCGCGAGCGCGGCCTCGATGTCCTCGCGGGCGGCGCGCTTCTGCTGCGCTTGCCGGCGCACCACTCCCAGGCTCAGTCGCGTACGGGCCCGTTCGAAGGGCCAGGGCGCGTCTGGCAGCTCGGCGAGCGCACAATCGAACGCCGCGAGGGCAGCCTCGGAGTCGCCCTCCGCGGCGGCGAGCAGTCCGCGGCAGCGGAGCACTCCCTCCCGCGCAAGCAGGCTGCCGAGTCGCTCGGCGCTGCGTGAGTAGTGCTCGAGGTACGCGCGTGCTCGATCGAGCTCTCCGAGAGCGACGAGCGTCTCGATCGCGTCTGCCCAGACCGGAAGCGTCGGCTCGTTCATCTCTCCTCTGACCAGCCGCTCGGGGATCTCGCGCATGTTCTCCCCCGCGAGCTCGAGGTTTCCGAGCATGAGCTCGACACGACCGAGCACGGCTTCCGTGAGCATTGTGTACAGCTCGATCGAACCGGCAGAGTACGAGAGAGCCTCTCGGGCCGTGGAACGCGCCTCGTCGACGAGTCCGAGATCGGCCTCGATCAGCGCTTTCGCACGCCCGACCCAAGAGTAGGCGTGCGGATGCTGGGTGTGCACGGTGAGCTCGTAGGCGACGCTCGCATATGCGAGTGCCCGTTCCCAGCGACCGGCGATCCACTCGACCATGGCGAGCGGCCAGAGGGCCATCTCCCGGCTCACCTCGTCACCTCGTTCCTGGGCCTCGGCCTCGACCTGCTCGAGGACGGCACGGGCTCGATCGGTTTCGCCCATCCGCATCAGCCGACGCCCGAGCACGTAGCGGGGGCTGAAGTTCCACTCGAGCTCCAGCCCCAGCTGCTCCTCGATCTCGATGCCACGCTCGAGGAGGCCCGGCGTGATCTCGGCGTGATACGTCTCTGCCTGTCCCGCGTATGCGATCGCCTGCGCTACGAGTGTGGGATCTGCCACCCGCTCGGCTCGCGCCAACGCCTCCCGGATGTCGGCGAGCGCAGCGCCGACGTCGGCTTCCAGCAGATGATGACCGGCGCGGACCGTGAGGATGCGGGAGGCGCGGGCGTCGTCGTCTTCGCAGGCGGCCAGCGCCTCGTTGCACTGCTCGATCAGCTCGAGCGTGCTGCCCTGCTGGGTGAGCGCGAGCTCGAAGACGATGTCAGCCCGTTCGACGCCGGAAGGTACCTCGTCTCTCAATCGCCGCAGGATCGCCACGGTCCGATCGACGTCGCCCGCGACCCGGAGGAAGCGCGCCGCGAGCAGGCGCCGCCGGCGCGACTCGGCCGGCTCGTCGGGCGTCAGCTCCGCGGCCAGCTCGCACAGCTCGGCAGCCGCCGTCGGGGCGCCGCGCCCGGCCGCCTGCTCCGCAG
>JBKPRD010000116.1:0-7022 GCA_046734415.1 Actinomycetota bacterium | reverse complement strand
GGCGAACGAGCCCGTGCGGACGATCGCACCGCCGTCCGCCGTGATCTCGACCTCTCCGAGCTCGGCCTCCCCGAGCGGGTTGGTGATCTCGACGTAGGACGAGATGCCGATTCCGAGCTGTTTCGTCGCACGCTTCCTACGACGCCGCTTCTGTTCCGTTCGCAGCTCGTCGTACCCGACGGAACGAAGTGCCAGGTCGAGAGCGGCGGGGTAGTCACCCGAGTCGTACCCGGCGCCGGACGCGCTCGTGTGCGGGAAATCCGTGACGTAGTTGCGGCGTCGCACCTCCGCGGCATCCATGCGGAGCTCGTGGGCGAAGCGGTCGATCGCCACCTCGATCGCCTGGGTCGCCTCCGGCCGGCCGGCGCCGCGGACCGCGGCGATGTGAGTCGTGTTCGTCACGACCGTAGTCCCCTCGGCCTCGACTCGCGGGATCGCGTAGACGCCGCTCGACATCAGCTTGGTCAGGTTCGCGAGGAACGCGCCGAGCGTGGGGTAGGCGCCGCAGTCTGCGAGCACGTCGAGCTTGTACGCGAGCACCTTCCCCTTCTTCGTCCCGCCGATCGTGAAGGCGAGCTCCATCGCCCGGCCGTGGGGAAGAGAGAGCATCGACTCGCTGCGGGTCTCCGTCCAGCGGACGGGGTCCCCGAGCTCGCGCGCGAGCCACGCGACGAGGATGTCCTCTGTGAGGCTCCCGACGGACATGATCTTCGCGCCGAAGGCGCCGCCGACGTCGGGCGCGACGACACGCACCTGCGAAGGCTCCATCCCCAGTGCTCCCGCGAGCGCATCGCGGTCCCCGTGCGGCGCCTGCGTGCAGAGCCAGGCGGTGAGCTTGCCGTCCTCGAACGTCGCTGCGATCGAGCGCGGCTCCAAGGGGCACGGCGCCATCCGCTGGCTGACGAGTGTGTCCGAGACGACGACGTCGCAGCCCTCGAAGAGGTCGTCGGCATGGGCGGCCGGCTCGGTGCGCGCGGCGACGTTCGTGCCGGCCTCCGGAAAGAGCAGCGTCTCGTCCTTCAGGGCCTCGTGGGGGTCGAGCACGACCGGCAGCGGGTCGTAGTCGACCATCACGAGCTCGGCCGCGTCGGCCCCGGTCGCACGGTCGTCGCTGACCACCACGGCGACGATCTCGCCGACGAAGCGGACGACGTCGCTCGCGATCACCGGGCGCCCCATCTTCTCGTTCAGGCCCGGGAGCGGGACCGGGCCGTAGGGCGGCAGGTCGATGTCAGCGGCCGTGAACACCCGCACGCCGGGGATCTCCTCGGCGGCGCTCGTGTCGATGCCGTTGATCCTGGCGTGCGCGAGCAGCGACCGGGCGAAGGTGACCGTCTTCGCGCCTTCGAGCTGGAGATTCTCGATGTACCGCCCCTTGCCGCGCAGGAACCGGTCGTCCTCCGTCCGCAGCACGCGATGGCCGAGGATGCTCACGGCGCGAGCCTATCGCCCGGGGCTGCGTGAGTCGAGACAACTGTCCGAATAGTGGAACAGCGTCCCGCCGGGCGTCGAAATACGGTGCCTGGCACCGCTTGTTACACCGGAACCG
Organism: Actinomycetota bacterium; assembly: GCA_046734415.1. Lineage (GTDB taxonomy): Bacteria > Actinomycetota > Thermoleophilia > Gaiellales > Gaiellaceae > DATBLE01. The sequence goes on along the minus strand of JBKPRD010000116.1, from coordinate 5,473 downwards.
GCGCTTCGCCGACCGCTTGCTGGACGGCGGCGGCGATCTTCGCGGCATCGGGCAGGAGGTAGGCCTCCATCGGCTCGCTGTACGGGATCGTCGCGTCCAAAGCGCAAACGAGCTGGACTGCGCCCTTGAGGGAAGAGAACCCCGACGACGCGGCCTCGGCGGCGATCACGGCCGCCGCCGACCCCTGCCGCGTCGACTGGTCGACGACGACGAGCCGGCCTGTCTTCGCGACCGACTCGAGGATCGTCGCGGTGTCGAGCGGCGCCAGCGTGCGCGGGTCGATGACCTCGGCGCTCATGCCGTCGGCGGCCAACTGGTCGGCGGCCTCGAGCGCCTTTCCGAGCATCCACCCGAGCGCAACGATCGTCACGTCGCTCCCCTCGCGGACGACGTTCGCCTGTCCGAGCGGCACGACGTGCTCGCCCTCCGGGACGTCGCCGTGCTCGAGCGTGAGCAGGTAGTGGTGGAAGAACACCACGGGGTTGTCGTCCCGGATCGAGGCCGTCATCAGGCCCTTGGCGTCGGCCGGTGTCGCGGGCAGGGCGACCTTCAGCCCCGGCACGCCCATGAACATCCCGTAGATCGTCCCGGTGTGCTGGCCGGCCCACCCGGCGGTGAAGCCGTAGCCTGCCTTGAGCACGATCGGCACTTTCACCTGCCCCGCCGACATGTAGTGGAAGCGGTTCGCCTCGTTCACGACCTGGTCCATTGCGACGAGCATGAACTCGGCCATGTACAGCTCGACGACGGGCCGGTAGCCGGCGATCGCCGCACCGATCGCCATCCCGATCTCGGCCGTCTCCGAGATCGGCGTCACGCGGACGCGGTCGGAGCCGAACGCCTTCAGGTACGGGTCGTCGTCGTGGGTGGCGATGTTCTGGCCGAAGTGGAGGACGGTCTCGTCGCGCTCCATTTCCTGATGGATCGCCTCGCCGATCGCGGCGATGTACGGAAGCTCGCGTGCCATGTGACCGCTCCTCTCAGGCGTAGACGTACTCGGTGGCCGCCTCGGCGGACGGGAAGGGGCTGTCGAGCCCGAACTGGACCGCCGCCTCCATCTCCGCCCGGACCTCCTCCGCAATTCGATCCGCGTCCTCCGGCGACAGGACCCCGTCCTGTACGAGCCGCGCGCGGAACCGCGGCACCGGGTCGCCGCGCTTCGCCGCCGCGTACTCCTCCGCGTTGCCGAAGACGGTGATCGCCTCGTGCTCCGGGAAGTGAAGCGGTACCCCGGGCGGCGCGATGATGTTGCCGTGGGCGCTCAGCCGGTAGACGCGCGACTCGACGAGCGTCGGCCCCTCGCCTGACCGCGCCCGCTCGACCGCGGCCGAGACGACGTCGTGGACGGCGACCGGATCGGCCCCGTCGACGGTCTCGCCGGGCATCGAGTAGGCCTTCGCCTTCACCGCGAGCGGCTCGCCGGCGGCGGCGTTCGCGTCCTCCTGCTCGACTCGCGTGACGACGTTGTACGAGTTGTTCTCCATCACGAAGACGATCGGCAGCTTCCAGAGCGACGCGATGTTCAGGGACTCGTGGAACGCGCCCTGCTTGGTCGCGCCGTCCCCGAAGAAGCTGAGCACCACCTGCCCCTGCCCGCGGATCTGCGCCGCGTACGCGGCGCCGCATGCGTGCGGGATCCCCTGCCCGACGATGCCCGAGGTGCCGAGGAAGCCACGTCCGATATCGACGAGGTGCATCGAGCCGCCGTAGCCTCCGCAGAGGCCGTCCTTGCGGCCGTAGATCTCGGCCATGATCGCCTTCGGGTCGGTCCCGAGCGCGATCGGGTAGCCGTGGCAGCGATAGGTCGTCAGCAGCTGGTCGCCGGGCCGGAGCGCCGCGAGCGAGCCGACGATCGACGCCTCGGCGCCGTCGGCCAGGTGCGTGTGGCCGCGGATCGCGCCGGGGTGCTCCTCGAACGTCCGCTTCACGCGCTCCTCGAACTCCCGGATCCGGAGCATCTGCGTGAACATCCAGGTCAGCCGCTCGCCGTCGAGATCGGGCACTTGGGCTCCTTTCGTGCTCGGGGGAGCCAATCTAGCGCGCCCGCGACCGGGCTGGCGAACTGTGCGCGGATGGTCAAGTCGAACCCGTCGACTGTGCGCTCTTTGCGAAGATCGAGCCGCCACGGAGCGCCAACATCGTCCTTCAGGGCCCGTTCGCAGGCGGGTCGGCGGGCGGCCGGAAACGCAGGAAGGAGGCTTGAACGCGCATGAGGTCTCGAGAGAAAGCCAGGCTGGTGCGGCTCGCGATCCTTGCCGGAGTCGTCGGGCTCACCCTCGCCGTCGCGGTGCCGCTCGCGACCGGGCGCGACGGCGCGCGCGGCCCCGTCACCAACTACCGCGTCTACGTCGGCGGGAAGGCCGGTGCGGCGAACCCGAAGCTGTCGCCGGTCGTGATCGGCGCGATCAACACGCAGGGCGGCCAGGTCCTCATCGGGCCGGGCTGGACGAACGGCATCAGAACGGCCGTGCAGTACGTGAACAGGTACCTCGGCGGCGTGCAGGGGCACCCACTCGTCGTCAGCTACTGCTTCACGACCTCCGCGGAGGAAGAGGGCACGAAGTGCGGCCAGCGCTTCGCGAACGACAGGCGGATCCAGGTCGTCCAGTTCGGCGCGGTCGCAGTGGGCAACCAGTCGTTCTACGCGGCGCTCGGCAACAGGAAGCCGACCGTCGGAGGTGTGCTGCTCCTGCCGGTCGACGCGCAGCGGAAGACGGGCTTCGGGCTCTTCGGGACGAACGACTCGGTGCTCGGCCCGTGGGGCACCCTCGGCAAGGACGTCCTGCACGCGAAGACCGCCGCCGTCGTCTACCCGCAGGTCCCCGGGATCGACTACGGCGCGAAGGTCGAGAAGGACAGCCTCGAGTCGGCCGGGATCAAGACCACCCTCGTCGGCTTCGCCGCGAACGCGACCGACCTCACCGGGCCGCTGACCGCGGCGGGGGCGCAGAACGCCGACATGATCGTGCCCCAGTCGAACGCTGCCGGGTGCGTGAACATCGCCAAGGCACTCCAGGCGCTCGGGAAGAGCAAGACGCCGGTCGTCTCCAACCCTCTCTGCCTCGATCCGGCCGTGCCGGCCGGACTCGGCGGCGACCTGCCGAAGTGGATCTACGGGATCGCCTCCTCGCTCGGCTTCGACACGACCGACCCGGCGGTGCCTCCCTTCCTGCGCGGCCTGAAGGCGGTGGGCCAGCCGAAGCTCGCGGCGGACGCCTGGGTGATCGTCGCCTGGGGACAGATCCTGACGACCGTCAAGCTGATGAACAGGATCGGCGTCCGGAACATGACCTCCGCGAAGTTCACAGCGGCGATCCGGAACTTCAGAGGGCCGCAGGCACTGGGCGCCCCGAGCCTCCAGTGCGGGAAGTACCCCTCGGAGCCCGCGGCGTGCAACGACCAGACCCAGTTCTTCCAGTACCTCGGCGCTGGGAAGTTCAAACGCATCACGCCGTTCCTCCGGCCGCCTCCAACCTTCAAGCTCGACTAGCACCAGCTCCTCCCTCGTCAGGCGGGGCCGCGACGGCGGCCCCGCCTCCCAGGGGGAGACTTCCGAGGACATGGACTGGCAGCAGATCGTTCTTTTCGCGATCCTCGGCCTCGGGGCGGGGTCGCTGATCGCGGGGATCGCGGTCGGGATCGTCGTCACCTTCCGCGGCTCCGGGATCATCAACCTGGCGACGGGCGCCGTCGCGATGATCGCCGGCTACTCGTACTGGTCGCTGAAGACCGGAACGTACGGCGTGCACGTGGCGACCGCGCCTGCGCTCGTGATCACGTTCCTCGTTCTCCTTGCGGTCGGGCTCGGGGTCGAGTTCGCCGTCTTCCGTCCGCTGCGCACCGCGGCGCCGCTCGCCAAGCTCGCCGCGTCGCTCGGGTTGCTGCTCGTCGCGCAGGCTGCGGTGTCGCTGGCCTTCGGGATCGGGACGAAGCCGCAGCCGCCCGTGCTGCCCGGCGGCACGGTCACGGTCTTCGGCTCGAACGTCCCGATCGACCGCTTCATCCTTCCGGGGATCATCCTCGCGGCCACGCTGGCGCTCTCGCTCGTCTACCGGCTGACGAAGTTCGGGCTGGCGACGCGCGCCGCCTCGGAGAACGAGGTGGCGGCGATGCTGATGGGGCTGTCGCCGAACCGGCTCGCACTGGCGAGCACGCTGCTCGGCACCCTCGTCGCCGGCGCCCTGGGCGTCCTCGCCGCCTCGATCACCCAGCTCGACCCGAGTGCGCTGCCGCTCCAGGTCGTCCCGGCGCTGACGGCCGCGCTCTTCGCCCGCTTCACGTCGTTCTGGATCGCCTGCCTGGTCGGGCTCGGGATCGGGTGCCTCGAAAACATCCTCTACTACCTCCAGACCCAGAGCTGGTTCCCGACCGACAACGGCGTCGCGCTGCCCGGCGTGCAGCAGCTCCTCGTCTTCGTGCTGATGGTCATCGCGATGTTCGTCCGGGGGACGAGCCTGCCGAGCCGCGGCGAGCTCGTCGAGCAGCGGCTGCCCTACGCACCCCGCGCGCAGCGGCTGTGGCGGCCGGCGGTGCTCAGCGCCGCCGCGGCGGTCGTCGCGCTGATCGTCCTTCCATACGACTTCCGCCAAGCCCTGATCACGTCGCTGCTGGCGATGGTCATGTGCCTCTCGTTCGTCGTCGTCACGGGCTACGTCGGCCAGATCACCGTCGTCCAGCTCGCGCTCGCCGGCGTCTCCGGCTTCATCCTCTCCCACCTCGCGGTCGACCACGGCGTCGGCTTTCCCTGGGGGATGCTGATCGGCGCGATCGGCGCGACCGTGTGCGGGCTCGTCGTCGGCGCCTCGGCGCTCCGCGTCCGCGGTGTCGGCCTCGCCGTCGTCACTCTCGCCGGGGCGGTGGCGATCGAGCAGTTCGTCTTCCTCAACTCGACCTGGGGCGGCGGGACGTCCAGCTCGCCGGTGCCGGAGCCCAAGCTCGGCATCGACCTGGGACCGTACGGGCCGTTCCGCGGGCTCGACGGCAAAGTACCGAGCCCCGTGTTCGGGTTCTTCGTCGCCGGGGTGGCCGTCGTGCTCGGCCTGCTCGTCGCGAACGTGCGTCGATCGAGCCTCGGGCAGCGGATGCTGGCGGTCCGCTCGAACGAGCGGGCGGCCGCCGCGGCCGGAATCAACGTCCGCAACGTCAAGTTCGCGGCGTTCGGAATCAGCTCGTTCATCGCCGGGCTCGGTGGAGCTCTGTACGGCTACAACTTCAGCTCGGTCACGGTCAACCGGTTCTCCGCCCTGACTGCCCTCAGCCTGATCGCCTTCGCGTACGTCGGCGGGATCACGATGGTCTCTGGCGCCCTCTTCGCCGGCCTGATCTCGGTCGAGGCCCTCTTCCCGTACGCGCTCGAGAAGTGGTTCGGCATCTCGGGCAACTGGGCGCTGCTCTTCGCCGGCCTCGCGCTGATCGTGACCCTGATCCAGAATCCCGACGGAGTCGCCGGCGCCACCTGGCGGAAGCGGCAGGC
>JBKPRD010000115.1:0-34835 GCA_046734415.1 Actinomycetota bacterium | reverse complement strand
GTCGAGGAGCGGACTCTCCTCCTCGGGCGTGAGGATCTCGTTCGCGGCAGCGCTCAGCACGTCCCGCATCCACTCACTCGTGGACAGGCCCATCGCTGCCGCCGCCTGTGCGTGGAGCATCTTCTCGGCCGCAGTCGTTCTGAAGTCCTGTTTCTGGTCGCGCCCGTGACAGCCGAGGCGTCCTGATGCGCCTCAACCCGGTTGACTCGCACGGCAACTTTGGCTCTAGAGAGCCAAAACTGGGTCTGGAGAGGGCTGGAGACGGCGCTCAGAACGGCTTGGGAAGCTGATGCTCTACCAACTGAGCTATCCCCGCGAGTGGCGACAGGATACCGCGAGTTCAGCCGATGCGGACCTGCACGAGGCGGCGCGTCGACACGCCCGCGAGCAGGGAGTCGCCGGGCTTGCGCGCGCGGAGGAAGAAGACCACCGAGGCATTGCGGAGCGGCATCAGCACCGTCGGGAGGAACGTGATCGTCGCCCACCCGTTGGTCCGCGTGACCACCTCCGGCGCCTGGCGGATCCAGCCGTACGGCAGGCCGATGGCGTACATCAGCGCGCCGCGGACGACGTAGCCGCGCGTATCTGTGACGCGGAAGCGGCCCATGAAGGCCTGGCGGCCGTGCAGCCGGCTCGGGACGAACTGCACCCCTGAGATCACCAGCCGCTGCGGCGGGACGATCATCGAGACCGGGAGCGAGGTCTCGCCGGACGGCAGCTTGATCGCGCCGGCCGGGGTGGTGACCGCCCTCGCCACGACCGCGGTCGGCGCGGAGGTCGCCTTCGTCGTCCCGAACTGGTTCGTCCCTGCGACGACGACGCGGATCCGGTGGCCAACGTCCGCTGCGGTCAGCCGCACCGACGGCCCCTTCGCAAAGCCGTCGCACTTGTTGCCGTTCGCGTCGCAGCGACGCCACGTGTAGGTGAAGCTCGTCGGGCCGTTCGCCCATGACCCGACCGACGCCGTCAGGGTCTGGCCCACACGCGCGAGCCCGCTGATCACAGGCGGTGCGGTCGCCGCCGGGATCGCTCCCCTCGGGGGCACGAGGCCGGTCGGCGCCGACGTCGCCGACGTCGACCCGTATGGATTCCGCGCCCGGACCTCGACGCGAACCGTGCGCCCGACGTCCTCCGTGCCGAGTTGACGTGTCTGCCCCGTCGAGGTGTCGTGGCAGTCGCCGCCCGACGCGTCGCACCGGAGCCACTGGTAGGTGAACGTCATCGGGCCGGCGCCGGTCCAGGTTCCGGAGGTGGCGCTCACGGTCTCGCCCTGCTTGACCGTGCCGACGATCGTCGGCGGCGTCGTGTTCACGGGCGCGCCGCTCGAGATGACGAGAGAGGGGGGCGAGACGGCATTCGCCGAGCCGTCCGAGTTCGAGGCGGTCACCGAGAGCCGGATCGTATGGCCGACGTCCTGGTTGGTGAGCCTGTAGGTCTGCCCTGTCGCGCCGCCGATGTTCTTGCACTTGCCGCCGCCGGCGTTGCAGCGCTGCCAGCGGAAGGCGAAGGTCATCGGCGTCGAGCCCGACCACGTGCCCGGCGAGCCGGTCAGCGTGGCGCCTGCCGTCGGGGAGCCGAGAAAACCCGGCGGCGCGGTGTTCGCAGGGGCCGTCCGGTGCGCGCCCTGGGCCGCCCCGCCGAGAAGGAGGAGCGCTGCTCCCGCGAGGAGCGCCGCACGCCTGGACATGGCAGGAGTATTCCCGCTCGGGCCCCGATCGAGCGGCCTCCAAACAAAATGCTTACCGCACTCTCGAATCGGGATAATCCAGAGGTCAGAGACGAGGAGGAACGATGGGACAGAACCTCGAGGAAGTCGCGCGCGCGCTCGTCGCGCCCGGCAAGGGCATCCTCGCCGCCGACGAGAGCGACGGCACGATCAAGAAGCGGTTCGACTCGATCGGCGTCGAGTCGACCGAGGAGAGCAGGCGCGCCTATCGCGACATGCTCTTCACCACGGAGGGCGTGGCCGACCACATCAGCGGCGTGATCCTCTACGACGAGACGATCCGGCAGACCGCGTCCGACGGGACGCCGTTCCCGAAGCTGCTCGAGCGGCAGGGGATCATTCCAGGGATCAAGGTCGACAAGGGCGCGAAAGACCTCGCGAACGCACCCGGCGAGAAGGTCACGGAGGGCCTCGACGGCCTCCGCGAGCGCCTGAACGAGTATCGCGAGCTCGGCGCGAAGTTCACGAAGTGGCGCGCCGTGATCACGATCGGCAAGGGGATTCCGAGCGAGTACTGCCTCTGGACGAACGCGCACGCGCTTGCCCGCTTCGGCGCGCTCTCCCAGGAGGCAGAGCTCGTGCCGATCATCGAGCCCGAGGTGCTGATGGACGGCGACCACTCGATCGAGACCTCGTTCGACGTGACGTCGCGCACGCTGCACGCGGTGTTCACTGAGCTGCGCGACCAGAAGGTCTGGTTCGAGCAGATGCTGCTCAAGCCGAACATGGTGCTCTCGGGCTACGACGCGGCCGGCCGCGCCGGCGTCCAGGAGGTCGCGGAGCTGACGATCAAGTGCTTCCGCCGGCACGTGCCGGCGGCGGTGCCCGGGATCGTCTTCCTCTCCGGCGGCCAGACCGACGAGGACGCGACGGCGCACCTGAACGCGATGAACGCGATGGGCCCGCACCCGTGGGAGCTCTCGTTCTCGTATGGCCGTGCGCTGCAGGCGCCGGCGCTGAAGGCGTGGGCGGGCGAGTCAGCGAACGTGCCGGCCGGCCAGGCGGCATACCTGCACCGCGCGAAGATGAACGGCCTCGCCAGGTCGGGCTCGTACTCGCCCGACATGGAGCAGAAGGTCGCGGCGTAACGACAGGGACAGACCCGGGCGGGTCTGTCCCTGACTACCCGCTGTAGCGCGCTCCTGCGATCTCCTCGAGCTTGCCCCAGCGGTGCGTCGCCTCGATGCGACGCACTGTCCCCGACCGCGAGCGCATGACGATCGACGCCGTCTCGGCTCCGCCGCCGGTGTAGCGGACGCCGTGGAGGAGCGCGCCGTCGGTGACCCCGGTCGCGGCGACGAAGACGTCCTCGCCGGCGACGAGGTCGTTTGTCGTCAGCACGCGGTCGAGGTCGTAGCCGTCGTCGACGAGCGCCTGGCGCTCGTCGTCGTTGCGAGGCCACAGCTTCCCCTGGATCGCGCCGCCCAGGCACTTGATCGCCGCGGCCGAGATCACGCCCTCCGGCGTCCCGCCGATGCCCATCAGGAGATCCACGCCCGTGCCGGGACGGGCTGCGGCAATCGAAGGGGCGACGTCGCCGTCCGTGATCAGCCGCACCTTCGCTCCGGCCTCGCGGAGCTCCCCGATCAGGGCCTCGTGCCGGTCGCGGTCGAGCACGACGACGCTGACGTCCTCCGGATGCATCCGCTTCGCCTCGGCCACCTGCCGCACGTTCTCCGCGGGCGGCGCGGCGATGTCGATCACGTCCGCGGCGTCGGGCCCGACCGCGATCTTGTCCATGTAGACGGCCGCGCCGGGGAAGAACATCGTCCCCCGCTCGGCGACGGCGATGACGGCGATCGCATTCGGCATGCCGAGCGCCGTCAGCCGCGTCCCCTCGAGCGGGTCGACGGCGACGTCGACCTCCGGCCCTGTCCCGCTCCCGATCTCCTCCCCGTTGAAGAGCATCGGCGCCTCGTCCTTCTCGCCCTCGCCGATCACGACGACTCCGTCCATCGCGACGGTGTCGAGCATCAACCGCATCGCGTCGACGGCGGCCTGGTCGGCGGCCGTCTTGTCCCCGCGCCCGACCCAGCGCCCCGCCGCCATCGCCGCCGCCTCGGTCACGCGAACGAGCTCGAGCGCCAGGTTCCGGTCGGGAGGCTGTGCCACGCGGGGATCCTTACATCCGCTCCGGCGCCGCGACGCCGATGAGGTCGAGGCAGCGGGCGATCACGCTCCGGGTCGCAAGACAGAGGCCCAGCCGGAACGCCTGCTGCTCGCTCCCGAGCACGCGGTGGTGGTGGTAGAAGCGGTGGAACTCGTCGGCGACGCGGATCGCGTACGTCGGGATCGCGTGCGGGCCGCGCCGCTCCGTCGCCTCCGCGGCGACGTCCGGGAACTCGGCGAGACGCTTGACGAGGTCGCGCTCCTCCGTCGCGAGCGGGACGACCGGCTGGGCAGAGACCTCGGCGTCACCGGCATTCCGGAGGATCCCCGCGATGCGCGCGTGAGCGTACTGGACGTAGTAGACCGGGTTCTTCTCCGAGCGCTCCGCCGCGAGGTCGACGTCGATCTCGATCGTCTGGTCGGGGCTGCGGTTGGCGAGGTACCACCGCGCCGCGTCGACTCCGATCTCGTCCATGAACTCGTCCAGGAAGACCACGTCGCCGCGCCGCTTCGACATCTTCTTCTGCTCGCCGCCGGAGGCCAGGTGGACGAGCTGGTACAGGAGCACCTCGACCCGCTCCGGGTCGTAGCCCAGCATTCGCGCCACAGCGGCGTACCAGTTGCGCGTGCCGTGGTGATCCGCGCCGAGGACGTAGATCGCCCGGTCGAAGCCGCGCTCGAGCTTGTCGGCGAGGTAGACGATGTCGGCGGCGCGGTACGTCGGCGTTCGGTCCTCCGAGCGGAGGATCACCCTGTCCTCGTCGTCCCCGTACGCCGACGAACGCGCCCACATAGCCCCGTCCTTCTCGTACGTGTCCACACGCGGCAAGAGCTCCGGCAGCCGCTTCGCGAGCTCGCTCTGCAGCGCCCACGAGTCGAAGTGGATCCGGAACCGCTCCAGCGTCGCCTCGACCCGCTCCAGCATGGGCGGCACCGGATCGCCCTCGAGGGCGGCGAGCTCGCGCACGTAGTCGCCCTGGTAGCCGCCCTCGGGCGGCTCCTTGCCGCGTCGCACCGCTTCGACCGACGCCCGGAAGAGCTCGACCTGTACGCCGGCGTCGTTGTAGTAGTACTCGCGCTGGATCTCGTCCCCGCCGAGCTCGAGCAGGCGGGCGAGCGAGTCGCCGATGGCGCCGTTTCTCGCCGAGGCGACGGTGATCGGGCCGGTCGGATTCGCAGAGACCATCTCGACCTGGACGCGCTCCCGGTGCGGCGCGAAACCGGCGCCGTAGTCGGCGCCGGCGGCGAGGATCTCGCCCAGGGCTCCGGCGAACCATTCGTCTGCGAGGAAGAGGTTGACGAAGCCCGGCCCCGCCACCTCGGCCCGCTCGACGTCCGGGATGGTCGCTGCAGCGGCGGCGAGCTCGCCCGCGAGCTCGCGCGGGGCCCGCTTGCGCACGGGCGCGAGCCGGAGCGCGACGTTCGTCGCGTAGTCGCCGTGCGCGGGGTCGCTCGGCCGCTCGAGCTCGACCTCCGCGCCGGCAGCCACGGCGAGCTTCGCCGCGAGCGCTCTAGCCGGCAACGGCCTCCTGCGGCGCGAAGAGCTCCTCGAGCGCGTTCAGCTCCTGTTGGGTGCCGACCGCGATCAGGACGTCGCCCGGGTCCAGCGTCGCGTCCGGGTCCGGCGTCGTGTCGAACGTGCCGTCGGCCTTCCGGAGCGCGACGACGAGCGCGCCCGTCTCGTGCCGGATCCGGGTCTCGCGGATCGTCCGCCCCGCCTGCGGGCACATCCGCGTGATCTCGATCTCCTCGAAGCGCAGGTCAGGTCCGCCGTGCCGCGAGACGATGTCGAGGAAGGCGGCCACCTGCGGCTTCAGCATCAACTTCGCGATCTCGGATCCCGCAGCCGAGTACGGCTGGACGACTCGGTCCGCACCTGCACGGCGCATCTTCTGGGCCGCGTCCTCGGTCGACGCGCGCGCGACGATCATCATGTTCGGCCGCTCCGCCCGCGCCGAGACCGTGATGTAGAGGTTGTCGACGTCCGAGTCGGAGGACGCGATCACCCCCCGCGCCCGCTCGAGCCCGGCCGCATCGAGGTCGTCGTCGTTCGTCCCGCTCCCCTCGATGTATGGAATGCCGTGCTCGCGGGCGATCTCCAGCACGTCCGGATTGAAGTCGAGAACGACGTAGGGAACGCCCGCGTCGCGGAACTCGGCCGCGACCTGGCGGCCGACGCGGCCGTAGCCGCAGATGATGTAGTGGTCGCTGATCCGCTCGATCACGCGGCGCCTCCTCCGCTCGGACATCGCACCCGTGAGCACGCCGTGGGCGATCAGCTCCACGATCGCGCTCGCGAGGTAGCCGTAGATTGCCACTCCCGCGAGCACGAGCAGGATCGTCGCGATGATTCCGCCGGTCCCCTGCGGCTTCGTGTCGATGCCGGTCAGCGAGAGCGTGATCGTCGAGCGGTAGAAGGCCTGCAGCCCGCTCTCGTCCAGGAAAGCCGCGAACGCGGCAGTGCCGACCAGGAGCGCGAGGAAGAAGGCGGCGACCGCGCGGATGAAGTGCCGCAGGGTGTACGGAGTGTCCACGGGAGTAGTATCCGTGGCAGTGGAGTCCGAGGGCCAGGAGCGCCAGCTCAACATCCACGTCGACCCGCAGTTCCTCGGCGGCGTCTACGCCAACTTCGCGAACGTCAGCTTCTCCGACTACGAGTTCACGATCACGTTCGCCCGCATCGACCACGAGGTCGAGGAGGGTGACATCCCGGGCGTGGTCGTCACGCGGGTGAACATGTCGACGCGGTTCATGAAGGAGCTGCTCGACGCGATGCAGGACTCGTGGTCGAAGTGGTCTGCCCGGGAGGGGATCAGGAACCTGCCGGAGGCAGAGCCCGGCCCTCCCGCGTAGCCCACGCCCGCGTCATCCCGATCCGCTGCATCAGGGTCGGGTGGTCGTCGAACCACAGGTAGGCCCACGTCGGCGGATCCGGGTCGCTCAGGCTCGTCGTCGCAAAGCGCTGGAACAGTTTCTGGCCGGCGCGCGGGTCGTGGGTCGCCTGGAGCGCCATCCAGTCGGCCTCCATCTCCTGATGGCGGGTGATCGCGGCCTGCAGCGGGGTGGCTGCCGTGCTCAGGAGGACGACGACGAGCAGCGCGAGCGGGATCGCCTCCGGCATGCCGATGCCACCGCGACCGCGGGTCGCCCGCGCGACGACGAACGCGAACGGGATCGTGAACAGCGCGTACCAGCCGATCGCCTTGGCGAGATGCAGGCGCGCCTGGTGACCGAGCTCGTGCGCGAACACGAAGTCGATCTCCTTGCGCGAGAAGCGGCCGTCCAGCAGCGTGTCCCAGACGAACACCTTCCTCGTCGGGCCGAACCCGACGGTGAACGCGTTCGCGGCGCTCGTGTCCCCGTGCACGTCCTGCACGCGGACCGGGATCCCGTCGACGCGCTCCTGCCGGGCGAGCCGCTCGAAGTCCGCTTGCAGCTGCGGGTCGCGGAGCCTGTGCGACGAGCCGACGAGGTACGGCGAGATGAAGACGAACAGCGCGAACAACGCGACGAAGTAGGCCGCGCCGGGGATCCACCAGCGGTCGCCGACCAGCCGCGCGAAGCCCATCACGACGAGCACCGCCGCGCACAGAAAGACGAACTGGACCCCGAGTGCGAGCCACCCGCCGAAGACCACCTCCCAGTAGCTCGCGTGCGAGACGTCGTAGCGCCGGTCCCACCAGAGCGCGGCGACCTGGAACGGCACCCTGACGAGCCAGACCAGGGCGAAACCGAGCATCGCGAGGAGCATCCCGGTGCCGATCGGCCCGGCGGCGGACTCGCGCATGAACCGCTTCCCGTGGCGCGCGTAGAAGACGAAGACGACGATCGTCGCGACGGTCGCCAGCAGGGAGTTCACGCGCAGGAACGTCTCGTAGTGGTCGCCCTTCCGGAGCAGGCGCTCGGTGAAGAAGTCGCGCGTGTGCAGGCCGCCGATGTGGAGCCCGTCGGGCACGTGGGTCGAGTCCCAGAGGAAGAACGCGGCCGCGGCCCACACCCCGGCGAGCAGCGCTAACGTTGCGAGCCGCACTCGCCGGGAGCCCATGCGCGTAGCAGTCATCTCCGACATCCACGCTAACCTCCACGCCCTCGAGGCAGTCCGGGAAGCGATCGAGCTCGAGTCGCCGGACGAGATCTGGTGTCTCGGCGACCTGGTCGGCTACGGACCGCAGCCGAATCCGTGCTGCGAATGGTCGAAGGAGCATGCGGCTGTCTGCCTCGCCGGCAACCACGACCTCGGGGTGCTCGGCATGCTCGACATCTCCGACTTCTCCGACGACGCGGCAGCAGCGGCGATCTGGACGCGCGGCGTGCTCGACGCGCCCGCTCACGACTACCTCGCGGCGCTGCCGTCGAGCGGCGAGCGCGAGGGGGTCGGCCTCTTCCACGCGAGCCCCCGCGATCCGGTCTGGGAATACGTGCTGAGCTGGGAAGCGGCGTTCGCCGCGATCCGCGACTCCGAGTTCGCGATCACGATCGTCGGCCACAGCCACGTCCCGCTCGCGATCGCGGACGACCCCGATCAGCCCGGGGGTCACGCGGCCGGCGGCACCGAGATCGACCTCGCGGGCGGAAATTGGCTGCTCAACCCGGGTTCCGTCGGACAGCCGCGCGACGGCGACCCGGATGCCGCCTGGCTCCTGCTCGACCTCGACGAGCGGCGCGCCTCGTTCCTGCGCGTGCCGTACGACGTCGTGCGGACCCAGTCGGAGATGCGCGACCTGCGACTGCCGGATGCGCTGGCGGAGCGTCTCGCTCACGGCATGTAGCGCGGCGGTCCTGGTCGCAGGCTGCGGCGGGGGCGAGCGGCTACCGGTGCTGACAGCTGTTCAGCTGCAGCGGCTGGCGCAGCGCGCAGACTGTCGAGGACTCGTCCAGGCCGCGGTCGCCGCGGTGAACCGGCACGAGGTTCCGCCGGCGCTGCAGGAGCGGCTCCTCTCGGACGTCCAGGGGCTCGCCGCGACGTGCTCGCCCGACGCGGCCAGACGGCTCGCGGCGTGGCTCGCGCCCTAGGAGACGGTGGCTTCGGTCTCGGCCTGGTGGGAGCCGAAGGTGATCCCCTCGCGCGCCAGCGCCAGGGCGACCTCTTCGCGGGCCTTGTAGATGCGCCACTTGACCGTCGCGAGCGTGATCTCGAGCGCGTCTGCGATCTCGGTGTACGACAGGCCGGTGACGTCGCGAAGGAGTAGCGCCATCTTCAGGTCGACCGAGAGGCCCTCGATCGCGCGCCAGAGCGCATCCACGGTCTCGCCCTGCTCGATCGGCGCGTCGAGAGCCTCGAGCGGCGGGACATCGTCGAGCGCGACGAGGTGGCGCGGGCGGCGCTCGACCGCGCGCAGCTCGTCGAGCACGCGGTTCTTCGTCACCTGGAAGAGCCAGGTCGTGAACTTGCAGCGGAGCGAGAAACGCGGCAGGCCCTGGTAGACACGGAGGAAGACCTCCTGGGTCAGGTCCTCGGCGAGCGAGCGGTCGCCGACGAGCCGCAGGACGTAGTTGTAGACCGGCGTCTCGTACGCCCTGACGATCAGGGAAAAGGCGCGCTCGTCACCCCGTTGCGCTTTACGCAGAACCCCGAGATCAGGTTGCTGGAGTGACAAGGCCGGCGGAGTATAGCCCCGTTGCTTTCGGGTGAATCCCCCGTTTACGCAAGTTTTACGAGGGTGCGCCCGGTCAGTTCCCTGGGCTGCCGAATCCCAATCATGGCGAAGATCGTCGGCGCCAGATCCGACAGCTCACCGTCGGCCCGGAGCGTGACCCGCGGGTCGGTGACGACGAGCGGAACCGGGTTCGTCGTGTGCGCCGTGTGCGGGCTGACGCCGTCGGCCTCGAGCATGGTCTCGGCGTTCCCATGGTCGGCGGTGACGAGCGCGACGCCGCCGGCGTTCTCGACTGCGGCGAGCACCTGCCCGAGGCAGCGGTCGGTCGTCTCCACCGCGGCGATCGCGGCCGGAATCGAGCCCGTGTGGCCGACCATGTCGGGGTTCGCGAAGTTGACGATCACGAACGCGTACCCGGCCGACGTCTCGGCGGCGACTCGGGCGGCGACCTCCGGCGCCGACATCTCGGGCTTCTTGTCGTACGTCTCGACCCCGCGGGGGCTCGGGACGAGGATCCGGGCCTCGCCCGGCCACGGCTCCTCGCGGCCACCGTTCAGGAAGTAGGTGACGTGCGCGTACTTCTCCGTCTCGGCGCAGTGCAGCTGGCGCAGGCCCTGCGCGGAGAGGACCTCGGCGAGCGTGTTCGTCACCTCCTGCTCAGCGAAGACGACCGGGCAGTCGAAGTCGTCGCGGTAGCGCGTCATCGTGGTCAGGTCGAAGCCCGCCTCGAGCAGCTTCTGGGAGAGCTGCCGCGCCCGGTCCGGGCGAAAGTTGAAGAAGATCACGGAATCGCCGGGCTCGATCGTCGGCCGGCCAGCGAAGTGGACCGGCTCGAGAAACTCGTCCGTCACGCCCTTGTCGTATTGTGACTGGACGTAATCCGCGGGGAAAGTCCCCGTTGACGGCGTGCCGGCGACGAGGGCGTCGTACGCGCGCTGTGTGCGCTCCCAGCGGCCGTCGCGGTCCATCGCGTAGTAGCGACCGGCGACGCTCGCGATTCGCTCTGCGCGTAGCTCGGCGAGGTCGTGGACGGCCGAGTGCGGCGAGACGTCGCGACCGTCGGTGAAGGCGTGGATCCACGTCCTCTCCGGCGCGAAGCGGAGGAGCGCGCGGAGGTGGTCGATGTGGGAATGGACACCGCCGTAGGAGACGAGGCCGAGAAGGTGGACGTTGCGGCCACGGTCGAAGGCGCCGCGCAGCGCCGGATGCTCGAAGAACGAGCCGTCGGCGATCGCGCGGTTCACGCGCATCAGGTCCTGGTAGAGGATCCGGCCCGAGCCGATCGTCAGGTGGCCGACCTCCGAGTTGCCCATCTGCCCCGGCGGAAGACCGACCGCCTCGCCGGACGCCTTCAACGTCGTGTGCGGGTATTCCGCCCAGATCCGGTCGAAGACGGGAGTGTCCGCGAGGTCGACGGCGTTGCCGGGACCGGGAGGCGCGCACCCCCACCCGTCGAGGATGATCAGCGCGACTAGGGGCGCGCCGCTTTGCAAATCGCCGCGAAGGATTCGACCTCGAGCGAGGCGCCGCCGACGAGCGCTCCGTCGATGTCGGGCTGGGCGAGCAGGTCGGCAGCGTTGTCGGGCTTGACGGAGCCGCCGTAGAGGATGGGGACGTCGATCAGGCTGTTGATGAAGGCGTGTGCCTCCTGGGCCTGCTCGGGCGTGGCCGTCTTGCCGGTGCCGATCGCCCAGACCGGCTCGTACGCGATCACGAGCTGGTCGTGCTCCTCGAGCACCGAGACCTGGCGGCGGAGCACGTCCTCCGTCTCCCCCGCTTCGCGCTCGGCCTCCGTCTCGCCGACGCAGCCGATGATCCAGAGCCCGGCCTCGAGTCCGGCCCTGGCGCGCTTGCCGACGCCTTCGTCGGTCTCGCCGAAGTACTGGCGGCGCTCCGAGTGGCCGACGATCGCGCCGTAGACCCCGAGTTCGAACAGCATCGGCGCCGAGATCTCGCCCGTGTACGGGCCTTCCGGCTCCCAGTGGACGTTCTGCGCGGCGACGGCTACGTCGGTCCCGGCGAGCGCCTGCACCGCTGCGTGCAGCGACAGGTACGGCGGGCAGACCGCGACATCGACGCCGTCGACCCACTCGAGCTGGTCGCGCAAGGCGCGGCAGAAGGCCGCCGTTTCCTCGGCGCCCTTGTGCATCTTCCAGTTGCCCGCGATCAGCACGGCGCGATCCTAGTCCCTGGCCATGTCAGGGGTCGGACTCCTGTCATGACCGGAACGGCCGATGCGTGAGATGGTTGAGCGGAAGTACCCATAGCGTGTTGGAAGGTCTGCAGAAAAAGGGTCAGACCCCTGACATGTCCGTTCAGGCTGGTGGAATCGCCGCGACGCCCGGCAGCTCCTTGCCCTCGAGGAACTCGAGCGTCGCGCCGCCCCCGGTCGAGACCCAGTCGATCCGATCGGCGACGCCGGCCGCGTGGAGCGCCCGGACGGAATCACCGCCACCGACCACGGTGTACGCGTCCGCCTCGGCCATCGCCTGCGCGATCGCGACCGTCCCCTCGGCAAAGCGGGGCCACTCGAAGACGCCCATCGGCCCGTTCCAGAGAACCGTCTTCGCCAGTGCGATCCGCTTCGCATACCCCTCGCGCGTCTTCGGGCCGATGTCGAGTCCGAGCCAGCCCTCCGGAACCTCGTCCGCCGCCACGACCTTCGCCTCTGCGTCGGCGGCGAACTCGGCGGCCGCGACCACGTCGGTCGGAAGCTTCAGCGGCAGGTCCATCGGGTTCGCCCTCAGCTCCTCCGCGACCTTCCCGCCGACGAGGACGACGTCTGCCCGCTCGACGAGGCTCTCGAGCAGCCCGATCGTGTCCTCGACCTTCGCGCCGCCGACGACCGCGACGTACGGATGCTCGGGACTCTCGAGCAGCCTGCCGAGCTCCTGGAGCTCGCGCTCGAGAAGCAGTCCGGCGTAGGCAGGCAGGAGGTGCGCGACGCCCTCCGTCGACGCGTGCGCGCGGTGCGCCGAGCCGAACGCGTCGTTGACGTAGAGGTCCGCGAGCGCGGCAAGCTCCTTGGCCAGTTCCGGGTCGTTCGCGGTCTCGCGCGGGTCGAAGCGGGTGTTCTCGAGCACCCGGACCCGGCCGTTCGCGCCAAGCAGCTCGCGTAGGTGGTCGGCGACCGGAGCGATCGCGAACTCCGGGTCCGGCCGCTTCGGACGCCCGAGGTGCGAGCAGACGATCACCTCGGCTGCGCCGCGCTCGAGCAGCAGCTGGAGCGTCGGTAGCGCGGCGCGGATGCGGGTGTCGTCGGCGACGCGACCGTCCTCGAGCGGCACGTTCAGGTCAGCACGCACGAGAACGCGCTTGCCCTCGACGTCCGCGTCCCGGACGGAGCGAGGGAGCTTCACCTCACGCGGTTGCGGCCGCGGCCTCGACCGGCATCGTCTCGCCGACCATCGCGATCAGGTCGACGAGCCTGCAGCTGTAGCCCCACTCGTTGTCGTACCAGCCGAAGACCTTCACCAGCGCGCCCTTTGCCATCGTCAGCTCGCTGTCGAAGATGCACGAGTAGGCCGAGTGGACGATGTCGCTGGAGACGAGCGGATCCTCGCTGAACTGCAGGTACTTGCCGAGCGGCCCGCCGGCAGCCGCGCGATAGGCACCGATCACCTCGTCGCGCGTCACCTCTCGCGAGAGCAGTGCGACGAGGTCGCTGACGGAACCCGTCGGGACCGGTGCGCGCACCGAGATGCCGTCGAACTTGCCCTTCAGCTCGGGAAGGACGAGGCCGATCGCCTTGGCGGCGCCGGTCGAGGTCGGGATCAGGTTGATCGCGGCCGCGCGCGCACGCCGCAGGTCCTTATGCGGCATGTCCTGCAGGCCCTGGTCCTGCGTGTACGCGTGGATGGTCGTCATGAAGCCCTGCTCGACACCGAAGGCGTCGTTCAGCACCTTCGCCAGCGGCGCGACGCAGTTCGTCGTGCAGGAGGCGTTCGAGATCACCTGGTGTGACGCCGGGTCGTAGGCGTCGTCGTTCACGCCCAGGACGATGGTCACGTCGGGGTCCGTTGCGGGGGCCGAGATCACGACCTTCTTCGCCCCTGCGTCGAGGTGCTTCTGGGCCCCTTCGCGGTCGGTGAAGAAGCCTGTCGACTCGAGCACGACTTCGACCCCGAGCTCGCCCCACGGCAGCGCAGCCGGATCGCGCTCGGCGAGAATCTTCAGCTCGAAGTCGCCGGCGCGGATCGTGCCGTCGCCGACCGCGACGTCCTCGCCGAGCGGCCCGAGCGTCGAGTCGTAGCGAAGCAGGTGAGCCATCGTCTTCGCGTCGCCGAGGTCGTTCGCAGCCACGACCTCGAAGTCGCCGCCGCGCTCGAGATGCGCGCGAAAGAAATTGCGCCCGATGCGCCCGAAACCGTTGATGCCTACGCGAATCTTCGCCATCGTGTCCCCTTTCCGTTTCCGCACCGAGTCTAACGAGGTGCTCTTCGCGAGCCCTCAGTACTCGGCCGCAGGGATCAGAGGCGGGCCGGAGGGGAAGCTCCGAGGACGACCCTCCCCTCCGGTTGCACCGCGCTCAGGACCGAGCCGGCAGACGGGGTCTGAATCCACCGGCGGACGAGCGCGGACCCACCTCGGGCGAAGTATAGAAGCATCGGACCGCTGAAAGCTACATGCGTTGCAAAGAGTGTTCAGCCAGGTTGACAAGCTTGTTCAGCCGCCGGTGGGCGGCCGCCTTCGTGGCCGGCGGACGGCACTTCGCCGCGAGCTCGCGGAGCGACAGCGACGGGTGACGAAGGCGTAGCTCGGCGATCTCCCGCAGGCTCGGCGACAGGCGCGCGAGCCTTCCCTCCTCCTCCAGCCGGTGGATCGCCTGCACCTGCGCGTGAGCGGCGCGGCTCGCCCGCACGAGATTCGCGTGATCGGCGTTGGCGATCCGGTTCGCGCGAGCACGCGCCTCGGCGACGACGGCGTGCTCGTCGATCGCGAGCGCCGCGTCGCCCGCCCCGGCGAGGGCGAGGATGTCCGCGATCGCCTCCGCGCCCTTCGCGTACGCGATCGCGTGGCGCGCGCGATCGCGGATGCGCAGGTGAACGTCCTCGTGCGCCGCAACCCACGCTAGGAACCCGGCCCCGGCGAGGTCGGCGGTCCGGATCTCGAGGTGCGGTGCACGCGGGCCGCTGACGGAGCCGCCGCCCAGCAACGCGCCACGCAGGTACGCGCGGCGGCAGCACGATCGTCCGACGACCCGTTTCGGCGGAGCGTCGAGGGGTGCGTGGGCGGAGGAGAGGACGCCCGCCTCGTGCAAGACCTCGAGCGCGCGCCGGCTGCCGGGAACGTGGAGCTGGTACCGGGTCGTCCGTTCGAATGCGCGCCGCCGATACGTGCGGATCTCGGCCTCGACGCCGAAGGAGCGCACGAGCCCGACGGCGCGGCGCGCGACGGCGGACTCGGCGAGATCGAGGTGCACCGAGAACTCGCCGTGTGCTAGGAGATGGAGGCTCCCGGCGGTATGGAAGAGCCCGGAGAGCTCGGCGAGCCGGTCGCAGTGCCTCTGTGGCTCGACGCCGGCGAGCTCGTGACGGACGTCCTCAGAGAGCGGCATGCTCGAGCTCCAAGAGCCGTCGCTTGTAGTCCGTCCCGAGCGACCCGTACGAGCCGAGGCCAGCGGCGGCGACGACGCGGTGACACGGGAGGATCAGCGGCAGCCGGTTGTGGGCACAGAACGTCCCGGCCGCGCGCTGGGCGTTCGGATGGCCGGCGAGCGCCGCCAGCTCCCCGTAGGTGACGGTCTCACCGTAGGCCACGGTTCGAAGGGCCTCGGCGACCGACCGCTGGAACGGCGTGCACCACTCGAGGTCGAGCTCGACGTCCGCGAACGACACCTCGGCGCCGCTGAAGTACCGCGCGACCCGCCGCGCGAGTTCCGGCACGGAATCGTCACCCGGGCGCGCGTCGGCACCCGCTAGCCTGACCGAAGGGGGGCTCGTTCCCCTCTTGGGGGAGCGTGCCTCGAGCTCGCGCGCCCACGTCGGCAGCTCGTGCCAGACGGGAGCGTCGTCCTCGAACCACAGCTCCCCCACGCCCCAGGCTCCGGCGCCGTAGCGGACGACCTGCATCGCCGCTCACCATACAATCGAGCTCAGGCTATGAGCGCCCACGGGATCTTCCGGCCGCCGCCGCCCACGAACGAGCCGGTCAAGCACTACGCGCCGGGCTCGCCCGAGCGGAAGGAGCTGAAGCGCCGGCTCGCGGAGATGGAGGCCGAGCGGGTCGACGTCCCGTGTGTGATCGGCGGCGAGGAGGTTCGCACCGCCGACACCGTCCAGGCCGTGATGCCCCACCGGAAGGACCACGTCCTCGCCGAGGTGCACCAGGGCGGCGCAGCGGAGGTCGAGCGCGCAGTCGCGGCGGCCGCCGAAGCGTGGCACGACTGGTCGCGGACGCCGTGGGAGGAGCGCGCCGCCGTGCTGCTCCGGGCGGCCGAGCTCCTGGCCGGCCCCTGGCGCACGACGATGGTCGCGGCAACGATGCTGAACCAGTCGAAGACGGTCCATCAGGCGGAGATCGACGCCGCGTGCGAGCTGATCGACTTCTTCCGCTTCAACGTCGAGTTCATGACGCGCATCTACTCGGAGCAGCCGGTGTCGTCGCCCGGCGTCTGGAACCGGCTGGAGTACCGCCCGCTCGAAGGCTTCGTCTTCGCCGTCAGCCCGTTCAACTTCACGGCGATCGGCGGGAACCTGACGACCTCACCGGCGCTGATGGGCAACACCGTCCTCTGGAAGCCGGCCTCGACGGCTGCGCTCTCCGCCTACTACACGATGCGGCTGCTCGAAGAAGCCGGCCTGCCGCCGGGCGTGATCAACCTCGTCTACGGCCGCGGCTCGGCCGTCGGCGATCCCGCGCTCGCGAGCCCCCACCTGGCCGGAATCCACTTCACCGGCTCGACCGCGGTCTTCCAGAACATGTGGAAGACCGTCGGCGCGAACATCCAGAACTACCGCAACTACCCCCGGATCGTCGGCGAGACGGGCGGCAAGGACTTCATCGTCGCGCACCCCTCCGCCGACCTCGACGCCGTCGCGACCGCGATCGTCCGCGGCTCGTTCGAGTACCAGGGCCAGAAGTGCTCGGCCGCCTCGCGCGTGTACGCACCGTCGAACCTCTGGCCGCAGCTCCGCGACCGGCTCGCCGAGCAGGTCTCGGAGCTGAAGGTCGGTGACGTCGACGACTTCGGGAACTTCATGGGCGCCGTGATCGACTCCGGCTCCTTTGCGACCCAGAAGGAGGCGATCGAGGAGGCACGCGCAGACAGCGACTCCGAGGTGCTGGTCGGCGGCGGCTATGACGACAGCGAGGGCTACTTCGTCCAGCCGACCGTGATCGAGACGCGGAACCCGAACTTCCGCCTGCTCCGCGACGAGCTATTCGGGCCAGTCGTCACCGCCTACGTCTACCCCGAGCGCGACTACGAGCAGACGCTCGAGCTCGTCGACCGCACCGCGCCGTACGGTCTCACCGGAGCGGTCTTCGCGCGCGACCGCTCGGCGATCGAACTCGCGGAGGACAAGCTCCAGTACGCGGCCGGGAACTTCTACGTGAACGACAAGCCGACCGGCGCCGTCGTCGGACAGCAGCCCTTCGGCGGCGCGCGTGCGTCCGGGACGAACGACAAGGCCGGCTCGATGTGGAATCTGATCCGCTGGGTCTCCGCGCGCACGATCAAGGAGACCTTCGTCCCGCCCGCGGATTACCGCTACGCGTTCATGGAAGGCGAGGACTGAAACGCCGAAAACTTCTGCTCTTTGCGCAAGAAAGGCGAGGATCGCGTAAAGACGGTCTTATTGCGTAAAGGCGACTCACGAGCCGTCCAGAAGCTATGTTTACATGCTGGGCGTTCGCGTGCGGTTCCGATTCCCCCTCGCCGTCGTTTGTCTGTCCCTGCTCGCAGCGGTATTTGCGGCTGCCGAGTCCTCGGGGACCAGCCTCCCCACGCCGGTGCAGGTGTTCGTCCTCGCCGGCCAATCGAACATGCTCGGGCGCGGGATGCCGATCAGCACGGGGGCGCCGAGCGACCCGCGGCTGCTCGTCTGGCGGAAGGACGGCTGGCACGTCGCCGTTGATCCGCTCGGCGACCCGACCAACAAGGCGAACGGCGTCGGCCCGGGCATGACGTTCGGGCTCGGCGCGATCAAGGACCTCGACCCGCAGACGGTCGGGCTGGTCCAGTGCGCGGTCTCCGGCACGACGATCTCGAAGTGGTCGCCGCCCCACTCCGTCTTCACGAACTGCATCAGCCAGGTGCGCTCGGCCGGCGGCCACATCGACGGGATCCTCTTCCTCCAGGGCGAGAGCGACGCGTCCAACAAGGACGACGCGTCGAAGTGGGCAGAGCGGTTCAGGATCGTGCTCACGGCGTTCCGGACCGACCTCGGCTCCGGCATCCCGATGGTGATCGGCCAGATCGGCAGGCTCTCCGGGTTCCCGTACCAGCAGACCGTGCGAGACCAGCAGGCGAAGGCCGCGTCGTCGAATCCGGGGGTGTCGATGATCACGACGCTCGACCTGAAGATGGGATCGGACGGCGTCCACTTCACCGTCGGGTCGTACAAGACGATTGGAACGCGCTTCGCAACGGCGTGGTGGGCGCTGCGCCGGATCTTACGTCCGCGCGATTTGACGGCTTCCTCACTGCGGTCTTAACGAACTCTCATCTGGCCTCCGTAGCGTGGCAGCCATGCGCTGGCTCGCAGTTGCAGCCGGGTGGCTCACCATCCTCGTGCTCGTGCTGCCCGTGAAGGGCTTCTAGCCCTTCTCGATCGGCTCAGCGGCGCGGCTTCCGTGCGGCCGTGAACCACCACCCGGTGGCAGACGCGTCGCGGCCGACGTTGCCGAAGGCGACCACCGTGTGGCGCCCGGGATCGAGGGCGGGCTCGAAGTTGACGACGAGCGTCGAGTTCGTCGCCGTGCCGTAGACCTTCGGGTTCTCCGTCAGCCCGTCGACGTAGAGGACCGCGGAGCCGGCCCCGCCCTCGCCCGACACCGCGGCGGCGATCTGCGCGACGACGTCCTCGTGCGCACCCGGATCGGGCCCGACCGCACGCACGTGCACCGGGCTGTCCAGCTCGAGCTTCCACGTATCTCCCTCGAGGCGGAGCGCGGCCGCGTAGACGTCGCGGACGCGTTTGCCCTGCACGACACGCGGGCCATCGATCGCGACGACGCCGAACTCCGGCGTGATCCGCTCGGAGACGATCACCTTGTAGCGGCCGAACGAGCCGATGTCCTCCGCGAGCCGTTTGGACGCACGCGCACGGAAGCCGGCGAGTGTCGGTCCGAGCCGCCGCTGCGAGGCGGTAGAGAGCATGTTCCACATTGCCTCCGCCTTACCGCCATGGGCGGCGGCGACAAAGGCCTGGATCGCGGCCCTGCCCGGATCCGCCGACGCCTCCGTGGTCGTCGCCGGGGGCGGAGCGGCGGGCATCTCGTCCGTCGTCGGCGGCGCGGCGCTCTTGCCGCCCCCGCAACCGGCGACCAGCACCACGCCCACAAGACTTAGTGACAGTCTGTTGCTGGGCCTCACCCGCGGCCCGCCCTGTGCAGCTGCGCATAGATCGAACGTGCCGTCTTGGCGGGGACGCCCGGGACGCCCTCGAGCTCCTCCTGCGACGCCTCGAGCAGCCGTTCGGCAGAGCCGAAGTGGCGCAGGAGCGCGCGCCGCCGCGCCGGGCCGACGCCCTGCAGATCGTCGAAGATCGAGCCGCGCGCGCGTGTTTCGCGCCGCTGGCGATGGAAGCCGAGCGCGAACCGGTGCGCCTCGTCGCGGATGCGCTGCAGGAGCTGCAGCCCCGCGGACTCGCGCGGCAGCACGATCGGGTCCGCCCGCCCAGGCACGAACACCTCCTCGGCGCGCTTCGCGAGCGAGACCACTGCCACCCGTGGCAGGTCGTACGCCTGCATCGCCGCCAGCGCGGCCGAGAGCTGCCCCTTGCCGCCGTCGATCACCACCAGGTTCGGCACCGCCGCGAAGGACTCGTCGTAGGTGTCGCTGGCCACGTTCCCCAATCGCGCGAAGCGCCGCGAGACGACCTCCTCGATCGCGGCGAAGTCGTCCGGGCCCGCCTCCAGCCTCCGCACGCCGAACTTCCGGTAGTGCGCCTTCTTCGGCACGGCGTCCTGGAAGACGACCATCGACCCGACCGGCGACTCGGCCTGGATGTTCGAGATGTCGTAGCACTCGATCCGGATCGGGAGGCTCTCGAGGTTCAGCGCCTCCCGCAGCTCCTCGAGGGCCTCGACGCGGCGCAGGCGCTTCTGCTCGGCCTGGATCGCATCCGACTCGAGCGCGACCCGCGCGTTCTGCGTGGCAAGCTCCTGTAGGCGCTTCTTCTCGCCGCGCTCCGGCGCACGAACCTCGACCCGCGAGCCGCGCCGTTCGGAGAGGAACTGCTCCAGCGCTGCGGTGTCGCCGGCGTCGGGCGGAACGATGAGCTGCGGCGCCACGCTCGGCGCCGAGCCGTAGTACTCGAGGGCGAACGCCTCCAGGACTCCGGCCGCATCCTGGCCGCCCACGTTCTCGAGGTGGAAGCCGTAGCGGTCGACGAGCTTGCCGTCGCGGAGCGGGAAGATCTGTACGGCGGCGCGGTCGCCCTCGGTCGCGATCCCGATGACGTCGACCGTCCCGACCGAGCGGCGGTCGGCAGCCTGACGCTCCGCCAGGTGCCGGATCGCATGCAGCCGGTTGCGGTACCGCGCCGCGTCCTCGAACCGCTCCTCCGCCGCCGCCTCCTGCATCTGCCGTTCGAGGTCGCGGAGGATCGGCCGCGTCTCGCCGGAGAGGAACTCGATCACGCGGTCGATGATCTCGCGATAGTCCTCCTTCGACACGTAGAGGACGCAGGGCGCCTTGCAGCGCTCGATGTGGTAGTCGAGGCACGGGATGCCCGAATGCCGGCCCGGCTTCGGCCCCTCACACGGCCGGTACTGGAACACCCGGTTGAGCACGTCGAGCGTCTCGCGCACCTTCTTCGCGTTCGCGTACGGCCCGAAGTAGACGACGCCGCGGCGGTGCCGCTCCCGCGTGAACATCACGCGCGGGTACTCGTCCTCGACGGTGACCGCGATGTACGGGAAGGACTTGTCGTCGCGGAGCCGGATGTTGAAGGGCGGCCGGTGTCGCTTGACCAGGTTCTGCTCGACGTGCAGCGCCTCCGCCTCGGTGCCGGTGACGATCACCTCGACGTCGGCGACGCGGCCGGGGAGCTGGGCGATCTGGGCCCGGGTCTCGCCGCCGCGCTGGAAGTACGAACGGACCCGGGGCCGCAGCAACTTCGCCTTGCCGATGTAGAGGACACGGCCGTCCTCGTCCCGAAAGATGTAGACCCCCGGCTTCGCAGGCAGCGCCTTGAGCTGGGCCTCGACCCGTTCATTTCTCATAACAACCTCAGGCTACCCTGGCCCAGATGAAACGCCTGCTCCTGGCAATGATTGCCGCCGCGATCGTGGCCTCCGCCCCGGCCGCACGCGCCGGCGGCCCGACGATGCTCGTCGGCGCGGCCGAGGACGCGGTCAAGTCGAACACGCCCGCCGAGGCGAAGGCGCGGGTCGACCTGCTCCGGCTCGCGGGCCTCGATGCGGTCCGCGTCACCTCGATCTGGGACCCGACCCACCCCACTCCCGGTCCCGACTCGATCCTCCAGCTCAGGAATCTGACCCAGGCCGCGGCTCTCGACGGGATGAAGGTCTTCGCCTCCGTCTACAACTTCGGCAGCCGCACCACCCCGCTCAGCGACGGCGACCAGGCGAGCTTCGCGGCGCACGCCGCCTACCTGGCGCAGAACGTCCCCGGGCTGACCAACTTCATCATCGGCAACGAGCCGAACCTGAACCGCTTCTGGCTGCCGCAGTTCGGGCCGAACGGTGAGGACCTCGCCGCTCCCGCCTACACCTCTCTGCTCGCCAAGACGTATGACGCGCTGAAGGCGGTCAACCCGGCGATCAGGGTCTACGGCGGCGCGATCTCGCCGCGCGGGATCGACCGGCCGGGCTCCGGTCGGGACACCCACTCGCCGACCGTGTTCATCCAGGACATGGGCACTGCCTACCGCAACTCGGGCCGCACCGCCCCGATCATGGACATCCTCGCGATCCATCCCTACCCGGAGAACTCGACGATCCCGCCGACCTTCGCGCACCCGAACACGACCCCGATCGGGATCGCGGACTACACGAAGCTGACGAGCCTGCTCGCGACCGCGTTCGACGGGACGGCGCAGGCTGGCTCGACGCTGCCGATCCTCTACGCCGAGTACGGGGTCGAGACCCAGATCCCGTCGACGAAGGCGTTCCTCTACACCGGCACCGAGCCGGCGACGATCAAGCCCGTCCCGGAGTCGACCCAGGCGGCGTACTACGGGCAGGCGATGCAGATCGCGTTCTGCCAGCCGAACGTGGTCGGCCTCTTCATCTTCCACGCCTTCGACGAGTCTGACCTCGACCGGTTCCAGTCCGGGCTCTACTACTCGGACGGGACGGCGAAGACGAGCCTGGCGGCGGTGAAGGAGGCGACGCGGGCGGTCTCCGGCGGCGTGATCGCCAAGTGTCCGGGCCTCCAGCTGACCCCGAACGCGCGGATCGGGTACCCGCGGCTCCGGTCGGTGGCGCTCGGCACCGCCGCGATCGCGGTCAGGTGCGACATCGACTGCAACGTCTACGCGCGGCTCGAGAAGCTCCCGAACCACACGACGACGCTCGCGAAGCGCATGTCCGCGCTCGCGGGCGAGCGGACGCTCGTGCCGTTCCCGGCGCGCCGCCTCGCCCCGGGCCGGTACCGCTTCACGGTCCGGCTCACCGCGCCGGTCAACGTGGGGCCACCGCAGACCGCCGCGAGCGCCGAGCTGCTCCTCGCGCGCTAGCGTTCTGCGCATGGCCGAGGGCCAGTACGTCGCCTACACCTTCTACCGCGTCTCCCCGGAGTGGCGGCGACAGCCGGTCGAGGAGCGCGCAGCCGGCAAGGACGCGTTCGCGGAGGTGGTCGAGTCGTGGGCGCAGCGGATGGAAGGGCTGCGCGCGTACGGCTGCACCGGCGTCCGGCCCGACTGCGACTTCTTCCTCTGGAAGATCACCGAGCGCTACGCCGACCTCGGCGAGCTCGGTGCCGAGCTGAACGGGACGCCGCTCGCTGCCTGGCTCGAGACCCCGTACTCCTACCTCGCGACGACGATGGCGTCGCAGTACACGCAGGCGCGCCGCGCCCGGAAGATCACGCCGCACGACCAGGCGTACCTCGTCGTCTACCCCTTCGTGAAGGTCCGGTCCTGGTACGCGCTCCCCGAGGAGGAGCGGCAGCGGGCGATGGACGAGCACATCCGCATCGGCCGCGAGGAGTTCCCGGGCATCCACAACCACACGACGTATTCGTTCGGGATCGACGACCAGGAGTTCATGACCGCGTTCGAGTGCGACGAGCCCGCCGACTTCATGCACCTGATGCTGCGGCTGCGCGAGAGCGAGGCGAGCCGGTACACCGAGCGCGACACGCCGATCTTCGTCGGCCAGCTGACCTCGATCCGCGCGGCGCTCGACGCCCTCGACGGAGCGGTCAGGGTCGAGGCTCAGACGTAGGTGCGCTGGTCCTTCCACGTCCGCCACATGGCGAACGCGGAGATCGCCAGCACGACGACGAACGCGACCGCATCCGGCCCGGTCTCGTCGTAGAACGAGATCGCCGCGATGTCGGCGACGATCAGTACCGCCGCCCCGTAGAAGACCCAGCGCGCGCGGCTCGGCCACATCGAGATCTCTTGCCGATGCTCGCGCCAGACGAGGTAGATGAAGAACGCGATCGCGAGCAGGAACGCAATCCGCGCGAGCAGGAAGAGCGCGCTCAGCGTCGCCTGCAGCTGGAGCACGACGATCACGGCCGAGATCGCGGCGATGATCAGCATGCCGCGGAGGAACGGGTTGATCCGGCTCATCCGGTCAGGCTAGCGGGAGTGCTCTTCGGCCCCGGGGGCTTGGTCTCTGTGACCGTTTGGACGACGGTGACGGTCTCACCGGGCAGGGTCACCGTCTCGGTCTCGGTCCTGGTCACCGTCTGCGTCTCGGTGCGGGTGACGGTCTGATTGACCGTCTGCGTCTGCACCTGAGTCTGCGTCTGGACCTGGGTCTGCGTCTGCACCTGCGTCCTCGTCAGCGTCCGGGAGTTGGTGACCGGCGGCGCAGTCTGCGTCACGTTCTGCGTGACGTTCTGCGTCACGTTCTGCGTCGCCACGACCGTTCGCGTGGATTGCTGCGTCGCCGTACGCGTCGTCGGCTGCAGCCGCGTGCGCGTGACGACGCGTGGCTTGCCGTTGACAGTGATCCTTTCGGTCGAGACGACGGGCACGAGCTCCGACACGGTGCGCGTCACCGACCCTCCCGGCCCCTTGACGAGACGCGTGATGTAGCTCCGCTGCGTGTCGTGGACGGTCTGGCCCGGTTGCCGCACCTCGACCCGGAGCTTCTTGACGACAGGCACGACCTTCCGGACGACCATTCCCTTCTCGCGGAAGGTGAGGATCTTCTCAACCGTCGTCTCGATCACGACGGGGCCGGTCGGTTCGCTTTGCCTGCTGGCGGATGTCGCCTGCTCGGCGACGACCCAGCCGCCGCCCAGCAGCCCGAGAACGATGACCACGAGCGCGGCGATCCGCGCCTCCGAAGGCACGCGCTCCCACTGCCAGCGCCAGTAGTCGATCTCCCGCCAGTGGCTTCTCACCGCACCCCCTCCGCCAGTGGCATCGTGCTCAGCTTCTAATTGACCGATCCGGTCGCGACACAAACTATCGTGTTTTGCCGGCCTCGGTCGGCGCTGCCGAACTCCGGACTCCATCGGACTCCGGCGGACGAGCCTTTCGCACGAACGGACCGATCCGGTTCGCGCCGGTCACCGACGCCGCGGAGCTCGGAAAGTGGTGGGGGCCCCCGCGGGTTCACGGCACCCGATGTCGATTTCGAGCCTCGGGTCGGCAGCGGCTTCAGGATCACGATGCAGCCGCCCGAGGGTGACGTCTTCCACCTATCGGGCGAACGAGTTCGCGACCCGGGAACGGTGCACGCTGCACGAAACAGGCTGGACGGAGACTCTCGAGCGGCTCGATCAGCTGCTGAGCGCCACGCGCGGCTGAACGCTCGCGTCAATCGGCGGCGGTCGTCCCTGACGCTGCCGGCTCCGCCACCGCGACTTCCTCGCGCTCGTCGGCGAAGAGCCGGTGGACGAGCTGGACGGCGACCGAGCCTTCTCCGACCGCCGCGGCGACGCGCTTAACCGATCCGTGGCGAACGTCTCCGGCGGCCAGGACGGCCGGCATGCTGGTCTCGAGCGACAGCGGGCGGCGCCCGAGCGGCCAGTCGTGGCCGTCCTCGACGTCGTCGCCGGTGAGCAGGAAGCCGTGCGCATCTCTCGCGATCTCGGCCGGCAGCCACTCCGACTGCGGCCGCGCCCCGATCAGGACGAACAAGGCGTCGGCTGCGACAGTCTCCTTCTCGCCGGTGGCGCCGTTCCGCAGAACGAGCTGCTGCAAACGTCCCTCGCCTCCGCCGTCGACGATCGTAGTGTTGTAACGCACGTCGACGTTCGGCGCAGCGTCGAGCGCCTGGATCAGGTAGTGCGACATCCCGTCCACGAGCGACTGCCTGCGCACGAGGACGGTGACACGCCGTCCGTACTTGCCGAGGTGGAGCGCCGCCTGGCCGGCGGCGTTCCCGCCGCCGAGGACGTAGACGTCCTTGCCCGTGAGGCCGGGCGCCTCCGAGACGGGGCCGCCGTAGAAGACGCCGGCGCCGTTGAGGTCCTCCAGCGACTGGATCCCCACGCGGCGGTAGCTGGCGCCGGTCGCGAGGATCACGGCTCGGGCGCTGATGCCTCGCTCGTCCGCGAGCGACAGGGTGAACCAGTTCCCGGAGCGCTCGAGAGCGGTCACCGGGTGCATGAGCAGGAAGCTGGCCCCGAACGCCAGCGCCTGTTCGTAGGCCTCCTCCGCGAGCCGGCTGCCGCTGATGCCCTTGCCGAAGCCCAGGTAGTTGCGGATCAGGGAGCTGGCCCGGGCCTGCCCTCCAATGCCACCAGCGTCCACGACAAGAACGCCCAGCCCCTCGGACGCGCCGTAGACGGCGGCGGACAGGCCTGCCGGTCCTGAACCGACGATCACGACGTCGAAGGTCGACTCATCGAGGTCCGTCGGCGCGCCGGCGGCATCCGCGATCTGGGCATCCGAGGGATCGCTGAGGATGCGGCCGTCGGGGAGGATCATGAGCGGCAGCTTCGCGTCGGGCCCGGCTTTTGCGACGTGAGCGCGCCCCTCCTCGGAGTCCGCGAGGCAGAACGTGTGAGGGGTCGAGCAACCCGAGAAGGTCTCTCGGAGGTCGTACGCCCTCCCCTCCCACGTCTCGCCGACGATATGGACCGTCTGCGGGACGAGACGGCGGTCCCGCGCCCACTCGAGCAGGAAATCCGACACTGCCTCGTGGAACACCTCGTCCGGGGCGGCTCCGGGCCGGAGGACGTAGTGGTCGATGCGCCCGAGCGCCATCGACGCCCGAATCGCGTCCGTCGTCGCCTCGTCGGTCCAGGCGTTCGTCGACACCAGCAGCGCGCGCTTGGCGTGTGGATGGAGCCGGCGGATGTGCTCGAGCAGCTCGCCGCCGGCCGTGCCGGCAACCGACTGCCCTGCGAGCACGAGCGCGACGTCCGCGCCTGCTTCTTTCAGCTCGGTCAGCGTCCGCAGCGCCTCGTCCCGGCCGCGCGCGGCCTCGACGCGATAGTCGGGGGCGTAGCGCTGGACGAGTTGCGTCTCGACGTCGTCGAGGACGCCTTGATCCTCGTCGACTGCGACCAGGACCGGGACGGGCATCAGCCGTCAACCTGCCCCATGAAATCGCTCCGACCGATCAGCCGGCAGCGCATGAGATGCCGTAGGCCTGGGTGACGCGGCCGAACTCGCGGAGCGGGTCTTTGGCGCTGCCGGGATCGGCCTTGATCAACTCCGGGTTGTCGTCGACCTTGGCAAGGCCGGCGCGGCCCGCATCGAGAATCGCCGTGATCGTGCTCTCGTCGCCCTCGGGGGCGCCGAGCGCTTCGATGCTGTCGAGTCCGGCCCCGAGAATCGGATCGACCTTCTCCTTGACGAAATCGGCCTCCGTTCGCGATGCGCCCTTCGCGCCGCCGAAGAACTCGCGGCCAGCGGTCTCCAGCTTCGCGCCCATGTCCCGGCAGATCGCAGACGATTTCTGGAGGAACTCGGCCTTGGTCGGCGCAGCGCGGCTGCTCCCGCCGCAGCCTGCCAGCACCAGAGGAGCAGCGCAGAGAACGACAACGGTCGCGACGAAGACACTCATCGGGAGGCCGATCCTATTCCCGCCGAGCACCTCGTGCACGGCGTGCCGCCCTCAGTCCGAGGCGCCCTGGCTAGGGAACGAGATCGACGGTGTAGTTGTCGTAGCGTTGATGTCGAGCTCGCGCATGCCGACCCAGCAGCTGTCCCGTTCAGAGGACTTGAACCTCCACGGGGTTCCGAGTGGAGTGGCGGGAGATGGCGAAACGCGGTCTTTGCAGGGATTCCGTGGCAACGCGATGGGAGTCTTGACAGTAGGTCTCTTGTCGCGAGTGTGGCGTACGGCACGAGTACACTCGTCACGGGGTGTCGAACCCGAACAAGGAGCTGGTTCGCCGATATTACGAGCGCGTCGTTGACGAATACCGGCTCGATGAACTCGCGACGTTCATCCATCCCGAGTACGTCGACCACAACAGCGAAAGCAACGAACGAGGGCCGTCCGTCGTAGCCGCTCACCTAGAAGGGCTCCGAGGCACGTTTCCCGATTTTCGACTCCGGACCGAGGCGATGATCGCCGAGGGCGATCTGGTCGTCACGCGGGTGACGGCGCGCGGCACACACACCGGTGTCTGGCAAGGAATCGAGCCGACGAGATCTGCCATTCAACTGCACGGCATCAACGTCGACCGTATCGAGGCGGGCCTCATCGCCGAACACTGGGGCGAGGCGGATACGGTCGGAATGCTCTACCAGATGGGCGTCGATCCGTTCGTGGGCACAAGAGCGTGAGGAGGACCGACGTCACCCCAAGGACGAGTCACGTGACGAACAGCATCGTGCTTCGCTGACAACCCGGAGGCGTGGCTGGAGTCGTGACACCGGGCGTTTACGGACTGAGCACGGACGGGCCTACAGTCGCCCTTCTTTTTCCCTGCAAATCAACCAGATGCGGATGAGAGGACTTGAACCTCCACGGGGTCTCCCCCACACGGACCTGAACCGTGCGCGTCTACCAATTCCGCCACATCCGCGCTCGCTAGGAGGTGGACAGTGTAGCGTCGCCCCGGCGCCGAACCTTCGCGGGCGCGGGGCGCCTCGGACCGATCGGTAGGCTGCAACGGTGGTCACCGAGGGGCGGCCGGCGCCGGATTTCGAGCTCCAAAGCGACTCGGGCCAGACCGTCCGCCTGTCCGATCTCCGCGGCAAGCCGGTCGTCCTCTACTTCTATCCCAAGGACGACACGCTGGGCGGTAAATGCAGTATTGGCCACTGCGAGCTCTCCAAATAGCGGACGGGCAGCGGCGGTGGGGTGCCGAGCCCACACCGGATGGGCAGCCCTGGTCGTGGTCGTCGGAGGAGTCGCACGGCCCGAGGTTCTCTTCCGTCACCGTGCTGAGCTCGGCGACCCTGCCGGCCGTGTGAAACGGAACGTCTACCAGGCGTCCCGTGGGCTCGAGCCCGAGAAGGCCGCCGGTGCCGTCCAGGCAGCCGAGGAAATCGCCGCCGGACAGGCAGCCGCAGCTTTCGAGCGAACGGTGCGCGACGCGAACGATAGGGGCGCCGTCGTGTGTTCCTGTGCGGTCGTTGTCGGCTCATTCCCCAGTGCGGCTCGGCTCGAGTCGATCCTGAGATCACACGCTCTCGCGCATGCCGCGGAAGGCCATCTGTATCAGCATGCACTGCTAAACGGTGCGCAGGCGCAGGAGCTCGAAACCTTTGCCATCCCCAAGCGGACGATCTGGGAGCAGGGCGAGTCTGCGCTCGGGCTCGACAGGGACGAGCTTCCGGGTTGGATCGACCGGCTGCGGCGAGAGCTGGGGCCGCCTTGGGGGGAGGACCAGAAGCTCGCGGCGCTCGCGGCGTGGATCGCGCTTGCGCGCCGCTAACATCGTCTGGATGGTCGAGGAGGGACAACCCGCGCCCGATTTCTCGCTGGCTAGTGATTCGGGCGAAC
This sequence comes from Actinomycetota bacterium, assembly GCA_046734415.1. Taxonomy (GTDB): domain Bacteria; phylum Actinomycetota; class Thermoleophilia; order Gaiellales; family Gaiellaceae; genus DATBLE01. The sequence continues at coordinate 6,179 of JBKPRD010000115.1, read as the reverse complement.
AGGTGAGGCTGTCCGATCTTCGAGGACGGCCGGTTGTCCTGTATTTCTATCCGCGGGACGATACGCCCGGCTGCACGGCGCAGGCGTGCGGGATCCGCGACGACTGGAGCGCTTTCGAGGAACGCGGCGCGGTCGTCCTCGGGGTGAGCCCCGATGACGAGCGCTCGCACGCGAAGTTCAAGGAGAAGTACGGACTGCCGTTCACGCTCCTTGCAGACCGGGATCACGACCTGACGGAGAAGTACGGCTTCTGGGTGGAGAAGAGCATGGCGGGTAAGCGCTACAGGGGGGTCGAGCGCTCGACCGTGCTCATCGACGCCGACGGCAACGTGGCGAAGGTCTTCCGCCGCGTCAAGCCCGCAGAGCACGCGCAACAACTCTTAACAGCGCTCGGCTAGCCTTACTCGCCTTGCGCAAGGCGCTTGCTCTCACGGCGGCAGTAGCCGCCGTTTTCTTCGTCGGCTCGGGGGTCGCAACGGCGGCTCCCGCCCAGCCCGTCGAGGTCGTCGTCACGCTCGACGCGCCTCCGCTCGCGACGGCGATCCAGCGGAGCCGCGTGCTCAGCGCCCGCTACAAGGCAAGCCGGCTCGACCTCCGAACGCCGACGAGCCTGGCCTACCTCCGCTCGCTCACGGTCGCGCAGCGGGCGGTCGCCGCCAGCATCGCCGCGACGGTCCCGGGCGCCCGAGTCACCTGGCGGTACCAGGTGGTGCTGAACGGGCTCGCGGTCCTTGTTCCCCGGGACGAGCTCCAGCGACTCGCCTCCGTCCCCGGCGTCGCGGAGGTCTGGCCGAGCGTCAACTACCGGTCGTTCCTCGACAAGAGTCCGCACCTGATCGGCGCGGACAAGCTGTGGGATGCGCCCGCGTTCGACACCGCGGGGAACGGGATCAAGATCGGGATCATCGACGACGGAGTCGACGAGAAGCATCCGTTCTTCGACCCCAGCAGGTACACGATGCCGCCCGGCTTCCCGAAGGGGAACACGAGCTATACGACCCCGAAAGTGATCGTGGCGCGGGCGTTCTCGCCGCCGACGAACACCTGGAAGTACGCACGAGTTCCCTTCGACCCGATCTTCTCCGACCACGCGACGCACGTCGCCGGAATCGCGGCGGGCGACTACTCCCCGGGCGCGGTCTCGGGTCGCGGACCGCTGTCGGGGGTCGCGCCGAACGCCTACCTCGGGAACTACAAGGTGCTGACCGTCCCGACCGAGAACTTCGGGCTGGACGGCAACGCGCCCGAGATCGCCGCCGCGATCGAGGCCGCCGTCCGCGACGGCATGAACGTGATCAACCTGTCGCTCGGCGAGCCGGAGATCGAGCCCACGCGCGACCTGGTCGTGGCCGCGATCAACGCGGCTGCCGACGCCGGCGTCGTACCGGCCATTGCGGCCGGGAACGAGTTCGCCGACTTCGGCAACGGGAGCATCTCCTCGCCCGGGAGCGCCGCCAAGGCCATCACGGTCGCGGCGGTCAGCAAGCGGCTGGGGGTCTCCTCCTTCTCCAGCGCCGGCCCCGCGCCCGTCTCGCTCGGGTTCAAGCCGGACGTCAGCGCGCCAGGCGAGGAGATTCTCTCGTCGGTGCCGCCGCGGGACGGCACGTGGGAAACGTTCAGCGGGACGAGCATGGCCGCACCGCACGTCGCCGGTGGGGCAGCGCTGCTGCTCCAGCGCCACCCCGGCTGGACCGTCGCGCAGATCAAGTCGGCGCTCGTCCTGACGGGGAAGCCCACGGGCCTCGGTGGAGAGGCGCCGGTGACGCGCGAAGGCGGCGGGCTCGTCGATCTCGTCGCCGCGAACACGCCCCTGATCTTCGCCGCGCCCACCGACATGTCGTTCGGCCTCCTGCATACGGGCAAGAACACGACGCGCTCGGTTCGGCTGACAGACGCCGGAGGCGGCGCAGGGCAGTGGACGGTCGCGGTCGCGCCTCAGACGACCACGGCCAAGCCGACCGTCACCGCACCGGCGACCGTGATCGTTCCGGGGCGCCTCGATCTGAGAATCGATGCCGGCGCCGTCGAGGGCGACGCGATGGGCTTCATCGTGCTCAGGTTCGGCACCGTCACGCGGCGGATCCCCTACTGGGTCCGGGTCGAGGACCCGAAACTCGGTCGCGAGCCGCACGGGACGCTGCGCACCACCGGTACCTACCGGAGCACGACGGCGGGCGGCCGCTCGCTCGTCACCTCGTACCGCTATCCGGACCTCCCTCGCGTCGGGGCGCTGGCAGGGCCGGAGCGCGTCTTCCGCGTGACGCTGACGAAGCCGGTGGCGAACTTCGGCGTGGCCGTACTGACCGGGAGCCGCGCCTCGCCACGGGTCGTCGCTGCCGGTGACGAGAACCGCGTCGTCGGCGTCACCGGCCTGCCGATCGTGATCAACCCCTACATCGACTCCTACGGCGCGTCGAGACCGGTCGCCGGCGCGATCCGTCCCGCGCGCGGGAGCTACGACATCGTGTTCGACACGACGGCGGCGACCCCGGCTGCCTTCACGTTCCGGTTCTGGGTCGATGACGTCACGCCGCCGGCGGTGCGGCTCCTCTCGCCCACGGCGAGGCGCGGCGGCAGCCTCCAGCTGTCAGTGGCGGACGGCGAGTCGGGCGTCGACCCCGCCTCCCTGACCGCGAGAGTCGACGGCAAGCCGGCCACCGTCGAGTTCTCCCGCGGCCGCGCGGTGGTCAGCCTCCTCCGGGTGACTCCCGGCCGGCACGCGCTCGTCTTCAGCGCCGCGGACTACCAGGAGCTGAAGAACATGGAGAACGTCCCGCAGATCCTTCCGAACACGCGGACGTTCCGGGCGGTCTTCCGCGTCGGGACGCGCTGACGCCTGAGCCCGTCCCTAGCGCGAGGGATCGTGCTCTTCGATCGTCGGCAGCCGCTCGAGGTCGCGCTGCACGCTCGCGGCGAACTCGTCACTCTCCGTCTTCAGGAGGCGCAGCTGCGCCTTCTGGCGGGCACGTGCCCGTGATTGGCGGGCGCGCGAGCCCGCACGGCCGACGAGGCGCGGCCATTCCGCCGCAACCAGGACGACCACCGCCGCCGCGAGCAAGGCGATGAAGAGCCAGCTCACCTCCGCATTCTAGACACGCGTGAAAAGCCGCCGCCGACGGCCTCGGCTAGAGTCGTTCCCGTGCGAAGTCCGGGCCTCGCCGCCCTCGCGGTGCTCGCCGCCGTCTTCCATCCAGCGGGCGCGCGGGCGGCCGAGCAGACGCTCGTCTTCCGCACCGCGCCGATCACGATTCCCGGGTACGGCGTGGCGCAGAGCTACCAGCTCGTCCCGTCGCCGGTGTTCGACGGCTACGTCACCTCGATGAACGCAGACGTGGTGGACACGAGCGGCGCATCCGTCCCGATCACGAATGTGATGCTCCACCACGTCGTCTTCGGGAAGATCGGTGCTCCCGATGCCACGTGCTCCCGGTTCCGCGACTACGACGGCCGGGTGGTGCCCCTGCCGGTCGAACGCTTCTACGGCGCGGGCGAGGAACGTGCGACGCTCGACCTACCTGCGGGCTACGGCTACCCCAACCGCGGCAGCGACCGCTGGGCCCTCGTGTACATGCTGATGAACCACAGGCCCGTGACGAGAACGGTGTACGTCGAGTACACCGTCCGTTACGCGGCCGGCGAGACGCTCACCCCGGTCCGGCCGTACTGGCTCGACATTCGCAATTGCCGCGCTGATCCGATCTTCGACGTCCCCGGCACCGGGCGGATGTTCTCGACCGTCTCGCGGAGCGCCACCTTCACGATGCCTGAGAGCGGACGGATCGTGGCCGCGGGAGGCCACCTGCACGGCGGCGGCCTGCTCCTGGACCTCACCGACGACTCCTGCGGCACGCGCCTGTTCCGCTCAGAGCCGACCTGGGGCCTGCCGCTCGTGAAGCCCGTGGTCCACGAGCCCGGTCCGAAGCACATGACGGAAGTCGCGACCGCGAACGGAATTCCCGTTTCGGCCGGCGACCACCTACGGCTGACGGCCGTCTACGACAACGGCCGACCGCACACGCGCGTGATGGGGATCATGCTCGTGTTCCTCGCGCCCGGGCCGGTGTCGCGCTGTGCACCGGTGCCCGCGCTCCCCGCGGATCCGCTCAGCCACCCCTCCGCCCCGCCCCGCGTGACGATCCCGCTCTTCAAGCAGCCGGTCGGTCCCTGGCAGCGCGTGCTCAGCTCGTGGGTCGGGGACTTCGCCTACTCGGAGCAGCGGGTCGTCCTCCATCGCGGGGCGACGTTCCGCTGGCGTTTCGCCGGGCCGTCACGTCACGACGTCACGCTCGCCAACGGCCCGATCGGGTTCTCCTCGCCGTCGGTCTCGACCGGCTCGTTCACGTACCGCTTCACGAAGCCCGGGGTCTACCGCCTGTTCTGCTCGCTGCACCCGACGACGATGACGCAGGTCGTCACCGTCCGGTAGACCGCCGCGCTACGCCGTGCCGCTCACGGCCTCTTCATCGAGGTCGCGATGGTCGAGCTTCTCCTCGAACGATCGGCGCAGGTCCTCGCCGGAGACGGGCAGGTCGTACCGTGGCCGCCGCGGCTCGAGCTTGACGATCCTCACGTCCGACTCACGGATGCCGTGGCAGCGCGCGTACGCCTCCGCTTCGGTCAGGGGTCGGAGGCGTTGCCTGCGCACGCAGCGATCCTAACGGGTCGCTTCGGCCCGAGACGAGCGTCGAAGCGCCAGGCCGCGCCGGGCGCTCCCCGCGAATCACGCGATCGTGAAGACGCCCTTCATGCCGAGTGCGGCGTGGCCCGGAACCGTGCACTTGTACGGGTAGCTCCCCTTGCGCAGGAAGGTGACCCGCATGGTTGCCGACTGGCCGTGTGAGAGCATCCGCGTCTTTCGCCCCTTGATCTCGAAGTCGTGCTTGACCTTGCCGACGTTGGTGACCCGGAACACGACGACGCCGCGCTTTGCCGTCTTTGCGCTCAGAACGAACTTGAACTCGCTTGCCGCGACCTTCACGCGCTTGAGCAGCACCGCGCTCTGTGGGCTTTGCGACGTCTCGGGGTTGCGGCCCGCCACCGCGGGCGCGGCGGCGCAGGCAATCGCCGCCGCAGCCAGCACACCGATCAGCATCACTCTCATCGTCTCCTCCTCTGGGCGAAGGTCACTCCCCGGGTTGTTGCCAGGCTCGCTCCGCTATTCCAAGCGGTACCCGGTCACGCCAGACTAGCCCAGGTCACCCCAGACAGGTAGAAAGTTCGGTAGAAAGTTCGGCCCTCGTTGTCAGGTCTGACGCGAGCAGGGCCGGAGCGGCCTCTCGGCCGATCTTGCCGGATTCCGCCTCGCCGGGCTCACCCCTTCGCGGGAGGCGTGGAGGGCACACACGCGGACTCCCGGATGGCTCTCCGCCTTGCGATCCTCCGCGCTTGGCTGAAGCGCTTGAGGAACCGATCGCGCGGACGCCCGCTCAGCGGCGGCTCGCCCCGGAGCGCGCGCTGCTCGTTCTCGGCCTCGAGCGCCCGCTGCATCTCGAAGTGCGGCGGGCAGAGACCATCGACCTGCGCGACCTTCGGGCACGGCGTCTCGTTGCGGAGGATCCAGGCACACGTCACGCCGCCGGCGATTCGGGCTCCGCGGCGACGGCTCGGGCTCCTTCGGCGGTGGCCAGTGCCGCTCGACGATCAAGGTCACACCGGCTGCCTCCGTCGATGCAGTCCCCGGCTTCCCCTCGGCCTGCTCAAGCAAATCCGTCAACCCCGAGATCACCCTGGGCAGGTCCGGCACCGACACCTGCACCTTGCACTCACAGTCAGGGCAGTACGCGAACGTGCCCTTCGACATCTCTTTCACCGACTCGGCGAGCTCCTTCAGATACTCGGGCGTGAACGTCTCGCGGATCGCGTCCGCGAGCGATGGGCGAACGGCGGGCGGAGTGCTCACGCGACCCCACACAATCGGCTGCTACATCACCGAACATCGCTCGCTCCCTGGAACTCGGGTTTGAACACCATAAGGCTATCGAATCCGACAACGTGATCTCCATAAGCATGGCCCGTTCCCAGAGACATGTGGAACGAATGCGAGCGAGAGCGCCCGTGTTTCGGGGTGCTCCTGCGGCCACGAAAGAAATTTCGCCAAGCAGGCGCGCGGCTTAAGAGGCGATCGAAGTCAGCCCACTCGAGCCGGTCGCTAGCTGGAAGACTCGCTCGAGGTCGCAGCC
>JBKPRD010000114.1:0-7343 GCA_046734415.1 Actinomycetota bacterium | reverse complement strand
GTCGCGGACGGAAAGCTCCACCCGCTTGCTGTCGGGGTGCCACAGGAGCAGAACCTCGTCCGCCCCGCTCAGCCGCTGGGCCAGTTCCCGAGTCGGCGCGCTCATGCATTCGCCCCTTGGGGGCGACAGGGGGTTGTCGTTCGCGACGACTCCTGCGCGGCCGGCGGCTCTATCAGCGACCCGCCTCGATCTTCTTGCCTGCCGGCGGAAGCAGCCGTTGCGATCCGGTGCCGCTCGCTGCTGGCCAGCGGGTCATCGTGGCGCTGGCTGGATCTCGAGATGGACGGGCGGATCTAAGCACATGTCGATGCTCCCTCGTGGTTTGTCTCTAGTGCTTAAGACCCCGGCGACCTGCGTCTATTCCCCAGCCTGCGACTTGGTGTCTCAGGTTGTCTCGGCGAGCGCAGCCGCGAGGTCGTGACGCGATCCGATGCCCAGCTTGCGTACGCGTTGCTGAGATGCACCTCGACCGTCTTCGGCCTTACATAGTCGGCGGGCTTGGCGCTGCGGCAGAGACGCTCAACGGCCACAACATCGGGTGATTAGCAGAGCCGAACCGATGGAACTCGCCGCGCATATCCTGCCTCATGTTTGCCTGGATGCGCCGGCCGGAGTAGGCGATCGCCCGTGGAGCGTCCACTCGAGCCTGCAAGGCTTGGAGATCACCTCGATCGGCTGTATCGGGCGGCGTGGGCGCTGTGCGGCTCGCGTGAGGAGGCCGAGGACCTGGTCCAGGAGACCTATGCGCGTGTGCTCGCGCGTCCGCGCCTGCTCCGAAACGAGGACGACCTCGGCTATCTCCTGCGCGCGCTGCGCAACACCTTTCTGACCCAGAAGCGGACCGAGAGCCGCCGCCTCCGCGCCGATCCGCTTCCCGAGCAGCTCGAGCTCGTCGCCGACCCGCACGCGCGCGAGCCGCAGGCGGCCCTCGAGGCGGGCGAGCTCTACGCGGCGGTCGCCGCGCTCCCTGAAGATTTCCGCGACGTGCTCGTCGCCGTCGACATAACCGGCCTCTCATACAAGGAGGCGGCGCGGGCGCTCCGGATTCGCGAGGGGACGGTGATGAGCCGCCTCTATCGCGCCCGCCAGCAAGTCGTGCGGAGAATCGAAGGCGCCTCAGCCTGAACGATCGACGTCGATCGTTCCGACGAGTACCTTCTTGCCCGACGACGCCTGATCGCCGTCGGCCTGCTCGCGTGTGACGGTCAGCATCGTGAAGTCCTTCGGCGACACGCCCGCCCAAAGGGTGACCTCCCGGCCCTCGTTGAACGTCCCGATCGGCACGAGCACGCCGGCGGCGTTGCGTAGCCACGCCTCGTAGAAGCGCCCGTCGTCGAGGCGAGGAAGCCCTGTGGCGTCGAGCTCGATGCGCCAGCCGGAGGAGGACTTGGTCAGTGTCGCCTCACCACCGGCGCCGGGCACAGCGTTGGTTGCCGCGAGAGCAGCGTGGAAACGCTCGCCGGAGGTGCCCGAGCGAAAGACGGTCAACCCGATGGTGACAGCCAGCACAGCAGTCGCGGCGGCGCCGATCAGGACGAACCGACGCTGCACCGGCACGCCGCGCGCTCGTCTCTGCCCCTCGATGTGCACTCGCAGGGCCGCCGGCGCCTCGACCTCGGCCGCGGCGCTCCGCGCCAGCGCGACCGCCCGCTCTTGCTCGGCAAGTCGATCGGCGAGCTCCGGCGACGCCGCGACCTGTGCCTCGAGCGCGGCACGACGCCCCGGCGCGAGCGACCCGTCGGCGAGTGCCGCCAGCTCGGCGATCTCCTGATCGTCCACGTCGTTCTCTCGACCACGTCTCATCGGCACGACCGCTCGAAAGGTAACGCAGCGTCGCTTGGACTCGCACGTCTCATCGAGCCGCCGTCGCGGCCAGGCGCATCCAGCCGAGCAGGACAAAAGGCCTTCACGCTCTGAATGACCCCGCTTCGGCCGCGGCTATTCCCGCACTCCAGGCGCGCCCGGGTGCCGGCTAGGAACGGCCGGAAGGCTCCCGATCGGCGGCGACACCAACTGCACGGGAATAGACGTTGGCCGCCGGAGTCTCCAGCAGTCAGGAGGTCAACCACTCAGAAAGGAAGGCAATGAAGAACCTCATTCCACACACGAGCTCGCACGCCACCCGCTCGACGGCGCTGACGGCTCTGGCAGCCACCGTGGTAGTCGCCGTCGCCGCTGGGATCCTGGCGGGGGCGGGGAATGCCGCGCCTGCGAGCGCGGCGGGCACGGCCTCGCCGTTGCAGAAGAAGAGTGAACGGTTCAAGGCGCCGACGCTCGTGAACGGGCTGCTGACGGTCAAGGGCACGAACGCGGGTGACAGGATCGCCCTCCGGCTGCAGGCCGGTCAGCCCGGCATCGTCGAGGTCGATTTCGGCGACGACGGCTCGGCCGAGTTCAGCTTCGAGCGCAGGGAGATCGCAGCGATCGCGGTCGAGGCCGGCAACGGCGCCGACGCGGTCCGGATCGACGAGATCAACGGCGTCTTCGCCGACACGATCCCGACGACGATCGACGGCGGAAACGGACAGGACCGGCTGGTCGGAGGCGCCGGAGCGGGGACGCTGAACGGCGGCAACGGGAACGACGCCCTGTTCGGTGGCAACGGAAACGAGACACTGCTCGGCGGCAACGGCAACGACACGATCGACGGGAACAGAGGCAACGACCTGGCGTTCATGGGCAACGGCAACGACACGTTCGTCTGGGATCCCGGCGACGGCAGCGACACCGTCGAGGGGCAGAACGGCACCGACACGATGCTCTTCAACGGCGCCAACATCGCCGAGCAGGTCGACCTGTCCGCGAACGGACACCGGCTCAGGTTCTTCCGCGACATCGCGAACATCACCATGGACACCAACGGCGTCGAGCGGGTCGACTTCAACGCCCTCGGCGGCGACGACGTCGTCACCGTCAACGACCTGAGCGGCACCGACGTCGAGCAGTTCAACGTCGACCTCGCCGGCTCGCTCGGCGGCGCGACCGGCGACGGCGCCGGCGACAGCGTCATCGTCAACGGCACCGACGGCGACGACACGATCAAGGTCAAGGGAGATGCCGATGACGTGAAGGTCAGCGGCCTCGTCCCGACCGTCAACGTCCTTCATCCCGACGTCGGGAACGACCGGCTCGAGATCAAAACCCTCGCCGGCACCGACACCGTCAAGTCCGCGGGCCTGGCCGCCGGCGCGATCCTGCTCTTCGTGGACGGCGTGCCTGACCCGGTGAAGTCCGCGGGCCTGGCCGCCGGTGCGATCCAGCTCTTCGTGGACGGCGTGCTTGTCCCGTAGAGCAACTTCGCCCTGCGGAGAAGTGCGGGGCCTCCGACCCGGAGGCCCCGCAGCAGCGGAAGTGACGCCTTCTACTCAGCAGGCCATACGTGATGTCTACCTGTCTCCGCCGGGCCCTCGGCTCGCACGAGCCAGGGCCATATATCACCTGGAGCTCGAGCGCCCGATCCTGATCCGCCTCCGCGGAGTCGGAGATCACGCTCCGCGCCCCGCGCACTTCCAGACGCGGGCTCAGCCCGAGAAGGGAATGGGCGTCGTGGGCGGGGTCTTCAGGAGCAAAGACAACTTCGGCTCGTAGCTAACGACCGAACATCAGTGGAAAGGAGCTCTTGTGAAAGCGAAGATCACACTCGTCACCGCCGTCGCACTGTCTCTCGCAGCGGCGCTGATCCCCGCCGGCCTCGCCGCCTCGTCGATGGGCCGCTGGCCGACCGTCGGTGTCCAGGGCACGAGCCTCGGAAGGATCCTGGTCAACGGCCGCGGTCACACCCTCTACCTGTTCGAGAAGGACAAGCGCGGCATGAGCAGCTGCTACGGCGCCTGCGCGACCGCCTGGCCGCCGCTCATCGCGTCCGGGAAGCCGCTTGCGAAGCCGGGCATCAGGGCGTCCCTGCTCGGTCGGGTAAAGCGCAGGGACGGACGCTGGCAGGTGACCTACAACCGCCACCCGCTGTACACGTTCGTGCAAGACGGTCGGAAAGGCCAGACGAGCGGTGAGGGCGTCGATGCCTTCGGCGCCGAGTGGTATGCGGTATCGCCGGCCGGCGCCAAGATCGAGCAGAGCGAGGGCAGCCGCGGCGACGACCCGTCGTCGGGCGGCTACGGAGGATACGGCTACTAGCCGAGACCCTTGTTCAGGGCTCCCTGGAGGGCGAAGGCCGTCGACCCCGCCCCAGGGAGCCCTACGCGCTGACCGGACCGAGTCTCTAAGTGTGCGCGCGCATTCGTTCCAGCACCCTCGGATTGACGACGTTGATCGGCGTGCCCGCCGCGTACGCCACGATCTGGTCGAAGACGTCCGAGAACTGCACTTCGTACTCGTCGCGCGTGACATAGCCGATGTGCGGCGTGCAGACGACGTTGTCCATCGTGAGAAGCTCATGGCGCGCGTTGAGTAGGGGCTCTTCCTCGTAGACGTCGACCGCGGCCATCCCCGGGCGTCCGCGCTTCAGTGCGGCGACCAACGCGCCGGGCTGGATGAGCGGCGCTCGGCTCGTGTTGACGAGCAGTGCCGTCGGTTTCATGCGGGCGAGGTCGCCCGACGTGACGATGCCGCGGGTCGCTTCGACCAGACGCATGTGGAGCGAGATCACGTCGCACTCCGAGAAGAACGCCTCCTTGCTGGACGCTACGGTGTAGCCGTCGCTTCGCGCGCGTTCGCGCGAGCTGCCGCGCGCCCACACCCACACGTTCATCCCGAACGCCGCCCCGTACCCTGCGACCACGCTGCCGATCCTGCCGTAGCCGTAGACGCCGAGCGTCTTCCCGCGGAGCGTGTGGCCGACGCCCACCTGCCACCTCCCAGTTTGGAGCGCGGCGACTTGCTGTGGGAGCTGACGCATTGCCGCGAGCACGAGCGCCCAGGTGAGCTCGGCAGTGGCATACGACGGCGTCCCCGGGTGCATGCTCGACGAGACGACCACCCCGAGCTCCGTGCAGGCGTCGACATCGATGTGCGGGTAGACGCTGCGCTGGCTGATCAGCCGGAGCTTCGGCAGTCGACGGAGCAGTGGCGCGCGGATCTCGGTGCGCTCGCGAATGAGCACGAGCGTTTCGGTCTCGCGTAGTCGCTCGGCGAGCGCGTCGACGTCTTGGACGTGGTCGTTCCAGACCTCGACATCGTGCCCAGACAGCTTCGTGAAGCAGTCGAGCGTGCGCAGCGTGTCGTGGTAATCGTCGAGGATGGAGACCTTCATCGTGGTTCAGCCGTCAGCGAGGCGATCGGAGCCTTGCTCTCGGATGCCCCTGCGCAGTCACGGCCCTCCCGGTGGGGCCGGAGGCGCAGGCTCAGCCTATGCGAGCTGGGCATGCCACAAGTTTTTGTTCTCCGTTCGCATCTACTTAGGTAACTGAAGGCTGGGGGCGGGCGCAATGCCCAGTGATGGGGAGAGGCGACATCACCAGGCTGCAGGGCCCGCCCCCAACATCGTCGCAGGTTCGGGGAGCGGCGGCCGCCCCACCACCTCTATTGATGCTGCGCAGAGCACCGAGTCTCAGGCGCTCCGCTGGCGCGACTTCGACCTACTCGACGCAAGCGGTACGTGCACCTCGCCGGCATCGTCTTCCGCGACGAGGCCGAGCGGCTCGACGATCGGCTGCTCGGCGGCAAACTCTCTCGGATGCCGCAAAACTAGGCTCTCGTCAAGTGGAACCTGTAACGCTCGTCGACGCCGAGAACGTCCGTCGCTCCGAATGGCCGAACATCGGCAGGGAGGAACTGGTCGAACTCGTTCGCGCGTGGGCCGAGGCGACCGGCGCGCACGCACTCGTCGTCTTCGACGGCACACCGCCGGACGACCGCGACGCGGACGTCGGCGGGACGCTGAAGGTCGTGGGAACGACGGGCGAGACCGCCGACGACCGGATCGCGCGCGACGCTGAGGCGCTCGCGCGCGACGGGCGTCCCTACCGGCTCGTCACCTCCGACCGGGGTCTCCGCGCACGGGCCGGCGCGGCGGCCGACGACGTCGTCGGCGGCGGCACGTTCGCCCGGACGCTGCGGGCGGTCACCAGCGGTCCCAGTGCACCATCGTCTCGAGCGGAGCGCGCACCGCGGGACTGAAATCCGTCCCGATCGTGTAGGCGACGGGAATCAGCGCCGCCTGCATCACCTCGTCGTACGGGATCCCGAGCAGCGCCGCCGCCTCCACCTCGAACGCGAGGTGGAACGTGGTCCAGACCGTGCCGAGCCCGCGTGCCCGCGCGGCGAGCATGAAGCTCCACACGGCCGGGACGATCGACGCCCAGCGCGAAGCCTGCGCGAGCACGCCGGTGCCGTCCGTGCGGCCCTCGATGCAGGGGACGACGAACACCGGTACCTCGTGCAGATGGTCGATCAGGTGCCGAACCCCGGCGATCGCGCGGCCGGCGGCGCCCGGCAGGTCATCCGGAAGTCCGTCCGCGTAGGCGGAGGCGCCGCGGCGCCAGAGCTGCGCGAGCCCGCCGCGAAGTGTGAGGTCGGTGACGACGACGAAGTGCCAGTCCTGGCGGTAGCTCGCCGTCGGTGCTTGCTGGGCGAGCCGAAGGCACTCCTCCAGCACTTCGCGCTCGACCGGTCGCTCGAGATCCAGCCGCCGGCGGACCGCGCGCGTCGTCGAGAGCACTTCGTCAGGAGTGAGCTCCAGCACGTCCTGATCATCTCAGCCGGACCTGTGCTTCAGGCTCGACTCGCGCCGCCGGCCCTCCGCGAGCGTGATGTTTCCGGAGCAGACGAGGCGGTTGAGCTCGTTCTCGACCTTGTCGACCTCCTCGGCGTGCGGGCGAGGCTCGGGCCAGAGGTTCCGCGGGTCGGTCGGATGGCCGCCGAGCTCGAGGCTGATCAGGTGGTCCTCCTGGTACGCCGACGGGCTTCCGGACAATCCGTACTCGCGCATCTGGCGGAGCTTGAGCGCGGAGGTGTAGTCGGTCGGCGGCCTGACCGTGCGTGTCCAGCCCTGGACGCAGATCGTCCGGCCGATCGTCTCCTGGCGCACGCCGGGGTTGACGACGCCGGGCGTGTGGATCCAGCTGGCGCGGAGCCGCTCGGTTCGCGCGTGCCCGTTGTGCCAGACGGCGTAGGCGGAGAAGCAGACGCCGAGCACGGCCATCAGGGTGACGACGCGCTGCATTCCTACGAGGATGCCGGGCGTGAAGCTGCATCCCCGCAGATGTGGACGAATCGCTACGGACTCGTCACACGGCGAACAGCGTCATCTCCGGCTCCCGCTCGCCCTGGAGAACAGCGAGGTCGACCTCCACACACCGGATTCCCCGTGACTCGGCGAGCGTCACCGCCTGGGGCCGCAAGCGCTGCGCCGCGAGCAGCCCACGACATTCGGCGCGCGCAGGGTCGGC
>JBKPRD010000113.1:0-15831 GCA_046734415.1 Actinomycetota bacterium | reverse complement strand
CGCCGCGGCACGAGCCGACCGAGACGTGCCGCCGGCCGAGCTCGAGCGTCGCCGGGTCCCAGTCCAGGTCGCATCTCGCCGGCTTCGGCGCCAGGCGCGGCCACGAGTTCTTGCGCACCAGGCACGAGACGAAGGCCGGGGTGCCCTGGAAGGCGCCGCTGCCGATGCAGTTGATGTTCCCCGACGGGCTCTGGAAGTGGACGAGCGACGAGGCGGCAGCGAGACCGAGGACGACGGCGATCACGACTCGATCCTATGCATCGTAAGATCGCTCCGATGGCGAGACCCGTCACGCTGTTTACCGGCCAGTGGGCCGATCTTCCGCTCGAGGAGCTCGCCGAGAAGGCCGGCCGCTGGGGCTTCGACGGCCTCGAGCTCGCCTGCTGGGGCGACCACTTCGAGGTCGACCGCGCGCTCGCCGAGCCCGACTACGTGCGGGGGATCCAGGAGATCCTCGAGCGGAACCACCTGAACTGCTTCGCGCTCGGAGCCCACCTCGTCGGCCAGGCCGTCTGCGACCCGATCGACGACCGCCACCGCGCGATCCTCCCGCCCGACGTCTGGGGAGACGGCGAGCCGGAGGGCGTGAGGCAGCGAGCCGCGGAGAAGATGAAGGACACGGCGCGCGCCGCGGCCGCGTTCGGCGTCACGCACGTGAACGGGTTCACCGGCTCGGCGATCTGGCACAGGCTCTACTCGTTCCCGCCGAACGACTTCCCGGAGATCGAGCGCGGGTACGAGGACTTCGCCGAGCGCTGGTCGCCGATCGTCGACGTGTTCGACTCGGAGGGCGTCCGCTTCGGGATCGAGGTGCACCCGACCGAGATCGCCTACGACTTCGTCACGACCCGAAAGACGCTCGACGCGATCGGGAACCGCGAGGGCTTCGGGGTCAACCTCGACCCGAGCCACTTCGCGCACCAGCACCTCGATGCGGCGCAGTTCGCGCTCGAGTTCCACGACCGGATCTACCACGTTCACGTCAAGGACTCGCGCAGGCGGCTTGACGGCCGCCGGTCGATCCTGGGCTCGCACCTCGACTTCGGCGAGGAGGCACGTGGCTGGGACTTCGTCTCGCCCGGCCACGGCGACGTCGACTTCGAAGAGCTCTTCCGCGCGCTGAACCGGATCGGGTACACGGGGCCGCTCTCGATCGAGTGGGAGGACAGCGGGATGGAGCGCCAGTGGGGCGCGCAGGACGCCCTCGCTTTCGTGCGTCGCACCGACTTCACGCCGTCGGACGTCGCCTTCGACGCCGCGATGCAGCGCGCATGACCACGCTGACCGGCGGCGCGGCGGAGGCGGCCGGCGGGAACGTCCCGGAGATCGGCGTGGGCATGCTCGGGTACGCCTTCATGGGCAAGGCTCACTCGAACGCCTTCCGGAAGATCGCGTACATGACGTGGCCGCCGCCGTTCCGGCCACGACTCGTATCGATCGCGGGCCGGAACGAGAAGGCCGTGCGGAACGCGGCCGAGCGGTACGGCTACGAGCGCTGGACGACCGACTGGCACGACCTCGTCGCCGACGAGACGATCGGGCTTTTCGACAACGGCGGGCCAAACAGCGTCCACGCGGAGCCGACGATCGCCGCCGCCCAGGCCGGGAAGCACGTCGTCTGCGAGAAGCCGCTCGGCCGTGACGCCGACGAGAGCTACGAGATCTGGAAGGCCGTCGCGGCGACGGGTGTGAAGCACCTGTGCGCGTTCAACTACCGGTTCGTGCCGGCGGTGCGCCTGGCGCGCGAGATCATCGACGCGGGCGAGCTCGGCGAGATCCGCCACTTCCGCGGGCGGTACCTGCAGGACTGGGGCGACGACCCGTCGCTCGACACCTGGCGCTTCCATGCGGGTGAGGCGGGGTCGGGCGCCCTCGGCGACCTCGGCGCACACGTGGTCGACCTGGCGCGCTACCTCGCCGGCGACATCGCCTCGGTCTCGGCGCTCGTCAAGACCTTTCTGCCGGGCCGCGAGGTCGACGACGCGATCGAGGCGGCGGTCGAGTTCGAGAACGGCGCGATCGGGACGATCGAGTCGACGCGCCTCGCCCTCGGCCGGCGGAACGCCTTCCAGTGGGAGATCAACGGGCAGAAGGGATCGCTGGCGTTCGACATGGAGCGCCTTAACGAGCTGCAGGTCTTCCGCGCCGACGGCGACCGGGCACGGGGCTTCAAGACGGTCCTGGTCTCCGAGCCGGACCACCCGTTCTGGGAGCACTGGTGGCCGCCCGGGCACATCATCGGCTGGGGCGACACGTTCGTGAACGAGCTCTGGCACTTCCTGCGCGCGGTCAAAGGCGAGACGGACGTGGCGCCGCTCGGGGCGACGTTCGAGGACGGCTACCGCGCGGCCGAGGTGTGCGACGCGATCGTCCGCTCGGGGCAGAGCGGGAGCCGCGAGCAGCTCTCCTACCGCTCCCTCTAGCTCGCGAAGTACGAGCGCGCCGCCACCGTGCCGGGCGAGAAGCCGATGTATCCGATTCGGCTCGACTGGGCAGAACCCGGCGTGAAGATGGGGCAGTAGCCGCGGAAGGGACGTTGCCGGCAACGCGGCGCCCCTTCGGAAAGGGGATCGATCGCATGTCAGAGCTCGTCGCCGACTTCGTCTTGAGCAGGCTGAGTGAATGGGGGGTCCACCGCGTCTTCGGGTATCCCGGGGACGGGATCAACGGTTTCCTCGGCGCGTTCGACCGCGCCGACGGCGACCCGGAGTTCGTCCAGGCGCGCCACGAGGAGATGGCGGCGTTCATGGCCTGCGGGCACGCGAAGTACACGGGCGAGGTCGGCGTCTGCATCGCCACCTCCGGTCCGGGGGCCATCCATCTCCTGAACGGCCTCTACGACGCCAAGCTCGACCACGCGCCGGTCGTGGCGCTCATCGGCCAGCAGCGGCGGATGTCGCTCGGCGCGGAGTACCAGCAGGAGGTCGACCTGCAGGTGCTCTTCAAGGACGTCTCGGAGTACGTGCAGACCTGCATGGAGCCGGCTCAGGCGCGGCACCTGATCGATCGCGCCGTCCGCACTGCGGTCGACCGCAGCGGGGTCGCGACCCTGATCTTCCCGAACGACGTGCAGGAGGAGAAGGCGGTCGAGTCGCCGCCGCGGGTGCACGGCGCGGTGTACTCGAGCATCGGCTACTGGCCGCCGCGGGTGATCCCGCACCGCGGCGACCTCGAGCGCGCGGCCGAGATCCTCAACGACGGGAAGAAGGTGGCGATCCTCGTCGGTCAAGGCGCACTCGGCGCCGCCGACGAGGTCGTCGAGGCGGCGGAGCTGCTCGGCGGCGGCGTCGCAAAGGCGCTGCTCGGCAAGGCAGTGCTCCCCGACGACCTCCCGTTCGTGACCGGCTCGATCGGCCTCCTCGGGACTACGGCGAGCTACGAGCTGATGTCGAAATGCGACACCCTGTTCATGATCGGGACGAGCTTTCCCTACGCAGAGTGGCTGCCGATGGAGGGACAGGCGGAGTGCGTACAGGTCGACCTGGACGGACGGCGCGTGGGGATGCGCTACCCGGTCGACGCGCCGCTCGTCGGCGACGCGAAGGAGACGTTGCGAGAACTGAACCCGCTGCTGGAGCGCAAGCAGGACCGGTCTTGGCGCGAGCAGATCGAGCAGCAGGTCGCCGAGTGGTGGCGGGTCGTCGAGGACCGCGCGATGCTCGACGCCGACCCGATGAACCCGCAGCGCGTCGTCTGGGAGCTGAACCCGCTCCTGCCGGACGACGCGATCCTCGCCGCCGACTCCGGCTCGTCGACGAACTGGTGGGCGCGCGACCTGAAGATCCGGAAGGGGATGCTCGCGTCGCTCTCGGGGACGCTGGCGACGATGGGCCCGGCGGTGCCGTACTCGATCGCGGCCAAGTTCGCCCACCCGCACAGGCCGGTGATCGCGTTCGTCGGCGACGGGTCGTTCCAGATGAACGGGATGGCCGAGCTGATCACGGTCAAGCGCTACTGGGAGCAGTGGCGGACGCCGACTCTCGTCTTCTGCGTCTTCAACAACCAGGACCTGAACCAGGTGACGTGGGAGCAGCGGGCGCTCGCGGGTGACCCGAAGTACCCCGGCACGCAGTGGATCCCGGACGTGCCGTACCACCGCGTCGCCGACCTGTTCGGTTTGAAGGGCATCTACTGCGACTCCGGCGACGCGGTCGGGGCTGCCTGGGCAGAGGCGCTCGCATCCGAGCGGCCGTGCGTGCTCGAGGTCAAGGTCGACCCGGAGGTGCCGCCGCTGCCGCCGCACATCACGGTCGAGCAGGCGAAGAAGATGGCGCGCGCGATGGTGAAGGGCGACCCGGAGCGCGCCGGCGTGATGCAGCGCTCGCTGCTCGAGAAGCTGTTGGAGTTCAAGGAGTCCCTGCCGGGGCGCCGCTAGGGGCTTCCCGGAGCCTCCGACGGGAAACTCTCGCGATAATCGAAGGTACGGACGTCCTGGCTCTGACCCCGCTGCTCGCCGAGCTTCCGGCCGACCGGACGCGGCTGCTGGACAACCTCGGCCGCATCCGGCGCGAGGTCGGGCCGATCACGCCGGACCTCTCCGACGCGCTCGCCGACCACATGAACATCCGCCGCGGCGAGGTGCACGAGGTCGTCTCCTTCTACTCGTTCCTGCAGGTGCCGCCCGAGGTCACGCGTGTCTGCACCGGCCCCGTGTGCGACTGCATGGGCGCGCGGCCGGACGGCGCCCTGCCGGTGGCGTGCGTGGGCCACTGCGACCTCGCCCCCGTGCGAATGGAGGGCGATGAGGTCGTCGGCGGCGTCACGCACCGGACGAACTCGTGGCTCTCCGAGCCGGACGACCTGCGCGAGCCGCCGGAGCTCGAAACCGACCAGGTCCTCGCGCGCCTCGAGGCGGCGGGCCTGACGGGGATGGGTGGCGCCGGATTCCCGACCTTCCGCAAGTGGCAGGCCGTCAGCGCCGAGCCCGGGCCTCGCGTCGTCGTCGTCAACGCCGACGAGGGCGAGCCCGGGACGATCAAGGACCGCTACGTCATGGAGCTCCGGCCGCAGCTCCTGCTCGAAGGGCTTGCCGCCGCGATGCGCTTCTGCGAGACCGATCACGCCTTCGTCTATCTGCGCGAGGAGTACGCGACTGCGCGGGCGCGCCTCCGCGAGGCGATCGCCGCCCGCGGCCTGAACGTCGAGCTCGTCGTCGGCGCCGGCTCGTACGTCTGCGGCGAGGAGTCGGCGATGCTGGAGTCGATGGAGGGCCGCCGCGGGATGCCGCGCCTGCGGCCGCCGTTCCCGGCCCAGAAGGGCTACCTCGGCCGACCGACCCTGATCAACAACGTCGAGACGCTCGCGCACGTCGCGCGGATCCTGCGCGGCGAGTGGGCGGCGGGCCGGCTCTGGTCGGTCTCGGGAGCGGTGCGCCGGCCGGGGTGCTACGACGCGGCGCTCGACGTCACCGCGCGCCAGCTCGTCGATGACTACGCCGGCGGCGCGACGGACGAGATCGGAGCGATCGTCCCGGGCGGGGCAGCGAGCGGAATCCTGCCTCCTGCCGCCCTCGACGTCCCGCTGACGCGCGACGCGCTCGCGGAGTGGGGCGCCGGGCCGGGCTCAGCGGGGCTGCAGGTCTTCCCGAAGAGCTACCCCGTCCTGCGGCTACTGGCCGAGACGATGCGGTTCTTCGCCGAGGAGTCGTGCCAGAAGTGCACGCCGTGCCGGATCGGCAACCGCGCGCTCCACCACGTCGCCGAGGAGCTCGGCCTCGGCCGGGCGGCGATGACGCGCACGAAGGTCGAGGAGTGGCTGGAGGCGATGGCGCAGACGTCGATCTGCGGCCTCGGGCAGGCGTCGCCGATTCCGGTGCGGAGCGTCTTCCGCCACTGGCCCGAGCTGACGGAGGCGCTCAGATGATCGCCCTCGCCGCCGCCGCAACGATCTGGGGCGCAGTCAGCGGCTTCTACGGGACGCGCCACTGGCAGGTGCTCGACGTCTGCCAGGCGCGCTACATGGGCGACCGGTTCGCGCTCGTCCAGGCGAAGATCGCAGGGCGGCGCCGCATTGCCGCCCTGCACCTCTACGACGCGCGCACGGGGTGGGTAGTGATGTGGGCGGACGGGCGCGTCAATCGCAGGATCGGCCCGTCGATCCGCCCGCTCGTCCTCGCCGAAGTGACACGATTGAAGGCCAAGTGCCTGGCTCCGTAGTCACCTTCAAGCTCGATGGCCGCGAGGTCTCCGCGCCCGAAGGCGAGCTGCTCGTCCACGCGCTCGCCCGGCACGACGTCTTCGTCCCGACGCTCTGCCACGACGACAAGCTCGACCCCTACGGCGGCTGCCGGATGTGCGTCGTCGGCGTCGAGGGCTCGCCGCGGCCGCTCCCGGCCTGCGCGACGCGCGTCGCGGAGGGGATGGTCGTCTCGACGAACTCGGCCGTGCCCCAGTTCCAGCGGACGCTGACGGAGATGCTGCTCAGCGAGCACCTGAACGGGAGCCCCGGCGGGAGGCCCAACGAGCTGCTCGAGCTCGCGTCCGACCTCGGTGTCGAGGCGCCGATCGTCCTCCCGGACGCCGAGCGGGAGCCCTACGAGGACCGTGACCTGCTGATGGGCTACGACCCCGACGCGTGCATCCTCTGCGCGCGCTGCGTCCGGTACACGCAGGAGGTGATGCAGTGCTCGGCGCTCTCGCTCGAGGGTCGCGGGGGCGAGGCGCGGGTCGTCCCGACGTGGGGGCTCTCCTGGCTCGACACCGAGTGCGAGCTCTGCGGCGGCTGCCTCTCGGTCTGCCCGACCGGCGCGATCTACGAGAAGTTCGTCGAGGGCGCACCCCCGGGGCACGAGGACCGGCTGGTGAAGACGAAGACAACCTGCACGTTCTGCGGCGTCGGCTGTCAGATCGACCTGAACGTCGACCCGGAGACGAAGCGGATCGTCAAGGTCACCTCCGAGCCGTCCTATGTCTCCAACGACGGCAACCTCTGCGTCAAGGGCCGCTTCGCCTTCAACTTCGTCCACCACCCGGACCGCCTGACGACGCCGCTGATCCGCGGGGAGGACGGGAAGCTCCACGAGGCCTCGTGGGAGGACGCGCTGGCGGCTGCCGCCGCCGGCCTCTCGGGCGTGAAGGAGCGGCACGGCCCGCAGGCGATCGGCTTCCTCTCGTCGGCGCGGACGACGAACGAGGAGTGCTTCCTCACCCAGAAGCTGGCCCGGGCGGTGATCGGCACCAACTCGGTCCACTCCTGCGAAGCGACCTGACACGCTCCGACCCTCTACGGCCTGGTCAGGTCGTTCGGCAGAGGAGCAAGCACCAACTCGATCCCGGAGATCGAGAACGACAGCTTCCTGCTCGTGATCGGCTCGAACACGACCGAGGCGCATCCCGTGCTCGCGTTGCGGATCAAGAAGGCGGTCCGGAAGGGCGCGACGCTCGTCGTCGCCGACCCGCGGAAGATCTGGCTGACGAAGCTCGCGAAGCGCCACCTGCAGCTGCGTCCGGGGACGGATGTCTGGCTGATCAACGCGATGATGCAGACGATCCTGGCGGAAGGGCTCCAGGACGAGGACTACATCCGCGAGCACACCGAGGGCTTCGACCAGGTGCGCGAGGTCGTCTCGCGGTACACGCCGGAGGAGGCCGAGCGGGTGACGGGCGTGCCGGCGGAGGCGATCCGGGAGACCGCGCGCGAGTACGCGCGCGAGCGGCACGCGGGGATCTTCTATACGCTCGGGATCACCGAGCACGCCTGCGGCGTCGACAACATCTGGTCGCTGGCGAACCTCGTCCTGATGACGGGCCACCTCGGCTACGAGTCGACGGGGTTGAACGCGCTCCGAGGCCAGAACAACGTCCAGGGGCTGAACGACTCCGGCGCGAACCCGTCCTACTTCCCCGGATACCAGGCGGTCGACGACCCCGAGCTGCGCCGGAAGTTCTCGGAGGCGTGGGGGGTGGAGGTGCCGGCGACGCCCGGCTACCGCCTCGACCAGATCGTCTCCGGACTGCACGACGGCCGGATCAAGGCGCTCTACCTGATCGGGGAGAACCCGGCGCAGACCGAGCCGAACGCACACCACGTCGAGGAGGGGCTCGAGAAGTGCGAGTTCATCGTCTCGCAGGACATCTTCCTGAACGACTCGACGCGGACCTACGCGCACGTCGTCCTGCCGGCGTCGAGCTTCGCGGAGAAGGACGGGACGTTCACGAACACCGAGCGCAGGGTGAACCGCGTTCGCAAGGCGCTCGACTGCCCCGGCGAAGCGCGCGAGGACTGGAGGATCGTCTGCGCGATGGCGGCCGCGTTGGGCGCCGAGTGGCCGCAGTACCAGAGTGCCGAGGACGTCTGGAACGAGCTCGCCGACCTCTCGCCGAACTGGTACGGCATCCGCTACCCGCGGCTCGAGGAGCAGGGGATCCAGTGGCCGTGCACCGACCTCGACCACCCGGGGACGCCGTACCTCCACGCACCGAAGCCGGCGCTGGGGAAGGGCCGGTTCTTCCCCGTCGAGTACCAGCCGCCGATCGAGCAGCCGGACTCTGAGTTTCCGTTCGTGCTCACGACCGGCCGGACGCTCTACCACTACAACTCGGCGACGATGACGATGCTCGAGGCGGGCGTCCGCGAGAAGCAGGAGGCGCCCTTCTTCGAGATCAACCGTGAAGACGCAGAGGCGCTCGGGATCGCCGACGGCGAGGTCGCGCGCCTCGTCTCGCGGCGCGGGGAGCTCGAGGCGGAGGCGCACTACTCCGAGCGCGTCTACCCCGGCCTCGTCTGGATGGCTCTCCACTTCGCCCAGGCCAGGGTGAATTGGCTCCTCCACGACGTGGGCGACCCCCTGATCGGGACGCCCGAGTACAAGGTGTCGGCCGTGCGCGTGGAGCCCGTTCGCGCGTGAGGCTGGGCGACCCGAAGATCCACGAGGAGTCCTGCGAGACGACGCAGGCCCTGCTCGACCCCTCGATGCCGGAGGGCGCGATCGCGGTCACCGACTTCCAGACCGCCGGCC
Source organism: Actinomycetota bacterium (assembly GCA_046734415.1). Taxonomy (GTDB): domain Bacteria; phylum Actinomycetota; class Thermoleophilia; order Gaiellales; family Gaiellaceae; genus DATBLE01. The sequence goes on along the minus strand of JBKPRD010000113.1, from coordinate 6,875 downwards.
GTGGCCGCCTCGGGCGGACGTGGGAGGCCCCGACCCGAACCGCATTGCTCGTCTCGGTGCTGCTCAAGCCGCCCGCCGACCTGCCGCTGCCGCAGCTCGCGCTCGTCGCGGGCGCTGCGGTCGCCGACGCCCTCGAGCACCTGACGGGGCTCGCCGTGCAGATCAAGTGGCCGAACGACGTCATGCTCCGGCGCCAGAAGGTGGCCGGGGTCCTCGCCGAGGCGCGTGACGGCGCCGTCGTCGTCGGCATCGGCGTCAACCTGAACCAGACCCCGGAGCAGCTTCCGGAACGCGCCGGCTCCCTGCGTACGACCACCGGCCGCGAATGGGATCGCGACGAGGTGCTCGCCGCCGTGCTGGAGGCGCTCGAGCATCGGTACGAGGCCTGGCTCACCGGCGGCCTGGACGCGGTCTACGACGGGCTCGGGCCGCGCGACTTCCTTCGCGGCCGGCTCGTGACCGTGGACGGGACGACCGGCACGGGGGAGATGATCGACCGGGAAGGCCGGCTGCGGATCGCGGCCGCGGACGGGGACGTGGTCGTGGTCGAGAGCGGGGAGGTGACCTACGAGCGCTGATCCGGACCTCCCGCAGGACCCAGGCATAGCGGGGCCAAAGGTCCCGGAGGAGCTGCCCCCGCAAGAGGAGCCGGAGGTCGAGGGCGTCCCGGACTCCGACATGCCGGACTACGACGAGGAAGGCTCGCGGAAGCCCGAGGGCAAGTAGGCGGTGCCCGGATACACCCGCGCAGGCGATCGACATGGACGGGTGACTGAGCCGCCGACGCGGGTCTTGACAAGCACGCAGGGGATTTAGTCAAATGACTAAGTCATTCTCGGTCAACTGCGGCGCAGGAGGTCAGCGATGTCCAGTCCCTCTTCCTCCCTCTATCACTCTCCGGAGGAGGCGATGGAGGCCCCTCCCGAGGAGTTCCTCTACCTCGCGTGCCTCCACGAGGGCACCGGCGTCGACGCACCCGACTTCCTCGCAGTCGTCGATGCGGAGGAAGGCCGCATCGTCCACGAGCTGCCGATGCCGAACGCCGGCGACGAGCTCCACCACTTCGGGTGGAACCGCTGCTCGTCGGCGTGCCACGGCCCCGACCGCTCTCACCTGATCGTGCCCGGCTTCCGCTCGTCGCGGTTCCACGTCGTCAACGTCGCCGACGACCCACGTCGGCCGACGATCGAGAAGGTGATCGAGCCGGACGAGGTCATCGCCCAGACCGGCTACACGAGGCCCCACACCGTCCACTGCATGCCGGGCGACAACATCGTCATAGCGATGCTCGGGGACGCCGAGGGCAACGGCTCCGGCGGCTTCGCTGTCCTCGACGCACAGACGTTCGAGCTGAAGGGGCGCTGGGAGGACGGCGGCGAAGTGCCCGCGCTCAACTACGACTTCTGGTACCAGCCGCGTAAGAACGCGCTGCTATCCAGCGAGTTCGGCGAGCCCAACGCCTACGAGAAAGGCTTCGATCCGGCCGACGTGGAGGCCGGGCGCTACGGACAGCGGATCCATTTCTGGAATCTCGAGACGCGCACGCGCGAGCAGACCGTCGACCTCGGCGAGAAGGGGCTCATCCCGCTCGAGGTGCGTTGGCTGCACGACCCCGACGCAGAGGAGGGCTTCGTCGGCGCGGCGCTTTCCAGCGTGATGTGGCGCTTCGATCGGCCGAACGGCTCCTGGGCAGCGGAGCCGGTGATCGAGGTGGAGAGCGTTCCGCTCGAGGGCTGGCCGTTCCCGGTGCCGGGGCTGATCACGGACCTCGTCCTGTCAATGGATGACCGCTTCCTCTACTTCGCCAACTGGCTGCACGGCGACGTCCGGCAGTACGACGTCTCCGACCCGGCCGACCCGAAGCTCACCGGGCAGCTCTGGCTCGGCGGCGTGATCGGCAAGTCGACCGACTCACGGCGCGACCTCAACGGCGGCCCCAACATGCTCCAGCTCTCCTACGACGGTCGCCGCCTCTACGTCAGCAACTCGCTCTACTCGACCTGGGACAACCAGTTCTACCCGGACATGCGCTCGTGGCTGTTGCGGATCGAGTGCGATCCAAACGGCGGCATGAAGCTCGACGAGGAGTTCTTCGTCGACTTTTACGACCGCCCGGACGGCCCGGCGCGCGCGCACGAGGTGCGGCTGCAGGGCGGCGACTGCACGACTGAGATCTTCCAGTGATCGTCGCCCACATCATGGGGATCCCGCTCGAGGAGAGCGTCCTCCAGTTCGCGCCGGCGGGCGCGACCGCGGTGACGATGATTGCAATCGCCGGCCGCGGTGGGCTCGGCCGTGTCCTCACCCGGATCAGCAGACGCCCGTGGAGGCACTGAAGGAGATCGTCGAGGTGCAGTCCCGGCTCGCGTGACGAAGACACAGGCACGCTCGGCGGCCGAGGCGGCCCTGCTCGACGCCGCCGAGCGATTGCTCGTCGACGTCGGCTACGCCGGCATCACGACGCGGCGGCTGGCGGAGGAAGCAGGCGTCAACCACGGGCTCGTCCACTACTACTTCGGCTCGATCGAGAACCTGCTCGTCCGGACGCTCGAGCGCTTCACCGAGCGCCTGGTCGCGCGGCAGCGTCAGCTGTACGCGGCCGACCTACCGTTCCCCGAGAAGTGGCGCACGGCGATGCGCTACCTGACGAGCGACGACATCAGCTACGAGAAGATCTGGCTCGAGCTGCAGGCGCTGGGGTGGAACCGCCCGGACCTCCGCGAGCGCCTCGCGCGCGTCAACGAGGAGTGGCGTACCGTGCTGCTGGAGGCGTTCGACCAGCCGCGCCGCGACCACGGCATCGACATGCCGCTCGAGGCGCTCGTCTCGCTCGTGATGACGTTCAACCTCGGGATGATGCTCGAGCGTCTCGGCGCGATCGACAGGGGACACCGCGAGCTGCTCAAGTGGATCGAGGGACGGCTCGACGCCGATCGCTGAAGGCTCGGCCCCTAGGTGCTGCGGGCGCGCGGAACGGTCACTTCGCCAGCGACAGCGGGATCTCCACGACATGCGTCTTCGAGCCGTCGGCGGCCGAGCGCTCGTAGACGACGAGCTTTCCAACCCCGTTCGGAGCCTCGAACGGGACCCTGACGTCGAAGGTGCCGCGCGTCCCGCTGCCGGACGTGGCGGTGACGAAGTCGTGCTTCAGCACCTTCTCCGCCGGGTCGAGCAGGTCGTACTCGAAGGTCGCTTCGAATGTGTTCGCCGTCCCCGCCAGGCGCAGCGGCGCCGAGACCTCGTCGAACGGCAGCGGCGTCTCGACCAGGATCGCCGGCGTCACCTCCTCGAAGTCGCCGCGCGTGTGGCTCTTCCCTCCGACCACGACCGGCTTCCCCGGGTCGAACTGCGAGAGCGTGTAGACGATCTCTGCCGTCAGGCCATCGCCCTGGGCCGCCTCGAACCCGAGCCGCTTCTCCTCCTCGGTGGGCCCGTCGTTCAGCGCGGCGAGGAGCGCATCGCGCGACGTCGAGCTCACCTGCCTCGACACGGGCCCGAGCTTCCCGTTGCGGAAGAAGTAGAGGCGGACGGTCTGCGGTGTCACCGTCGTCGTCACCGTCCGCGTGACGACGCTCGTGGTCGTGACGGTCACTGTCGTCGTTCCGCCGCCGCCGCAACCGGCGGCGAAGAGCACGAGCGCAAGGAGGGGTAGGAGCCTGCGCACGGCCGACAGTATGCGCGTCGCTAGAGTCGGCGCATGGACCGGAACGGGATCGAGGCAGAGCGGCTCGTCCGGCGGTTCAAGGGTGTCGACGCCGTCAACGGCATCGACCTGAACGTCGCGCCCGGCGAGATCTACGGCTTCCTCGGCCCGAACGGCGCCGGGAAGTCGACGACGGTGCACGTGCTGACGACGCTCCTCCCACCGACCTCCGGCACGGCGCGCGTCGCCGGCTACGACGTCGTCGAGCAGGGTCCCCAGGTGCGGCGCGCGATCGGCGCGGCGCTGCAGGAAGCCGCGCTCGATCCGCTGCTCACCGGCCGCGACCACATGCGCCTGCAGACCGCGCTCCACGGCATCCCGCGCAGCGAGCGCGCCGCGCGCGGCGACGAGCTGCTCGAGCGCGTCGGCCTGACACTCGCCGCCGACCGCAAGATCCGCACGTACTCGGGCGGGATGAAGCGCCGCCTCGACCTCGCGCTCGCGCTCGTGCACCGCCCGCGGCTGCTCTTCCTCGACGAGCCGACGACCGGCCTCGATCCGCAGAGCCGCAGCGCGCTCTGGGGCGAGGTCGGCCGGCTCGCGAAGGAGGAGGGAGTGACCGTCTTCCTGACCACCCAGTATCTCGAGGAGGCCGATGTGCTCGCCGACCGTGTCGGGATCATCGACTACGGCCGGATCGTGGCGGAGGGCACGCCGGCTGCGCTGAAGGCGGAGATCGGCCGGCCGACGGTGGAGGTCGTCCCCGCCGACCCCGAGCAGCGCGACCGCCTCGCGGACGTCCTCCGCCGATTCGGCGAGCTCGTGCAGCTCTCGCCGTCGAGCGTGGCGGTCCGCTGCGGGCACGACGAGTACGACCTCGCCGAGATCGTCCGCGCGCTCGACTCCGAGGACATCCACGCGGCGAACATCCAGCTGCACGCGCCCTCGCTCGACGACGTCTTCCTGGAGAAGACCGGGCGGACGCTGGAGGGTGCGGTCGCGGAGGTCGAGGCGGAGGCGACGCCCGAGGCCGAACCTGCCACGGCGTGAGGGAGACCGCCGCTCAGCTCTACCACCTGGCTCGGCGCTCGATCATCCGCCAGAGCCGCCAGCCGGCGAACGTCGTCGCGCCGGTGATCTTCCCGCTCGGACTGCTGGCCGTGAACGCCGGCGGGCTGCAGCCGGCGACGACGATTCCCGGCTTCCCGACCGACCGCTTCGTCGCCTTCGCGTTCGCCGTCCCGTTCATCCAGGGCGCGCTGTTTGCGACGATGAACGCCGGCACCGACCTCGCCCGCGACATCCAGACCGGCTTCCTGAATCGTCTGGCGCTGACCCCGATGCGCGGCGTTGCGCTCGTGCTCGGGCAACTCGCGGGTGTCGCGGCCGTTGCGCTGGTGCAGGCGGTGTTCTATGTCGTCATCGCGTACGCGGTCGACGTCCACCCGGAGTCCGGGGCGGGAGGCGTAGCCGTGCTGCTCGTGCTCGCGGTCGCGATCGCCGTCGGGTTCGGTGCGGCGGGGATCTTCATGGCGCTGCGTACCGGGTCGGGCGAGGCGATCCAGGGCCTCTTCCCGGTGCTGTTCGTCTTCTTGCTCATCTCCTCGATGAACTTCCCGCGGAACCTGATCGAGTCGGACTGGTTCCGCTGGGCGGCGACGATCAACCCCGTCTCGTACCTGATCGAGGGGATCCGGAGCCTGATCATCGATGGGTGGGACGGTCGCGCCCTCGGCCTCGCCTTCGCGATCGCCCTCGCGCTGCTCGTCGCGGGGCTCGGGGCGGCGGCGCTCGCGCTCAGAGTGAGGATGACGCGCACGTGATCCGCGACTTCCGCAACGTCTCGTTGGCCGTCGGGTGGCGCGTGATCCACAACGTGCTGCACAACCCGACGCTGCTCATCCCGGGGCTGATCTTCCCGCTGATCAACTTCGTCGCATTCGCGGGCGGCCTCTCGCGGCTCCGCCACGTGCCGGGCTTCGACTACGCGCCCGGCTACTCCGGCTTCCAGTTCTGCTTCGTCCTCCTCCAGTCGGCCGCCTTCGGCGGCGTCTTCACCGGCTTCGGAATCGCCCGCGACTTCGAGTACGGCTTCTCGCGCCGCCTGCTCCTCGCCGCCTCTCAGCGGAGCGGGATCATCGTCGGCTACGCGATCGGCGCGCTCCTGCGCTGGCTGATCACCGCCGCCGTCGTCACCGCGGTCGCGCTGCTCGCGGGGATGCAGATCAAGGGAGACGGGATCGACCTCGTCGGCATGTACACGCTCGCGGTCGTCGTCAACTTCGCGTTCCTGCTCTGGGCCTGCGGAATCGCGATGCGCTTCCAGTCGATCCAGGCGGGCCCGATCATGCAGACTCCGGTCTTCCTGCTGCTGTTCTTCGCCCCGGTCTACGTGCCGCTGAAGCTGCTCCAGGGCTGGATCCACGGCGTCGCCGTCGCGAACCCGATCACGCGACTGGTGGAGGCGCTCCGCAGCCTCCTCGCCGGGCAGCCGGCCGAGGTCGGAATCGCCTACGGCGTCGCCTTTGCGCTGGCCGCCGGCTTCGCGGCCTGGGCGCTCTGGAACCTGCGCTACGCCGAGTCGACGAACTAGGGCCTGAGCCGGCCTCCGCGCCGGTAAAGTCCGACAGTCGCAGCGCGATGAGGCTCGCGCCCAACCGCGGCTCCGGCCGCTGATGGCCTCTACCCCTGACCACTTCTGCTCAGGAGGTAGAGATGGGCGACCTCGCAATCCTAGTAGTCCTCGCCGCAACGATCCTGCTCGCGTCGATTGTGTCGGTCGAGCTGGGGCTCTCGGTCGCGCTGATCGAGCTCTTCGCGGGTTTCGTCGTCGGCAACGCGCTGGACCTCGACGTGCCGGGCTGGCTTTCGTTCATCGGCTCGTTCGCCGGCGTGCTGCTCACCTTCCTCGCAGGCGCCGAAGTCGACGTTCCACAGTTGAGGCGGGAGTGGCGCGCTTCGCTCTCCGTCGGGATCGTCTCCTTCGGAGCACCGTTCGTCGTCGTCGGGCTGCTCGCCTACTACGGGCTCGGCTGGGACCAACGGCAGGCGGAGATCGCCGGCATCCACGGAGCACTGCAAGGAACAGGAGCGGCTACGCGTGGTCGCGTTCTCCTTCCTGACGCCGTTCTTCTTCCTGAAAGGCGGGATGAACGTCTCCGCGGGCGCGTTGTGGGGGAACCTCGGCGTGCTCGCGCTGCTCTTCGGGGGGAAGATGGTGCCGAAGCTGGCA
>JBKPRD010000112.1:0-17353 GCA_046734415.1 Actinomycetota bacterium | reverse complement strand
CTCGTACTCCGCGCCGTAACCGCCCCCGCCTGTGCCGGGGTTTAGGTCGGTGTCGAGGAAGACGGAATACGTGTCGCCCGATTCGAACCCAGCGCGATTGTGAGCGTAGATTCCGATCGTGATCGTCTCGTTGTCATTGGTGACAATCTCGCCTGAGCAGAAATCCGGTGCGCTCGCACTGTCTTCAATCGGGTCGTCATAGGTTCTGAGCGCCGGCGTGTAGGCGGCAAGCTGGCGCTCAGCCTTTCGACAAGTTGCGGTCGTAGCGCCCAGGGCAGCGGGGCGGCCCGCTACCTGAGACGGGAGAAGGAGCGCGCAGCTCAGCGCGCCAAGCGCTGCCAGACCGACGGGTGAGGCAACTCGTGTACATCGGCGCAGACCCAATATCGTTACCCCTCGCCCGTGCAAGACCACTCTCCTTTTCCATGGCTTCTGCGATGGCCGCGAGTGTGCCGAAAGCCCCTAACGTGCCGCTAACACAGAACCAGGCCCAGAGCAATGGTCGGGACGGCCAGTGCGTCCCCGATGGCGGTGGCCTGCCGCGGGCTCGATCATGATTCAGCGAGGAGCGACGGCTGTGTATCAGTTGTCGGTGGGTGCGCGGCGCCGCGGCGAGCGCATCTCGATGGGGTGGAACTGTGGGTGAGACGCCCGTCTCCCACCCGCGACCCCGAAGTAGAGATCGAACGATACGTCAGCCTCCTGGGTAGTGACCAGGAGGTCGACGCCGCCCGGCGGCGGACCAGGAGAATGCGGGTTGATCGGGTCCTGCGGTGAACCGTCGACGGGCTCGATCCAGGCAGCTAGGTGCTGGCGAGGCTATCGAGGAAGGCTCGGGCCGTCTGAATGGGAAGCTCGTCGGCCAGCGCCAGGAGGTGCTGGTCGCCGGAGACGAGGAGAGCGCGCTCCTGCTCTGCGAGCGCTAGCAGGTAGTCGTCGCCGGGGTCGGCGGAGCGGGGCGACGGCTCCACCGGATCGTCAGCTAGAGGTGCTCCGTGGCGCAAGAGCGCAACGAACGCGTTGGCCTCTTCTGCTGAGATGCGGTCGCGCAGCTTCGGGTAGGCGAGTGCTCGTTCGAGCTCTGCAAGCAGCGTCTCCGAGACGACTAACTCGAATTCGCCGGCGAACCAGCGCGAGAGAAGCTGGGCTGGTGTGCCGGCGCGGGAGAGGAGGGCGGCTATGAGGATGTTCGGGTCGAGAACAGCGCGCACTCAGCGCCGGCGTGGCCGTGTCTTGTGCTGCGCTTCGACCGCGAGGGTTACGGCCCGCTTCTCCCCCAGATCGTCGCGCTGCCATAGACGCTCAAGCAGGTCGAGGCCGAGTTCCCGACGAAGCGCTTCCTCGATCACCTCGCTGTCGCCCTTGCCCGTGCGTGCGCCGCGCACCTTGACCGCGCGCAACACTTCCTCATCGACAGTCAGTGTGGTTCTCACCTTCGGCATATTCGCATCATAGCATCACGATACGAAGATGCCAGCAAGGCGTCTGAGCGACCTTCTGGAGGTGGCCAGGAGATCGGCTGCACGCAAGCGGCGCTGAAGCCGTGGGCGCAAATCGTCGCCACGATGCGGACGGCGTAGGGTCCCACCATGTCGGACGACCAGTTATCACCGACCTTGGTGATTGCGAAGAGTTCCGTGAACTCGTCAAGCGTGTTCTGGACAAAGTGGTTGAGGAGGTAGGAGCGACCGCCAAGCGCCCAGCGAGGTTCTGCTGTTGGCCCATCACCTGGCCGCGCGTCGAATATCCGGCGAGGAACCCGTACAAGACCCAAACTGGACCCGAACATCCGAGCGCGACGTTCAGGGCCTATCAACCGTTGCTGAGGCATGGACTTCCGCTACCGGCTTATCGATGCCAGCAACGGACGTAACCTTGGCTGGTTCGTCTCAAAGCGTGGCGACTGGAAACCAGGCGACTGGATCGGTCGGCAACAGGGCCAAATGATTGTCGTCGCCGTGGCCGAGCCAGAGGACGGCTCGGACTTTCGTGCCCAATTGATCGTCGTCTGCTCGCAAACACTCCAGGCCGACGAGGCTGAAGCTGCTGCTGAAGTTGGGGAGATAGAGGAAGCTTCCAGTGGGTGCTAGAAACGGGTGGTACCGCCACCAGCCGTCACTCCACTTCGACAGCCGCGTGCATCCGGCTTGTTCATGCGGAACCCTCTGCTACGGCGCGTAGGGGCCGGACAGCTTTCAAAACTTTCGCGTGACCTTGTGGAGCTGTTCGCGGTCCGGTAACCGCCTCCAGCGCTTCCCGGGTTCGCGCACCACGCAACGTGGGCACTCCTGCCCTTGCACCTCCACCCACGGCCCGCAGCGGACCGTTGAGGCTGGTCAACAACGCTTCATCGCGTCGTCGCGGACGACGATTCGGGTTCCCTCGATCCGTACGACGGCCTCCCAGGGGATGACGGTGTGCCGGTCGTGTGAGCGAACCCCGAGGTGGGTCAACCATGCTCTAGGACCGACGCAGAGACCGGTGACGCGCAGCTTCGAACCGCTCAGCTCACCTCTGAGGTCGTAGCAGCGGCCCAGGGAGCGTCCTGATTCCGTCTGCACCTTGCGCCGCTGAAGCGACGAGAGCGTTCTCATCTTCCTGCACCGGGGATCTTCTCGAGGTACGGCCGCAGGCGGTCGTCGCCTGCGCCGAGACCGAGTGAGGTCGCGTCCCGCTTCAGCCGGACGGCCGAGTCGATCTTCTCCACCTCGCTCCACGCGACCCGGACTTTGCCGCCACCGCCGATCCAGCCGGCCAGGCGGCCGATCCAGCCGGCTCTCTGGCCCCAGTAGCCGGGGCCGGCGAGGATCGCTACGACCTCCGGCTCCTCACCGGGACCGCCTTCAACCGCCAAGTCGTCCACGTTGCCGCACCGACGGCCGTGCTTGTCGAGCAGCTGGTGGTCGAGGACCTGCAGTCCGATATCGATCTCGCTGCGGGTCAATTCTGCCCTACGTTCGTCAGGATCATCAACGGTATTGCCGACAAGGAGATCGCCATGATCACGACGAGGTAGATGACCCCGAGCACGTTTGCAAGCCGGCCGTTGCCGTTCAGGCCCATGTACGCGCGGTCGTTTGCGACCAGCAGGATCGGGAGGTAGGTGAGCGGGAGTGCGACGACCGAGAAGATGACCGCGTACTCGGTGAGAACGACCGGATCGACACCGGTCAGCACAATTCCCATCGCGAGAATAAGCAGGACGAACCATGTCAGCGCGAAGCGTGGCGCGCCCCTTGGATGTCGGTAGCGCCCCCACTCCCACCCGCAGAATTGTGCGAGGTTATAGGCACCCGCGAACACCGTGTCGATCGACGCCCCGCCGACGGCAAAGAGAATGCCGACGATCGCAAGTAGCAAGCCGATCTTGCCCAGAGGATCCCCGGAGCCGAGTGCGATCGTGCCGAGATGCTCAGGCGAGATGCCGTGCCCGAGGAACACGGTCGCACCGACGATCATCAACGCGATCGACAGCGTGCCGCCAAGCCCGTAGCCGACGATCGCGTTCGCCCTGTTCATGCCGATGTCCTTCGGCCCCCACTCCTCCTCGACGCCGCCCGACGAGTAGAAGTAGACCTCGTACGGCGTCATCGCCGCCCCGAGGAGGCCGATCACGAAGTAGAGATACAGGGTCGTATCGTTCTGCGCGAAGTGCGGGATGAAGCCCTTTCCTACCTCCGCCCAGTCCGGGCCGGCCTTCACCGCCGCAACGGCGAATACGAGCATGCAGAGCCCGCCGTACCCGAAAAGCCGCTCGATCCACTCGAACGACGTCACCCAGATGATCACGACGAGCGCGGCCACGGCGATGAGGATCAACCAGCGGTACGGAAGTCCCGAGAGCAGCTGCAATGCGATCGCGACGCCGCCGATCTCGCAGGCGAGCGTCATGAGATTGACGACCTCCGACGAGACAAGCGCGCCGAGGGCGGCCTTGAACCCGACGCGCTCGCGGATCGCGTCGAAGACCGCCTTCCCTGACGCCGCGGCCACACGCCCACACATCTCCGAGTAGACGATGATCCCGAGGACGCCCACCGGGATCACCCACGCGAGCTGATAGCCGAACGTCGCGCCCGCGGCGGTATTGAAAACGAGGTCGCCGATGTCGACGAAGCCTCCGATCGCGGCGAGGATGCCGAGCGCAAGGCCCAGAACCTTGTTCATGGACAGCCGCCGAGCCTCGCCAACTGCTGCTCGACGGTCGCCGCGACCGCGCGATCGGACGGGTTGCTCTGCAGGCGGTGCAGCGTCGCCGACACCCTCGCGGCGTGCTTTGCCTTCGCTCGAACCCTCTGCTCGATCGACGCGAGTGCCGGCCGCTTCGCGAGGGCGTCCGCGAGGTTCGACGACTGGATGGCGAGCTCCTCGGCCTGCTCGCGGGTGAAGTTCGTGGTGGTCTTCCCCCGGGCGGTGTTGTGCGCAAGCAGTGCACCTTCGCAAGCGATCGAGTCCAGCGTCGCAGCGTCGTTTGTAAGCGCATGACGATCGACCGTGCCGCCGTTACAACCGACGAGCAAGACCGCCAACGCAGCGATGACGAGTACTCGCAACAAGCTAGAGGCCTTGTTGCCCAATCGAGAGACCTGAACTCGCACGACAGCGCACGCCCGCACAGGCCGGTCGCCTGGCGATCGAGCGAAAAGGCCGGCATGGCCGGACTCGAAACGAGCGATGGAGCTAGCCGGACTCGAACCGGCGACCTCCTGGGTGCGATCGCTGAGCAATGCGAACGTCCGTCGGGCTCAGGCTCTCGGCACCCAGCCCATACATGCTCGATACAAAGGGCAGTTCGGGATCGGTTTCGGCGCGAGGCTGAGCGGCCGGGGCTCAACACCGGTAGCCAGCCGGTTCGGCCCGCACACTGTCGTGCTTGACGCCGCGCTGCCACACTTCTAGCGTCCGGACATGGCCCGTAAGGTGGTTTGTATCTCGCGCACGACGGGCGCGGGCGGTGAGGAAATCGGGCGACGCGTAGCCGAGCGGCTCGGCTTCACTTTCGCCGACGAGGAGATCGTCGCGGGTGCAGCAGCGCGCGGTGGGATCGACACCGCGAGCGTGGCTGACGAGGAACTGAGAAAATCACGTGTCTCCCGCCTCCTCGAGGCACTCATAGTTCCCGGAGACATCGGCCTCGGCGGAGCGATTCCCTTGTCCGCCGCAGACGACGAGCTGAGCGGCGCCGAAATCCGCGCTCTGATCCGCGACACGATCGAGCACATGGCTGCGCAAGGCAATGTCGTTATCGTCGCCCACGCCGCATCACACGCCCTGCCCGCCCGACCCGATGTCCTGCGCGTGCTCGTCACCGCCTCGCCGGATACCCGCGCAGAGAGGATCGCCGACCCCGAAGCGCTCGACCGGAGCGGCGCGGCCCGGGCGATCAAGAAGTCCGATGCCGCACGAAGCGACTATCTCCGGCGCTTCTACGACCTCAAGGACGAGCTGCCGACGCAGTATGACCTCGTCCTGAATACCGATTTTCTGTCCGTCGACCAGGCCGCTGAGTTGATCGCATTCGCCGCGTCGGACAACGAGAGCTGACGAAGCGCTCACCCGAGGCTAGACGTCTATCGCGCATTCGACGTAGCAGGTGGCCGGCTGCGGCTCTGTTCATCGGCGCGTTCGTGCGGCACACGGGGGCGCGCCCTGAGGCAGGGAGCAGCGCTCGAGCGTCGAGGATCCCCGCGCAGGGCGCTAATGCGAGACCGCAGCGGCTGCAAGCTCCGAGACGAGGGTGTCGGTGTAGAAGCGCTCGAGGGCGAACGGTGCGATTAGCTCGGGCGTGCCCTTGGTGGCGATGAGCTCGGCGAGCGTTGTACCGACGATCGGTGCGGCTTTGAAGCCGTACGTGCCCCAGCCGGCGCTGACGTGGAAGTTTGCGAGCTCGGTTTGGCCGAGGATCGGGCTGTAATCGGGGGAGAGATCGCAGAGACCCGTCCACTGGCGAAGGACCTTCGCCCGCTCCAGTTGGGGGAACAGCTCGAGTGCGTGCCGTGCCGAGTACTCGAGGAAATTGAAGGTGCTCTTGCCACTGTAGGTCGTGTAGGGCTCGATCTCGGCGCCGATCAGGATCTCGCCGCGGTCGGTCTGTGAGACGTAGATGTGCATCTGCGCCGAGACGATGATCACGTCGAGGAACGGCTTCAATGGCTCAGTCACGAACGCCTGCAGGAGGTGGGTGGTGATCGGCAGCCTTACGCCTGCGAGCGCGCAGACGAGTGTCGACCAGCCGGCGGTTGCACTGACGACGACTTCCGCCTCGAGGTCGCCGCGATTCGTTTTGATGCGGCTGACCCGGCCGTTTCGCACGTCCATGGCCGTGACGCGCGTCGAGGGGTGAATCTCCACACCCGCCCGATCTGCGCCGCGGGCTAGCCCCCAGACAACCGCGTCGTGGCGAATGATCCCGCCGCGCGGATGGTAGAGCGCACCCATGACCGGCCAGGTGACATCACGAGAGAGGTGGAGCTCCGGACAGAGCCGCGCGATCTCGTCGATCCCGATCACGCGGCTGTCGATCCCGAGCAGCTGGTTCACCTCGGCGCGCTCGGTCATCGTGATCATCGCGCGGTCAGAGTGCGCAAGGGTGAGGTGCCCCTGCTGGGAGAAGAGGAGGTTGAAGTCGAGTTCGGCGCCGAGGCGCTCGTACAGCTTCACGCTCTGGTCGTAGAAGCGTGCCCCCTCGGGCGTGCGGTAGTTGGAGCGGATGATCGTCGTGTTACGCCCGGCTGCGCCCGAGCCGATGTAGCTCTGCTCGAGAACCGCGACGTCGGTAATCCCGTGGTTCTTGGCCAAGTAATAGGCGGTCGCGAGCCCGTGCGAGCCGCCGCCGATGATGACGACGTCGTAGCGCGGCTTCAGCTCGGTGGGTCTCCGCCACATTCGGCGCGGAAAGAAGAGCTCACGGAGGCTCACGCGAGACCCTGCCAGGCGTCGAGTACGGCATGGGCGAGGTAGTCGGCGTACTCCTGCGGGAACCAGATCCGGTAACGGTCGTCACCCGCGACGGTCATCTGGGCCCGAATGTGGGCGAATGCGCCAACGGCGGGTGGCTCGAGCTCAGTGAGACGGGCAAGGAGCGTGCGCGCAAACGGCGCCTCGATCTCGAGGCCGGCGATGCCGGCGGCTAGCCCGAGCGGCCCGTCTTGCGCCTCGGCCGAGACGTCACGGACGCCGGCCGGAGCGTGAGCAAGCGCGCGAGCGAGCGGGGAGCGCCACGCAGGGTGGCTCGGGTCGGCGCGCACGAACTCCAGGTCGGTCACGAACGCAGCCTCTTCCCTTCGGGGTCGTAGAAGGGCTGAAGCCGCACCCGTGCACGCTCGAGCGTTCGGTCGCGGCGGATGTCGAGTTGGACGTCCTCGGTCGCGAGCTCGGCTGGCACCCATGCCATCCCGATGGCGGCGCCAACGGCATTGCTCCAGCGGGCACTCGTGATCCGCCCGACGGACCTTCCATCGACGACGACCTGGCCGCCTTCGAGCGGGACCGATCCGTTCTCCATCACGAAGCCGACGAGGCGCTCGCGCCCTCCCTCTGCGGCAATACGCTCGAGCGACCAGCGACCGACGAAGTCGTCCTTCTCGAGCTTGACAAGCCAGGGCATGCCCGCGTCGATTGCATTCGACTCGGAATCGGTGTCCTGGCCGACGAGGATGTGCATCTTCTCCAGGCGCAGGACGCGTTGCGGCTCCAGGCCGAAGGGCGTGCAGCCGAGGTCGGCGCCGGCCTCGAGGATCCTGTCCCACAGATGCTCGCCGTAGGGACTCGGACAATGCAGCTCATAGCCGAGTTCGCCGACGAAGCCGATGCGCAGGAGCAGGCATGGGAGGTCGGCAACCTCGGCGCGTTTGGCGTCGAGGTACGCAAATGATTCGTTGGAAAGGTCGAGGTCGGTCAGACGCGCGAGTAGGTCGCGGCTCCGCGGGCCGGCGACATTGAGCGCGGCGAGGGCGCCGGTGAGACTTTCGATCCGCACGTCCATCTGCCAGACGGCGTTCCACCATGTGCACCACTCGAGGACGCTGTCCGCTCCCGTCGAGGTCGTCGTCACGTACCAGCTGTCTTCTGAGAGGCGCGCGATCGTGCCGTCGTCCATGATTCGCCCGGCGTCGTTTCCGAGCACGCCATAGCGGATCCGCCCGGGGCGCAAGTCGGCGAAGCGGTTGGGGTAGAGGCGCTCGAGGAAAGACGCCGCGTCTGGGCCGCTCACGAGCAGCTTTCCGAGAGTTGATACGTCGATCACGCCGACGCGCTCGTGCACCGCACGCACCTCCGCAGCCGGGTCGCCGTAGGAGTGCGGGCGGCGCCAGGCGCCTGTCCACATGATCGTTGCGCCGGCCTCCTTGTGTCGGTGGTGGATTGCAGTGCGCTTCGTCGGCTCGTGCGGGCGGCCGGCGAGAAGGCCGAGTTCGACCGGCCGCCACGGCGGTCGAGCCGTGGTCGTACCGATCGCCGCTTCGTCGAGTCCGGTCTCGGCTGCGCAGAGGCGGATCGATGACAGTTGGCACAGCCGGCCCTGGCAGGGCCCCATCGTCACGGTCGTGTAACGCTTGATCAGCTCGATCGAATCGAAGCCCTCCGCGATCGCCCGCTTGACGTCCTTCGTCGTCACGTCCTCGCATAGGCATACGAAGCTCTTCTCCTTGCCACCAGATGGCGCCGAGACGATGGGCGGTGCGAAGCACCCTTCGCCGGTCACATTCCCGGCAGCGTGTATTCCCTCGGGTAGGGAGCGTGGGACGAAGATGCCGCGCGCGGCGTCGTACTCGACCGTTGCGCCGGCCTGGGCGAGCAGGGCGAACGCGGGCTGGCGCCCTCCGTCGACGACGAGCAGATCGCAGGCGACGGCCTCGCCGTCGATGATCACGTTGCGCAGCTTTCCGAACCGGCCACGGGCCGCGATCTGCTGCGACTGGTCGGCGACACGGATGATCTCAACACCCGCCTGCTCCAATTCCGTTGGCGCCTGACCGACAACGACCGCACGCTCGCCCGGCTTCAGCGCCCAGTCGCCGACGAGCCGTCTGATCGCCTCGGGCAGATAGACGCCGACGAGGTCGTTGCCCGGAAAGACGAGCGGCTGCTCCCCCGCTCCGGCGGCGACGACGATGCGCCCGGCCCGATAACGGTAGAGGACCTTGTCGGCGGCAACGGGGACCAGGCCGCCTTCGTAGATCCCGATCGCGGTCCCGCGCACGTCGCCCCGACCGCGCTCGTCGACGACGACGACCTCTTCCCCTCTCGCGCGCGCCTCGGCGGCGGCATGCGTCCCGCCGTCCCCGCCGCCGATCACCAGCACGTCGGCTCGGCGATGCTCGACGTCATACCGCTGCGTCCGTCGCGCGTGTTCGTCCAGCCGCCCGAGACCAGCCGCATGGCGCAGAAACCGCTCGAAATACGGCCACGCCCAGCGAGGGCGAATCATCGTCCGGTAGTAGAAGCCGACCGGGAGGAAGGGACTGCCAACGCGCACAAGAAACGACATCAGGTCCGAGTCGAGTGAGCCGACGACGTTCTGCGCGCGGACCCGCGCGTTGGCAGTGGCCGGCTGCATGCAGGCGCGCACGTTCGGCACTCCGTCCACCTCCAGCAGGCAGTTCGGACATCGTCCCGAACAGCAGAGGAGCCCGCGCGGCCGGTGGTACTTGAAGCTGCGCGAGAAGATGCGGCGGCCGGCGGCGAAGAGTGCCGACGCCACCGTATCGCCTTCGTACGCCTCGATCGGTTGCCCCTCGAATGTGAAGGTGAGCCGGTGCGAACGGTCGATCGTCTCGTTAGCCTGCGGCGGCAGTCTCACGCGGCAGG
The DNA here is from genome assembly GCA_046734415.1 of Actinomycetota bacterium. Classification (GTDB taxonomy): domain Bacteria; phylum Actinomycetota; class Thermoleophilia; order Gaiellales; family Gaiellaceae; genus DATBLE01. The sequence goes on along the minus strand of JBKPRD010000112.1, from coordinate 7,546 downwards.
CGTGTCCGGAATTGCCGGGGGCGCCGGCTCAGCAGACGGCGGCGAGGTCAACTCAACGGCGAGCACCTCGTTGGTGCGTGTGTCCCGCTCCGCGAGGAACCACGTCTCGCAGCCGAGGCGGTGGTACCACCACTCGCGCTGCACGCCCGCGACGTTGTCACGGAAATACAGATATGACGTCAATTCGCGCAAGGAGGGTGCGCGCGACGGCCGTCGTAGCACCTCCCCGGCGCAGGCGAACTCGTTGACATCGCGTGGGCCACAGATCGGGCAGGGCACGAGGAACGACATCAGCCGGTGGGCGAGACGAGGTCCGACCTAGTTGAGCCGGGGATCCAGTTTGTGCCGGCCAGCGGGACGCGCGCCATCGCCGCGGCCTCGACGGTCAGCGCGACAAGGTCCTCGGGCTCGAGGTTGTGAACGTGGGACTTGCCGCAGGCGCGGGCGAGCGTCTGCGTCTCGAGCGTGAGCACGCGGAGGAAGTTCGCCACGCGGCGGCCGGCCAGCACGGGGTCGAGGCGCGCAGCCAGGAGCGGGTCCTGCGTGGAAATCCCCGCTGGGTCGCGGCCCGCCTGCCAGTCGTCGTAGAACCCCGCAGCACTGCCGATCTTCCTGTACTCCTCCTCGAGATCGGGGCTGTTGTCGCCCATCGCGATCAGCGCCGCAGTTCCGATCGAGACCGCGTCAGCGCCGAGCGCCAGCGCTTTCGCGACGTCTGCACCGCTGCGGATTCCTCCGGACACGATGAGTTGCACCTGGCGGTGCATCCCGAGCTCCTCGAGCGCATCGACGGCGAGCCGCACTGCCGGGAGGGTCGGAATGCCGACGTGCTCGATGAATACGTCCTGGGTGGCCGCTGTTCCGCCCTGCATGCCGTCGAGCACGATCACGTCGGCGCCTGCCTTCACCGCGAGCTGGACGTCGTAGTACGTGCGGGTCGCGCCGATCTTGACGAAGACTGGCTTCTGCCAGTCGGTGATCTCCCGCAGCTCGATGATCTTGATCTCCAGGTCGTCCGGCCCGGTCCAGTCCGGGTGCCGGGACGCGCTGCGCTGGTCGATGCCCTTCGGCAGGCTGCGCATCTCTGCCACGCGGTCGGAGATCTTGTGACCGAGCAGCATCCCCCCGCCCCCGGGCTTTGCCCCTTGTCCGACGACCACTTCGATTGCGTCCGCCTTTCGCAGGTCGTCGGGGTTCATCCCGTAGCGGGATGGGAGCACTTGGTAGACAAGCAGCGTCGAGTGCTCGCGCTCCTCCGGCGTCATTCCGCCGTCGCCTGTTGTCGTGCATGTACCGACCTCGCTGGCGCCTCGTCCGAGCGCTTCCTTCGCCGGAGCAGAGAGTGCGCCGAAGCTCATCCCGGCGATCGTGATCGGAATCTTCAGGTGCAGCGGCTCAGTGGCGAAGCGCGTGCCCAGTACGACGTCCGTGTCGCAGCGCTCCCTGTACCCCTCGAGTGGGTAGCGCGACACGCTTGCGCCAAGGAGCAGGAGGTCGTCGAAGTGCGGCAGTCTTCGCTTCGCCCCGAAGCCGCGAATGTCGTAGATCCCCTCCCGCGCCGCCCGCTGGATCTCGGCGATGGTATTGCGGTCGAAGAGGTACGACTCGCGCAGTCCGAGCCAAGAGCTCATCAGTACGCGTTGTCGACGTGGAAGTTGTAGAGACGACGCGCGGATCCGTAGCGTCGGAACTCAACCGGCTTGACATCGTCGATCCCGGCCCGCTCGAGCAGCCCACGCAGCTCGGCAAGATGCTCGTCGCGCATGCCTTTCTCGACACAGTCGGCGCCTAGTCCCGCAACCTCACCGCGCACATAGATACGAGCCTCGTAGATCGAGTCGCCGAGAGCTTCGCCGGCATCGCCGCAGACCACGAGTCGACCGGTCTGGGCCATGAAGCCGCTGAGGTGTCCCACCGATCCGCCGACAACAATGTCGATTCCCTTCATCGAGATGCCGCAGCGGGCGGAGGCATCCCCGTGGACGACCAGGAGGCCGCCGCGACCGCTTGCGCCCGCCGATTGGCTCGCGTTGCCGTCGAGGACGACGACGCCGGACATCAGGTTTTCGGCGAGGCCGGGCCCCGCGTTGCCGTGCACGCGCAGCGTCGCGAGCTTGTTCATTCCGGCGCAGTAGTAGCCGACGTGCCCTTCGATCTCGATCTCGATGTCGGCGTCCAGGCCGCAAGCGATCGCGTGCATCCCGTTCGGATTGACGATCCGCCAGCGCCGGGGACCGGGCGCTCCGTCGGCCAGCCCGTGCAGGCGCTGGTTGACCTCCCGGAGAGGCGTGATGGCGAGGTCGACGAGCTCGGCCGCAGTGGCGACCGCCATTAGACCGTCGCACGCTCCCACGCGTAGACGACGCCGGGGGCGGGCTCCCACGATCGTGCCTCCGCCGCGCCGGGAAGCACCGCGATCGCCCGCCACTCGGAAGCCATTGCAACCCAGTCGTCTGTCTCGGCCAGTACGGCTGGCTTGCAGGCGATCGGATCGCGAAGCACGGCGAACCCGTCAATCGTTCCGACCAGGAAGGTGAAGAAGCCGTCAAGATCGTCGAGGCAGCCTTCGAGGGCCTGCTCGAGCGATGCGCCCTCGCGCAGTCGCCATTCGAGATATCCGGCCGCGACCTCGGTGTCGTTCTCGGTCGCGAAGTTGATCCCGCGGCGGCGGAGGTTAAACCGTAGGCGGTTGTGGTTGGAGAGCGAGCCGTTGTGGACAAGGCACAGGTCGAGCCCAGTCGAAAACGGGTGCGACCCCTCCGTCGTCACCCGGCTCTCGGTCGCCATTCGCGTGTGCCCGACGCCATGGCTGCCGACGAACTCGCGGAGCGCGAATTGCTCCGCGAACCGCCGGGGCGACCCCGTTTCCTTGTAGATCTCGATCGCTCGACCTGCACTCATCACGCGCAGGTCCGGACGGCTTGATCGCACCCATTCCTCGGCATCTGCAGCATCGGCGTCGACGACAAAGACGGAGTGGCTTGCCCGCACTCGTGGGTCAGAGCAGCCGCCGAACACGTCGGCGAGGCTGTCGCCGAGCGCGTTCCAGTTCTCGAGCGGATCCGGCGAGAACAGCGTCAGCTTGCTGACGCCAACCGGCGCCGCGTCGCCGTAGATCGCAACACCGGCGCTGTCGGGCCCTCGGTCGGAGAGTTGCACGAGCATCGACGCCAGATGCTCGCCGAGCCGCCGCTCCAGCTCAGGCGACTTCGCGAAGAGCCCGACAATTCCACACATGTGGAGAAAGGCTACATCTAACCAGCTGCGGGATCAGTGGAATAAGGGCCAAAAATCAGCCCGGGCGTATGTAGCTATCTGACATACCTGCGCGTACTAGACGCGACTGAGGTATTCATTCAACTCCCAGGGTGTGACCTGCTCGTGGTAGCGGCTCCACTCCTCCCGCTTCACTCCGACGAAGTAGTCGAGGTAGTCCTCGTCTCGTCCTCGCCCAAGCGCCGCGCGCAGCACGTCGTCTCGCTCCAGCTCTTGGGTCGCAGCGAGCAAGTTCGTAGGCAGCGTGCGGAGCCCTCGCTCGGTCAGCTCCTCGTACGAGTGTGCGTACAGGTTGTCGGAGTTCGGCTCGCCCGGATCGATCCGGTTCTCGATCCCGTCAAGTCCTGCGGCGAGAACGGCCGTCGCGGCAAGGTAGGGGTTGCATGCTCCATCGATCGTCCGATCCTCGATCCGGCCCGGACCAGGGATTCGGAGCATCTGCGTGCGATTGTTGTATCCGTAGCTGATCCAGACGGGCGACCAGGTGGCGCCGCTCGTTGTCGTCCCGAGCTTCAGCCGCTTGTACGAGTTGACGGTTGATGCAGTGATCGCCGAGTACGCCCCTGCGTGTTCCTTCAGTCCCCCGATGAAGTGGTAGGCGGTCTCGGAGAGACCGAACCCGCGCGGGTCGGATTCATCGAGAAATAGATTCGTCTCCCCGTCCCACAGCGACATGTGGAAGTGGCAGCCGTTGCCGGTCAGGTTCGAGAACGGCTTCGGCATGAACGTCGCGAGCAGTCCTTGCTGCTGCGCCAGCGTGTGCACCATGTAGCGGAAGAAGATCGCTCGGTCGCAGCTCGTCAGCGCGTCTGCGTAGGTGATGTTCTGCTCGAACTGACCGTTTGCATCCTCGTGGTCGTTCGCATAGTTGCCCCAGCCGAGCTCGTTGCAGTACTTCGAGATCGTGGTCAGAAACTCGAAGTTTCGCGTCAGCCCGCGGAGGTCGTAGCAGGGCTTTTCGAGCGTGTCGAGCGGATCCGCGACTTCGATCGAACCGTCCTCGCGCTGACGGACGAGGAAATACTCGAGCTCGAGCCCGATCTTGAACTCGTAGCCCTTCGTCTGCGCACGGTCGAGCATCCGGCGCAGGATCGTCCGCGGGCAGTAGGGCCACTCCTCGCCCTCGACGTAGATGTCGCAGGCAAAGCGTGCAAGTGTGGGCTCCCAGGGGACCGGCGTGAAACTGCGCAGATCGGGGATCGCAGCCATGTCCGGGTCGCTTGGCAGTTGTCCGATCTCACCGGCCGCGAAGCCGGCGAAACCGGCGCCTTCGCCTACGAGGTCACTTAGGTTCGAGGCCGGGACGAGCTTGGCGCTCGGCCGCGCGTAGAGGTCGACGAACTGCGCAAAGTAAAATTCGATCCCGCGCGTCTCGGACGCCGCCTGAATCTCTTCTAGTGTGGGCGCCTCTGCGGTTGCGGCCATCGGTCGACCTCCTCTCGGGGGCGTTTCGCGCGCCACCCTACCGCGGCCGCTCGTTGCAGGCGATGGCGCCTCTCTACACCGACCGAGTCGGCGGGGTGTCGTCCGTGGCGGTCCGCCCGAGAGCGTGCTGAAGCTTCACCATCTTCAAGGCGATCTCGACCATCAGCCAATCGTCTCGGCGAAGGTCGAGGCCTGAGATTTCCATGATGCGGCGCAGCCGCTGACGGAGCGTGTTCGGGTGTACATACAGCGATTGCGCGGTCGCGCTGATGTTCCCGCGTCGGCGTAGGAACTCCTCGAGCGTCGCAAGCAATGAGGTTTGCCGCTCGGTGTCGTAGTTCGCGATCAAGCCAATTGCATCGCGGTGTGCGTCGCGGACGCCGGCGTCGAACGGCATCCGGAGCAGGTACTTGTATGGCCCCAGCTCCTCGTAGGTCATCACGCCGTCCGTCGCCTGAATGACCCGCTGCCCGATCAGGGCGTGCCGCGCCTCTTCGAATCCGGCGGCGAACGACGCAAGGCCAGCGCATTCGTTCGAAACTCCAACGGCAACCCGGTTCGAAAGCTCAGCCTGCAGCCGACGGAGGGTGTCGACGAGGGCCTGGTCGCCAGCCGCAGGGACGCGAACGAGCCCGCGCATTCCATCGTCGCTCCGGTCGAAAAGGGAGCCAGGCCCGAGCTTCGCGACTGCCTGCTCGAACGCGTCGTCTGCCGGCGCAACCGCAAGCACCAGGTGTCGCCTACCGAGGTCGCAGCCGAGACGTGCAGCACGCTCCTCGATCACCGCCCCCGACTCGCCGCGCACGAGTTGCTCGAAGAAATCCTTGATCGCGTTCTTCTCAGTCAGTCGCTCGATCAACTCGATCTTCTTGATCGTCACCGCCGTCTGATTTGCGACGGCGCGTGCGAGATCAACCTCGGACGTCCCGTCGGCAGTGAGCAGGCCGAGCAACTCGTCGCCGGCGACGAGCGGAACGGCCAGGGTTGCGTAACGGCCGCTTGTGGCCAGCTCCGGACCAAGCTCGGCAAGGGAGATCGTCTGCCGCGCGCCAGGAGACGTCGCCGCGCGGAGGCGCAGCTCTTCCGTCTGCGGCGCGATCAGGTAGAGCTGCGCGCTCTCCGCACGCAGCAGTTCGCGTGCCCGCGCAGTAACCGCCGGCGCGACGTCGTCGACCGACTCCGCTCGGGCGAGATCCTCGCCAAGCGCCCTCAGGTGCTCGAGCTCCTCGACTCGGCGGCGTGACTCCTCGTACAACCGCGCGTTCTCAATCACCCCCGCAACCAGCGTGGCACTCGATACGAGGAAGTCGACCTCGGCGTCGGTGAACTCCCGAGGCGCCTCCGTGTGCAGGCTGATGACACCGACGACGCCTCCATCACGTGCCGGAACCGGCACTGAGACAAGCGACTGGAAGCGCTCTTCTTCGAGCTCCGGCACGTACTTGAAGCGCGGGTCCTGCGGCGCGTGCTCACGAATGAACGCCGGCTCCCGGTGTTCTGCCACCCACCAGGCCAGACCCTCGCCGCGCTCGAGCACGACCTCGCCAGCAAGATGGCCGTACGGCTCGGAAGCCGCACGCAGGACGAGCCGGTCTCGCTCAACCAGGTAGACAAAGCACGCGTGTACGGCGCTCGCCTCTGAAAGCAGGCGCACGACCGATTCGAGCACCTGATCCAGCTCCAGCGCTGAGCCGATCGTCGAGATGATCTCGGCCAAGAATCGGCTACCAGCCTCGGCGACCCGGCTTGCCACACACGAAAGGGTAGACCAGCGTCTCGTTGACGATGGCTTCCCAGGGGCCCGTCATATGAACGGGATCAGATATCCAAGTGGTTGCTATCGATGTTCCGATCGGCTTTGGCCCGCGTGCGGCCGACGCTGATGCGAGGGAGGAGCGATCGCCGCCGTCCCTAATCCGAAGAGGCCAGCGATCCTGAAGACGCTCCTGGAGAACGGCATCCTCGAGCCCGATCAGAAGCTGTGGCTCCGTCTAGGGAGAGGCCTCAGGCCAGTCCCTACCTCAGCGCCGCAGACGGGCGATCCAGGTCGCGCTCAGCGTGGACTCGTCGGCCGGCCGATCCGAGTACCCATCCCTGACGCCGGCCACCTCGAACCCTCCGTCCACGAGCGCCGACCGGATATCGGTGTCCCGGTGGAAAAACTGCCGGTGGCGCTCGCTGAAGGGAGATGCCGCTCCGTCCGGTGTGACATCGATCCGGGTGTCGCAGAAGCGCGCGTCCGGGTCGACCTCGGCGAGGATCACGAAGCGATGCCGCTCCTCCTCGCCCGAGACTACGGGGCGAGAGGACGTGAGGGCCATCATGGCGTCCGTGTGCGCGTCGAAGACTAGCCAGCCGGCCGGCCGCAGCACCCGGGCAATCGCTTCCACGGTCGGAGGGAGGGCCGCCGGCGCGAGGTAGGTGAATCCGTCCAGCGTGCAGGTGGCGGCGTCGAAGGTCATCTCGAGAGGAAGGTCGGGAAGCGTCGCGTGGATCAGTGTGGCGTGCGGCCCGAGCAGGCGGCGCGCACGCGCGAGCATCGCCTCGGACGCATCGACCCCTGTGACCCGATAGCCGCGGGCGGCCAGCTCGGCCGCCAGCAGGCCGGTGCCGCAGCAGACGTCGAGTACGTCGGCGACGCTCTCCTCGTCGGCGCCGAAGAGCTCGTCCAGGAACGCCGCCAAGGCGGCGTGGCAGGGGTCGACGACGACCTCGTCGTAGACCCCTGCCAGCCGCGTATACGCGTCGACCGGACGCACGCGACGCGAGCCGGCGTTAGATGCCCAGGATCTTGGCCTTCGCGGCCGCGAACTCCTCGTCGGTGAGCACCCCCTGCGTGTGCAGG
>JBKPRD010000111.1:0-6241 GCA_046734415.1 Actinomycetota bacterium | reverse complement strand
CCGCAGAAGGAGGCGAAGCTGCTCGCCGCGCTCGACCGCGTCGACGAGCCGCGCCCGGCCCGCGGCCTGCTGATCCACCGCGCGAGGCGGCTCCTCGAGGAGATCGCCGCGCCGCTCGGGGGAGTGCCGGCCGGCGACCCGCGCCGCTACCGGGATTCGAGCGAGCACTTCGCGGTCGTCGTCGTAGCCGAGAACCCGGCGCCGGTGCTGGACGCGTTCGAGGCCCTGCCCGCGATCGTGTCGGTGCTCGGGCGGGAGGAGCGGCGCGCGTACGGCGTGACGGTCGAGGGCGTGCCGGTCGAGCTGGTCGTCGCGCAACCGGAGCGGTTCGGCACCGAGCTCCTGCGCGCAACGGGCTCGCGGGCGTACGTCGCGGCCCTCGAGCCGTTGCCGGGCGCCCCGGACGAGGCCGGCGTCTACCGCGCGCTCGGGGTCCCGTACGTGCCGCCCGAGCTCCGCGAGGCGGCCTTCCGCGGTGAGCCGCCCGCGCTGCTCGAGCTCGGCGACATCCGAGGCGACCTGCACTGCCACACGACCTGGTCGGACGGGACGGAGAGCGTCGAGGCGATGGCGCTCGCGGCGATCGAGCGGGGCTACGACTACCTCGCGATCTGCGACCACACGCCGGCCGTCGGTGCGGTCAGGGGGCTGACGGCCGACGACCTCCGCCGGCAGGCGCTGGAGATCGCGGAGGTCAACGAGGCGCTCGCGCCGTTCCGTGTCTTGCGCGGCACCGAGTGCGACATCCTCCCCGACGGCCGGCTCGACCTGCCCGACTCGATCCTCGCCGAGCTCGACTGGGTGCAGGCGAGCGTCCACGGCGGGCAGCGGCTCCCGAAGCGCGAGCAGACCGAGCGCGTTCTGCGCGCGCTGCGCAACCCGCACGTCTCGTGCCTCTCCCACCCGAAGGGCCGCTACGTCAACCGGCGGCCCGAGAACGAGCTCGACGTCGACCGGCTGATCGAGGTCGCGCTCGAGGAGAGTGTCGCGCTCGAGGTCAACGGCCTCCCCGACCGGCTCGACCTGCGTGACGTCTACGTGCGGCAGGCGCTCGAGGCCGGCGTGACGATCGTCTGCTCGACCGACGCGCACTCGATGCGCGGCCTCGCGAACATGGAGCTGTCCGTCGCGACGGCCCGGCGGGGCTGGGCGACCGCGGCCGGCGTCCTCAACACGCGGCCGCTGGCTGAGGTCCTCGCCTGGCGACGAGGATGACCGCGGGCTTGCCGTCGCGCGAGCGGCCCTCGCCGCGAACCGTCATCCCGAGCTTCTCCATCACGCGGAGCGAGGCCGCGTTCCCCGGGCTCGTGTACGCGACGACCTGGTCGACGCCGAGGACGTCGAACGCGTAGCCGATCGCGGCCCGGGCGGCCTCGGTTGCGAACCCGCGACCGCGCGCGGCGACGGCGACGACCCAGCCGACCTCGATCTCGTCCGCATCGATGCCGACGATCCCCGGTCCGGCGAAGTGGAGATCGATCGAGGCAACCGGCTCGCCGGTCTCACGCAGGACCGCGGTCCACGGCCCGAAGCCGTGGCGCTTCCAGTGGTCGTCGGCGAGCGCGAGCGCCTGTGCCGGATCGATCCCGAACCAGATCGGCGCGTCCGCGTCGTCGGCGACGGGCCTGCGGAGGATGAGCCGCTCCGTCTCGATGCCGCTGAGTGTAGAAATCGGCCGTGGACGTCGAGCGCTTCGCCGCCGAGCTCCCGAACCTGTTCGACGACTTCCCGCGCTCGCCGCACCCGCGCGAGGCGAGGTTCGACGACGTGATCACGGGGGTGCCCAACCTCGCCGAGGAGAACGTCCTCGCGCTGCTCAACTTCGCCGCCTCGCTGCTCGACTCGGGCGAGACCTACGTCGAGGTCGGCACGTACTTCGGAGCCAGCCTGATCGGCGCGATGCGCGGCAACGACGGCGACTTCGTCGCGATCGACCGCTTCCGGTTCGGGCCGCTCGAGGTCAGGGGCAAGCACCTGCCGGCGGCGAGCCGCGCCGGGCTGGAGGAGAACCTGCGCCGGTTCGGAGCGGGGCGCGCGACGATCCTCGAGGGCGATGCCTTCGAGGTGCTCGAGGGCGGCGCGCTCGGCGATCGCCGCGTCGGCGTCTACTACTACGACGGCGCGCACGACTACGACTCGCAGGTCCGGGGCCTGCGCGCGGTCGAACCGTGGCTCGCCCCCGAGGCCCTGCTCGTGGTCGACGACCACGACTGGGACGACGTCGGCCGCGCGACGCGCGACTACCTGGCCGAGGAGCCCCGCGCGCGCCTGCTGTTCGAGATCCGGGGCCACGAGCGCGACCACCCGCAGTGGTGGGACGGCGTCGCGGTTCTCGGCTGGCGCGCCTAGCCGACGCGGCGGCCCGGACCCGACACCGTCCACTCGGTCAGGTCGAACCAGTGGGAGCTGCGGAGCGCCTCCACCACCCGCGGGTCCGTGTGCCGGGCGAAGAAGACGTGCCGGTCGGGATCGCAGCAGATCTCCGCGTCGTCGAGGTTCACGTCGGGGACCTGCATCAGCGCGTCCGCGGGGAGCTGCGCGTGCCGGACGGTCATGTGCTTGAACTGGAGATCCGGCGCGATCTCCATCAGCTCGGGCCAGTCCGGACAGGTTTGGTAGCTCACTCGTCTCCAGTCTCTTGCAGTGTCCAGTTGCCCTCGATCAGGACCGGTCCTCGCACCGGCTCTCCCGGGTAGACGACGAACCGCACGCCGTCGTCCAGCCAATGGTAGAGGCGCCGGCCCTGCTCGTCGCTGAGCTCGAACCGGAGGCGGAAACGGCCGTCCGCGAGCGGCGGACGCTCGACGTCGAAGCGCAGCACGCGCTCGCCGGGCTCCTCGCGCCAGCCGAGCTCTCGCGTGTTCTTGGTCGCGGCGGCGAGCAGCAGCCCCGCCTCGTCGCGGAGCTCGAGCGACACGCGCGGGGGCGGGAGCGGCTCCCTCGCCTCGACGCGCAGCTCCACGGTCGCCCGCTCGCCGGCGAGGAGCTGGACGCGGTCCTCGCCGTCGGGCCCGAGCAGGCGTGCCTGAACGATCCGAGCCTCGCCGCTGCCGTACTCCGACAGACCGGCGGCGCTCTCCTCCGGGTCGCGCTCGTCCGCCAGCAGTTTGTGGTACCGGGCCAGCGCCTCCTGCGTCGAGCCGTCGATCTCGACGCGGCCGTCCCGGAGCAGGACGGCGCGCTCGCACAGGCGCTCGACGGAGGCGGCGTCGTGCGACACGTACACGATCGTCCCACCGCGCTGCTTGAACTCGAAGATCTTCGCGAAGCACTTGCGCTGGAACTCCTCGTCGCCGACGGCGAAGACCTCGTCGAGCAGCAGGACGTCGGCGTCGATGTGGGCGGCGACCGCGAACCCGAGTCGCATGTACATCCCGGACGAGTACGTCCGGACGGGGATGTCGATGAAGCGTTCGAGCTCGGCGAAGGCCACGATCTCGTCCATCAGCGCCCGGATCTGCGCTCGCTTCAGGCCGTAGATCGAGCCGTTCAGATAGACGTTGTCGCGGCCGGTGAAGTCGGGGTGGAAGCCGGCGCCGAGCTCGAGCAGGCTGGCGACCCGCCCGGCGGCCTCGACGCGGCCGGAGGTCGGCTTGACGATCCCGGCGACGAGCCGGAGCAACGTCGTCTTGCCGGAACCGTTCCGGCCGATCAGCCCGACCGCCTCGCCGGGCTCGACCCGGAGCGAGACGTCGTGGAGCGCCCAGACCTCGGTCGCCTTCGCGCCGTTTCGCGAGAGCAGTGCCTCCTTCAGCGTGCGCACGGGCTGGGGACGGACGAGGAAGCGCCGGCTCGCCCGGTCGACGACGATCTCGCCGGGTCTCACGCCGACGAGCGTACCGCGAGCGCTCGCCGGACGATCCCGGCCAGGACCGCGACGAACGCCGGGTCGTCGTTCGGCATCTCCGCGCGCTCGAGGCGGAGGCCAAGCTCCCGCGCCCTTTCGCGGGCCTCTGAGTCGAGGTCCCAGCGGATCTCCAGGTGGTCGGCGACGAAGCCGATTGGCGCGAGCAGGACGTGGTCGACCCCGCGGGCGTGCAGGTCGCCGAGGTGGTCGAGGATGTCGGGCCCGAGCCACGCCTCGCCGCTCGGCGACTCCGACTGGAAGCTGAACGACCAGCCGCCGACGCCCGCCGCCCCGGCGATCGCCGCCGCCGTCTCCAGCAGCTGGGCCTGATACGAATCGCCCTCGTCCAGGATCCGCGCCGGCAGGCTGTGGGCGGTGAAGACGACATGCGCTCGGGTTCCGTGCAGCCGCTCGGCCCAGAGCTCGACGAGGGCCGGCTCGTCGTGCCAGCTCTCGACGAAGAGCAGCTCCGCCCTGTCGGCGAGCGCGTCCTCGAGTCGCGTGCGGTAGCCGCCGATCGACATTCGCGAGTAGTGCGGCGCGAGGACGAGCCCAACGATCGTGGCCGCCCCGCCCGCGAGGGCCGTCTCGACCGCGTCTGCGATCCGCGGCGTCCAGTGCTTCATGCCGGTGAAGACGGGCAGTCCCAGCTGCAGCTCGAGCGCCGCGCGCGTCCGCTCGGTGATCTCGTTCAGCGGGTTCCGGTCCTCGATCCCGAGCCGCCGGTAACGCGCCGTCAGGTCGTCGAGCAGCTCCGGCCGGACCGGGCGCCCGCCGCGGATGTCGGCGTAGTACGCGGGCACGTCTTCGATCCGCTCGGGCGAGCCGTACGCCATCAGGACGACGGCGGCGCTCACAGAGCAGCCTTGGCGGTGCGCGCGTGGACGAGTTCGACGAGGCGGGCGAGGTCGTCCGGGTTCGTCGACGGGAGCACGCCGTGCCCGAGGTTGAAGACGTGGCCGGGGCGTCCGCCGGCTCGGTCGAGCACGTCGAGCGAGGCGGCCTCGGCGCGCTCCCGCGGGCCGAGCAGGACGCCTGGATCGAGGTTCCCCTGCACGCCCCGGTCCGGGCCGACCGCGAGCCAGCCCTGGTCGAGGGGGATGCGCCAGTCGAGGCCGATCGCGTCGCCGCCCGCCGCCGCCATCGACGCGAGCAGGTGCGCCGTGGCGGTGCCGAAGTGGATCGTCGGCACCTCGACCGCCGCGAGCACCTTCGCCGAGTAGGGCGCGACGAACTCCTCGTAGTCCGCGACCGAGAGGACGCCCACCCATGAGTCGAACAGCTGGATCGCGTCCGCGCCGGCGGCGACCTGCGCGCGCAGGTATCCGGCAAACGATTGCGCGAGCTTCTCCATCAGCGCGTGCCACACCTCCGGCTCGCGGTACATCAGCTCCTTCACACGCACGAAGTCCCGGCTCGGCTTCCCCTCGACCAGGTAGCCGGCGACGGTGAACGGGCCCCCGCAGAAGCCGATCACCGCACGCTCCGGCTCGAGCTCCGCGCGCACGAGGCGCAGCGCCTCCGCGACGGAGTCGAACTCGCCGGGAACGCGCAGCCGCGCGACGTCGTCGGCGCTCCGGACGGGCTCCGCGACCACGGGCCCCGTCCCCTCCACGAGCTCGACGTCGATCCCCATCGAGAGAACGGGGGTCATGATGTCCGCGAAGAGCACCGCCGCGTCCACGCCCAGCCGGCGAACCGGCTGCAGCGTCACCTCCGCGCACAGCTCCGGAGTCCCCGCCAGCTCGAAGAAGGAGTAGCGCTCGCGCAGCTCGCGGTACTCGCGGAGCGACCGGCCGGCCTGGCGCATGAACCAGACCGGCGTGCGCTCCACCGGCTCGCGCCTCAGCGCACGGACGAGGAGCGGCTCAGACACAGGCCTAGACTAGCCCCGCATTGAAGCGCGCCCCCGCTCACACCGTCCCCGCGGGACCGCTCGCCGTTCGCTGGCTCGGCTACGAGCTCGGCCGGCTGCAGGCGGGCGTCGAGAGCCGGGCGCGGGTCGAGATCGAGAACGCCGGCAGCGCCCCGTGGCACGACCTGCTCGTCTCGTATCACTGGCTCGACGACCTCGACAACCCGATCGACTGGGACGGGCTGCGCACGCCGCTTCCGGCGGTCGCACCCGGCGAGCGCACCGGAGTCGAGCTCCCGGTCGTCGGGGTGATCCCCCCGGGCCGCTACCGGCTCGCGTTCGACCTCGTGCTCGAGGGCCGTTACTGGCTCTCGGAGATCGGTAACGAGCTGCTGCGCGTCGACGTGGAGGTGGCGAAGCGGGATCCCACGGGCGCGGTCGCCCACCTGCCGCCCGAGGTCGAGCCGGCGCCCGACTGGCACGAGCGCGTGCGCGCCGCGCACGAGGAGGGCTATGCCGCCGTCGGCGGCTCGCTCGAC
>JBKPRD010000110.1:0-4343 GCA_046734415.1 Actinomycetota bacterium | reverse complement strand
GAGCGACTACATCAAGGCCGGAGCCGGCAACGACGTCGCCAAGGGCGGCCCGGGCAAGGACATCATCGACTGCGGGGCCGGCAAGCGCGACCTCGGCGTGGGTGGTGGCGGCCGCGACCTCGGCAAGAACTGCGAGAAGGTCAAGCACTGATCCAAGCCCGATATGGTCCGCTCATGAGGGCGGTCGTGCTCACCGGCCACGGCGGACCGGAGGTCCTCCAGGTCCAGGAGCGCCCAGACCCGCCGGTCGGTCCCGGCGAGGTGCGGATCGACGTGAAGGCGGCCGGTATCAACTTCGCCGACACGATGGCCCGGGTCGGGCTCTACCCCGACGCGCCGAAGCCGCCGTGCGTGCTCGGCTACGAGGTCGCTGGCGAGGTCGAGTCCGTCGGGGCCGGCGTCGACTCCCCGAAGATTGGGGACAAGGTGATGGCCGGGACGCGGTTCGGAGGCCAGGCGGAGCTGGTCACCGTCCCGGCCGATCAGGCGCTGCCCCTGCCTGACGGCTTCAGCTTCGAGCAGGGCGCCGCGTTCCCGGTCAACTACGCCACCGCGTACGTCGCGCTCGTGATCATGGGCGGGCTGCGCAAGGGCGAGCGCGTCCTGATTCATGCCGCCGCGGGCGGGGTCGGAATCTCGGCGACCCAGATCGCCCGCCTGCGGGGAGCGGAGATCTTCGGTACGGCGTCCCCCTCCAAGCACGAGGCGATCAAGGAGCAGGGCGTAGACCACCCGATCGACTACCGCGGTAAGGACTTCGAGCAGGAGGTGAACCGCATCACCGGCGGTGATGGGGTGGACGTCGTCATCGACGCCCTCGGCCCGACCAGCTTCCGCAAGGACTATCGCCTGCTTCGCCAGGGAGGCCGCCTGATCATGTACGGCGCCTCCGAGCTCGCCACGGAGAAGGGCCGCAGTATCCCGACGCTCGCTCGCAGCCTGCTCAGCATGCCCATGACGACGATGCCGTGGTGGAAGAGCCTCTCGATCATGAACGAGAACAAGGGCGTCTTCGGGCTGAACATGCTCACCTGGATGGACCGCGAGGGCCTCGACCGCGTGATCGAATCGATGAGCGAGGAACTGGAGGGCAAGATCGAGCCGGTGGTCGCTGAGGCGTTCCCATTCGACCGTGCCGGAGACGCCCACACCTTCATCACCGAGCGCCGCAACATCGGCAAGGTCGTCCTGGTCCCCTAGCGCTCTGATCGCCCCGAAGCGGGGTTACGATCGATAGAGATGAAGCTAGGGAGAGGAATCACACCGGGGTTGCTCTGCATGCTCGCGCTCACCGCGCCCGCGGCTGCCTCCGCCCGTCCGGGCCTGACGGATGCCGTCCGGACGGTCCACGGCAATGGAGCCAGCGCTGCGGCCTCGATCAACGTCCTCACCCTGAACGACCAGCGCCGGATCGACAACAGGATCAGCGCGTACATCGGTGCCGACGGGCGGTTGGTTCTGACCGCCCCGGAAGGGCTCGGCGATCCGGACGGAACCGGGTCCAACTGCTCGCTCGACAACGCGAAGAACGGCGAGACCAGTTCGACCGAGGTGAGCTGCGGCACCGGGTACATCGGGGCGATCGTCGGCGATCTGGGGGGCGGCAGTGACACCTTCGACGCGGATCCCGGGCTGAGCGTGATGGTCGGCGGAGTGATCGATGGCCAGCCGCGGCCGCTCTACGGAGGTCCCGGGCGCGATCGACTGGTCGCCGGAGCTCTCAGCGACCTCCTGATTGGAGGGGGTGGACCCGACTCGCTCGTCGGCGGCGCCGGCAGTGACCTGCTCCTCGGAGGCGGCGGACCGGACAAGCTGATCGGTGGCTCCGGCAGGGACACGTGCCGAGGTGGTGGCGCCGTCGACACCGCCAAGGGTTGCGAGCTGGTCCGAGCCATCCCGTAGCTTTCCGCCCATGCTGGTGGTTGGGAGCGTCGCTAGCGCCTATCAGGACGGCATCGTGGACACGGGGAGGGAGCCGCATTTCCTCTTCTTCGTCTCCTTCCTGCTCACCTTCGGCTTCATCCGGACGAGCACCCACATGATCAAGGCGCAGGTGAGCTGGTGGCCCGGCAACGTCTCGGTCGGCGGCACGCACATCCACCATCTCGTCTGGGGCATCCTGCTGCTGCTGATCTGCGGCTACATCGCCGTGGCGATCGCACCGAACAGCCCCTGGCGCGAGGTGGTCGCCGTGTTCTTCGGCATCGGCACCGGCCTGACGCTGGACGAGTTCGCGCTCTGGCTGAACCTCAAGGACGTCTACTGGGAGAAGCAGGGTCGCGCATCCATCGACGCCGTGGTGATCGCCGCGGCGATCTCGGGACTGCTGCTGATCAGCCTCCGCAGCTGGATCGATGTGACGACGAAAGTCGCCGACGAGGTCCAGGCGGTGGTCGGGACGATCGGGCTCTTCGGCGTCATCCTGGCGCTGATCAACACCGCGAAGGAGAAGTTCGGGATGGCGATCTGGAGCATCCTCGTCCCGGTCGCCGGAGTGCCGAGCGCCTTCCGGCTCGCGAAGCCTCACTCCGTCTGGGCCAAGGTCTTCTACAAGCACGACAAGAAGCGCCGGTCGGAGGAACGGTTTGCCGGGGACCGTGGGAAGCCGTTCTGGAAGCGCGGGGGAGAGCTACTTGCTCGGCTCCGGCTCCGCCGCCCCGTCGGCGGAACCTGAGATAACCAGCTCGTCGATCACGACCCCGAGCGAGGCCGCGGTCGGAATCGCCAAGAGCGCGCCGAGGATGCCCGCGAGGTTGGCGCCGACGATCACGGCGACGATCGCCACGGCCGGGTTCACCTTGAGCGCTCCGCCCTTGTAGAGGAGGGGTTGGATGACGCGGTCCTGGAGCTGTTGGTAGACGAGGAAGAGGATCAGCCAGACGATCGCGTCGCCGGGCCCGCCGTCGATCATCAGCACGGCGAAGACCGCGAAGCCGCCCACGGTCAGCCCGATCAGGGGGATCAGGTCGAGGAACGCGACGAGCACCGCCAGCGGTATCGCCAGGTGGAAGCTCTCCGTCTCGAGGAAACCCCAGGTCAGGAACCCGGCAGCAATCGCCAGCAACAGGTTGACGCTGACGTAGGCCTTGACGACCTCGGCGACCCGGGCGGCGATCCGCCGGGCGCGATCGCGCTGCAGTTCCGGAAGCCGGCCGGTGCCCCGCCGGACCATGCCGCTCCCGTCGAGCAGCAGGAAGAAGGTGAGGGCGAGGATCGTGATCGCGGCCAGCAGGTGCTCGAGGATGCTCACCGTGAACGATCCGATGGTGCTCGCCCCGCTGCTCAGGTGGCTGGGCAGGGTGCTGGCCTCCTGGCTGAGCTTGGCCGTGATGTGGTACTTCGAGTTCAGGTCCTGGAACTGCTTGTTGTTGTTCGCCCAGTCCTCGAAGTCGTGGACGTAGCGGGGCAGCTTGTGAGCCAGGGACTCGATGTCGTGGACGATCGACGGGAAGACCTGCAGGACGAGGAAGACCATGGCGGCGAACGCGGCCAGATAGACGAGCAGGATCCCGAGGACCCGGGGCATCGTGCCCTCGCCCGGCCACGCACGCTGGACGAGGTTCACGGCGGGGTCGAGTGCCAGCGCCAGGAAAACCGCCGCGGCCACCCACTGCAGCGTCGTCCGGGTGTGCAGGAGCGCGATCGCCAGCAGCACGGCGACGCCCGCCCAGAACAACGCCACCAGCACGACCTTGGCGACCGCCCGCGCCTGGATCTGGTCCGCGCGCATCGAGGTGACGCTAGAGCGCGAACCGGACCAATAAATCGTTCGACCAGCCCATCCTGCTGCGCTACTCTCCCTTGACTTCGATGACGCACCGGCTCGACAGCCTCGCGCTTCTCCTTCTCCTCCCCCTCCGGGGGGAATAGCGCTGGGCGGCGCGTCAGCCGCGAACTCAGGAACAGGTCATCGGAAGCTTTAGGAGAAGGAGGAACTCATGAACGACGTAGGCGGTGCAAGCGGTCCGGTCTCAGACGAGAACCGGGTCCACATCTTCGATACGACGCTGCGCGACGGCGAGCAGTCCCCGGGCATCTCGCTGAACACGCAGGAGAAGGTCGAGATCGCGCAGCAGCTCGCCCGCCTCGGCGTCGACGTGATCGAGGCCGGCTTCCCGATCACCTCGCCCGGCGACTTCGAGGCCGTCGAGTCGATCGCCCGCAACGTGGAGGGCCCCGTGATCTGCGGCCTCGCCCGTACGCACAAGGCCGACATCGACGCGGCCTGGAACGCGATCAAGGACTCCGAGCGCCCGCGGATCCACACCTTCATCTCGACCTCCGACATCCATATCGAGCACCAGCTGCAGACGACTCGTGAGGACGTCAAGGGTCAGGCGAAG
>JBKPRD010000109.1:0-4319 GCA_046734415.1 Actinomycetota bacterium | reverse complement strand
GCTCGGGGACGGGCGCGGGCGTCGGCGGATCGGTCATCGGGGCTTCGCTCATCCCGGGACCGTACCCCTTTCGGCTGTCGAGCGCACGCAGCGAGGCCGCCGCAGAATGGCGCAGCGGGCTGACGAGCTCCCGGTAGTCGGCGTCGGAGATCTTCCCCGTGCGGTGGTCGAACTCGAGCTCCTTCAGGGCCGCGAGCGCGCGATCCCGCTCCTCCTCGAGCTCCAGCCGCCGGCGGTCTTCCGGGCCGAGCGCCTCCAGCGCGTCGTCTCCGCGCGGCTCGCGCAGGAGCGGCCGGGCGACGAACCAGACCGCGGCGACCGCGAGCAGCGCCCCGAGGACGAGCGCCGCGGTGAGCACCCTAGGCCTCTTGCGGAAGGCGCCCGTAGCGAACCGCGAGCCTGCGCTCCTCGCGCGCGTCGGGCCAGAGCGCGACCGCCGAGCCGATCAGGAACACCAGCCCGGCGGCCCAGATGAGGTTGACGAGCGGATTGATGATCGCCTTGAAGTCGATCGTCCCGTTCCGGTTGATCTGCTCGGTGATCAGGAAGAGATCCTCGCCGGTCAGCCAGTCGGACCGGATCGAGACCTCGTTCGAGACCTGCTGCTCGACCGGGTAGTCGTTCTTGCCGGGGTGCCTCGTCGAGACGCGGTCGCCGCCGCGGTAGACGTCGATCGTCGCCCGGGTCTCGACGGCGTTGTCGCTGCGCCTGCTGTTCAGGCCGCGGTAGACGAGCGTGTAGTCGCGCACCTTCAGCGACTGGCCCGGCGCCAGCCGCGCGCTGCGGGAGGTGTCGTACGCGCTCGAGCCGGCGATGCCGATCGCGAGCATCAGGATCGCGGCGTGGACTATGTAGCCGCCGTAGCGACGGCGGTTGCGCGCGATGAGCTGACCGAAGGCGCGCGGGACGGATTCCCCGGAGAGTGCCCGCCGCGCCTGTGTGCCGCGGATGAACTCGATTGCGATCGTCGCCGCGACGAAGGCCGAGAACGTATAGGCGATCAACCCCGGGATCGACGATCCTGCTCCGGCGGCGATCAGCGCCGCGCCCGCGACGACGGCCGTCACGAACGGCCACAGGAACGTCCGCCCGAGCGAGCGGAGCGACGCGCGCCGCCACGCGATCAGCGGCCCGATCCCCATCAGGAGGAGGAGCGGGAGGCCGAACGCGCGCAGGAAGAAGTCGTAGTACGGCCGCCCGACCGTGACCGACTCGCCGCGCACCGCCTCGGAGAGGATCGGGAAGGTCACTCCCCAGAGGATCGTCAGGCAGAGCGCGACGAGCAGCAGGTTGTTGTAGAGGAAGGTCGCCTCGCGCGAGGCGAGCGACTCGAGCCTCGTCTTCGAGCGCAGCAGCGGCAGCCGCTTGAAGACGAGCGTCAGCGAGCCGGCGACGACGAAGCAGATGAAGCCGAGGAACCACGGCCCGATCGAGCCCTCCGTGAACGAGTGGATCGAGTTCAGCACCCCGGATCTCGTCAGGAACGTCCCGAACAGCGAGAGCGAGAACGCCAGGATGACGAGCAGCATGTTCCAGACCTTCAGCATCCCCTTGCGCTCCTGCACCATCACCGAGTGCAGGAATGCGGTGGCGGCGAGCCAGGGCATCAGCGCTGCGTTCTCCACCGGGTCCCAGGCGTAGTAGCCGCCCCAGCCGACCTCTTCGTACGCCCACTTCGCGCCCAGCAGCTGACCGATCCCGAGGAACGCCCACGCGAGCAGGGTCCAACGGCGGGTGGCGACGATCCAGCGCTCGTCCGTGCGCCCGGAGAGCAGCGCGCCCATCGCGAACGCGAACGGCACCGTGAGGCCGACGTAGCCGAGGTAGAGCATCGGCGGGTGGGCCTGCATGTACGGGCTTTGCAGGCTCGAGTTCAGGCCGAGGCCGTCGGCGGGCGCGAGGTGCGTCTTGAACGGGCTGGCGACGAACACGACGAGCATCGAGAAGAAGACGGCGACGATCCCCAGCACGGGGACGACCCAGGCGACGAGCTCGCGGCCGGCCTTGCGGTCCAGCAACACCGCGGCCGCGCCGTACCCGGTGAGCACGAACAGCCAGAGGAGCAGGGATCCCTCCTGCCCGCCCCAGAGCGCGGTCAGCTTGTAGGTGAGCGGCAGCTCGCGGCTCGTGAACGACGAGACGTACGTGAACGAGAAGTCGCTGCGGACGAGCGCGGCGAGGAGGACGACGACGGCGACGGCGGCGGCGACGAAGGCGGCGACGAGCGCGTTCTGCGCCGAGAGGGCGAGCCGCCTACGCCGGAGGTAGGCCCCGGCGAAGCCGGCGAAGACCGCGTAGACCGCCAGCCCGAAACAGACGACGAGCGCCGCCCTGCCGAGCTCGGGCATCTAGCTCTTCTTGGGGACGTACTTCGACGGGCACTTCGTCACGAGCGTGCCCGGGATGGCGATGAAGACGCCGTTCCGCAGGTGCCCCTCGACGACCACGTCGCGGCCCGGCCGGAAGAGGTCGGGAACGGAGCCCTTGTAGACGACCGGGACCGTCGCCGTGCCCTTGACGTCGCGCAGGCGGAAGTGCAGCCCGGCGCCGTGCGCGTCGCCCGTCACCGGCTTCAGCACCCGCCCCGCGACCGAGACCTTGCCGGTATGCCCGGCGAGCGAGCTCGGCCGCAGCGAGGGCGTGCCGCCCCCGGCGATCGAGGAGTAGAGCAGGAAGACGGCGAGCACGGCCGCCACGGAGAGCGCGACGACGAGCCGCGCAGGGCTGGTCCTCCGAGGCACGCCACTAGTGTAGGCCCGTCCGGCGGAGCCGGGCGGCCTCTAGGGGACCCCGTGGAGTCCTAGCGCTCCTCGACCGGCGTGCGCTCCTGGCGGGCGGGCACGCGGTACCCGTGCTCGACGCAGAGGGAGCCGGGGTCGTCCTCGGTCAGGGCGTCGCAGTACCCCTTGCCGTAGGCGGCGCGGATGAACGCGCCAACGACCTCGAGGTTCCACTCGTCGATCTCGTTCGCCTCGCGCCAGAGGTCGGCGAGGCGGAGGTCGATGTCGAGCTCGAGCAGGTCGATGCGTGTTGGTCGGCGCGGCATGGGTCCACCTTACGGACCCCGCCGGACGGTGTCTCGCTAGGCTCGCGACCATGGGAACGATCAGGTTCGGGCCGGCGCGTGTGCCTTCCCGCAAGAGCCCGGAAGAGGCGCTCGAGCTGCTGCTCGAGCGCGGCTACAGCGCCTGCGAGATCGACTTCGAAGGCGGGTTCTGGATGGACTACCCGTGGGCGGAGCGGCTCGGCGAGCTCGCGCGCGATGCCAAGATCGTGCTCTCCGTCCACGCGCCGCTCGCGGGGTTCCTCGGCCACGTCGAGCGGGACAAGAAGCACCGGATGGCGATCGGGATGCTCGACCACTCGGCCGGCGTGGCGGTCGCCTGCGGCGCGAAGCTCGTCGTCCTCCACCCCGGCTTCCTGCTCGGGCGCACCCGCGAGAACGCGCTGGCAGCTCTGGTCGAGCAGCTCGGCGAGCTGCGGACGCGGCTGGAAGCGAAGGGGCGCGACGTCCCGTTCGGCGTCGAGGTGATGGGACGCGTCCGCGAGCTCGGCACGGCCGAGGACGTCTTCGCGGTCGCCGCGCAGCTGCCGTGGGTGCGGCCGGTGATCGACTTCGCCCACCTGCACGCCGTCACCGACGGCGCCTTCACGGAGGTGGACGCGTTCCACGGCGTGCTCGCGATCGCGGACTCGCTCCTCGAGCCCGGCGCCCCGTTCCACATCCACTTCAGCGACATCCAGTTCGCGAACCGGAACGAGACGAAGCACCTCCGCTACGGCGAGGGCACGCTGCGGGCCGAGCCGCTGAAAGCGGCATTGCGCAAGTTCAGGCGGGCGGCGACGGTGATCTCAGAGTCGCCGGACGAGGCCTCGAGTCAGGCGATTCGCTCGATTCTTCTGGCGAAGGCCTCGCCCAGGGCGGCCGCCGGCGCCTGATCGGCGCGGCGCTCGGCGTAGACGTCGGCCTCCTCGTCGCGGCCCCGCTCCCGTAGGAACTCCTCGATCCGCGAGAGGATCCAGACCTCGAGGCCGCGGAAGCCGGTCGCCTCGACGAGTGCCAGCGCGTCGAGCAGGAGCGCCTCGGCCTCGGCGTCCTTGCCCTGCGCGGCGCGGACGAGACCGAGGGACATGGTCGTCGTCGCGCGAGAGCTGAGATCGTGCTCGCCGACCGTCTCGACCGCCTCGAGCGCGACGCGTTCGGCCTCGTCGAGCCGGCCGAGGCGGATCAGCGCCTCCGCGAGCGCCCGCTGGCTCTCGCATAGGGATCCACGGTCCTCGAGCGGCTTCAGGAGGCGGATCGCCTCGCGCAGCCGGCG
>JBKPRD010000108.1:0-4339 GCA_046734415.1 Actinomycetota bacterium | reverse complement strand
GGTGACTACAGGGGAGACAGGACTTGAACCCGCAACCTTCGGCTTTGGAGGCCGCTGCTCTACCAATTGAGCTACTCCCCTAGGCGCTGGCGAGTCTAGCTTTGGACCCCATGCGGGCGGAGGGACTCGAACCCCCACGCTCTACGAGCACCGGCACCTAAAGCCGGCGCGTCTACCAATTCCGCCACGCCCGCGCGCGACTTCAGTGTAGGCGCGGGCCCAGGGTTGAAAGTGGCGCGCGAGCGGGAACGTTCTATGTAGTGCAAGCCCACTCCCAACGGGCTTACACTGCCGCTCGATGGAGGCCTCCAACTCCGACATAGTCATCGTCCACCCGAATCGGCAGGGCGCCGAGGTCAAGGCCACGAAGAGCGCGGTCATCCTCCTGCTGGTGGCGAGCGCGGTGATCACGGCGATCATCACGATCGGGGGTTGGAGCAAGCTCGAAGGCGCCCAGATCTGGGCGATCTTCTACGTCGTCATCTACCTCGTGATGGCCTACCTCGTCTCGCAGTGGAACCGCGGGATTCTGCCGGTGGCCGCCGCGGGGGCGATCCTCTTCGCCGTCATCGCAATCGTCGCCGCGCCGGCCTGGTTCGACCGCGACAAGGCGGGCTTCGCCGACCCGGCTCTCCCCCCGGGCCTCCTCGGCCTGCTGACGGCCATCCTCGTCCCGATACAGATTCTCTTGATCGCGTTCGCGATGCGGGCCTTCTCGCAGAAGTGGAACATCGAGGTCGAGGTCACGCGCGACGAGGCCGAACGCCGCTACGGCGGCAAGAGCCAGCCGCGCGCCGCTACCGCCTAGTCGCCGTTACCGCCTCTACGCTGTACGTGCCCTGCCCGGGTGGCGGAATTGGTAGACGCCATGGACTCAAAATCCATTGTCCTTCGGGGCGTGCGGGTTCGAGTCCCGCCCCGGGCACTCGACTGAGGCCGCGCCCTGACCTCGGGGGATTGAGATCTCGCCCAGGCGGGGATCGTGTTTCTCATGGCACGGAAGCCCGCTGTAGAACTTGCAAAGGAATGGCTTGACCATGCCGCCGACGGGGACTCCGAGGGCATGGTCGAACTACTGGCCGACGACGCCGTCTTCTACGCGGAGCAGATCCGCGGCAAGCGGTTTCGCGGCCGTGAGGAGATCGAGGAGTTCCTGCTCGAGACCGGACTCGAGGCGACCGGCTACACGTACACGCCGGTGGACCACGAGTACGCGGTCGTCACCCTCTCACTGCGGCGTCACCTGAAGACCGGCGGCCTCGCCGACTCGAATCTCGCCATGGTCTTCAAGGCCGACGGAGACGAGATCGTCTGCATGGACGTGTTCGCAACCGAGCACGAAGCGCTCGCGTCGTTGCGCTCCGCGGCTTAGAGCCCAGGCGGCTGCGTTCCGGTATCTGCAGACGGCTCGCCCACGAGCCCGGGCGGCGTCTGCCCGGCCGTCTCGCCGGGGATCGGGTCTGCTCCCGCCGATGCCGCCGGCGCTTCTCCGCCCGCGTCGCCGGGACCGCCGGTGCTGGTCCCAGGATGCGGCGCGCCCGGACCGCTCTTGGCCTCCGCGACCCCCGCTGCGCCGCCGCCGGGCACGCCCGGGTCGGCCTGCACCTGCGTGGTCGCCGCGGTCGACCCGGCCGCCCCGCTGCCACCGGCACCGGGACGAAGGTCGCTGAAGGTCACGCCGGACTCCTGCATCGCCCGCCAGCCGCCATACGCCATCGCCGCCGAGGCGATCAGCGCCAGCCAGATGCCGGACTTCCTCGTGATGTCGACCTGGTCAGGCACGTCGAACGGCTGCACGATGAACCGGAACAGCACCAGCAGGAACGCCACGGCGCCGGCGATCGCGACGAGCACGTCCGGGTCGTACGGCATGTCGGGCAGCCGGTTCAGCGCACGCAGCGCGGCAACGCCGACGACGATCAGGATCGCGAGGAAGAGCAGGATGTCGATCAGGCTGAACGACTCCCACGCGTTCGGTCCCTCGAGCCCGCCGCCGAAGCTCCCGAGCGAGGTGCTCACCTTCACCCCGTACCAGTCCATGAGCATCGCGATGAAGAGGACCAGTCCGCCGAGCGCGGCGATCATCTCTCCCTGGTTGAGACGGCTCCGGTCGAAGTCGACCTGTGCTGCTGGCGTGGCCACGTCTTACCCCCTGGTTCACTTGACCCGGCGTGGGAGAACCTAACGAGAGTGGCGGCGGAAATGTGGGGGCTGTGCAGCAAATCGATGACGTCACGTCGATCGGTCCCAGGCGCGCAGGATCCGAGGCGGAGCGCCGCGCGGCACGGCTGATCGAGGCACGACTGCGCGAGCTCGGCCGCGACGCCGAAGTCGAGCCGATGCGGGTTCGCCCGGGCTTCGCCGTGACACACCTGATCCACGCTGTCGCCGGGGTCGTCGCCAGCGTGCTCTCGGTCTATCAGCCCGCAGCCGGCCTGCTGCTGGGCGGCGTGGCGACCTTGTCGGCCATCGGCGATCTGACCGGCAGCTTCTTCCTCGTCCGCTCACTGACGCCCTTGCGCGCGTCGCAGAACGTGGTGTCGGACGAAGACGGTGACAAGCCCGGCCTGATCATCCTCGTCGCCCACTACGACGCGCCGCTCACGGGCATGCTCGCCGACCGGCGCCTCAGCTGGTGGCCGCGCGCCGTTGTCATCTCGCTCGGCCTGATCACGTTCTGCGCGCTGGGCCGCCTGGGCGGGGTCGAAGCGACCTGGTTCACGATCATCCAGTTCATCCCGACGGTCGTGCTGATCGCGCTGACCCCCGTGTTCGCCGACACTGCGATCTCCGACCCCGCCGACGGTGACGCCGACAATGCCGCCGGAGTCACAGCTGCGCTGCAGCTGGCCGAGTCGCACTCAGGCCGCCTGGCCCACTTCGACCTGATGCTGGTCTTCACCGGGGCATCGGCCCACTTCGGGCTCGGTATGCGCGAGTGGCTGAAGAGCCATCGGAAAGACCTGGACACAGAGGCGACTGCTGTCATCTCCCTTGACAACATCGCCGGCGGCGAGACGTCCTATGCGGTGAAGGAGAGCGCCGTGTTCGTGTCGCGGATGCACCCCACTCTGATCGAGATCGCGAGCGAGCTCGACGCGACGACGTTCGAGCCACGCGAGGTCTCCGACTCGTACCTGACGCGCTCGGCAGGCCTGCCGACTCTGCGTGTCAGCGCTCCCGAGGGCGACTCGGTCGACCCCGACACCTTCCGCCGCACCTGCGACTTCACCGCGGCGCTGCTCGAGAAGATCGACGACGAGATCGGCCCGCGGCTGGCCTGACTCGGCTGCTAGTCGTCGCTGTCGGGGTGACGACGGCCGCCGTGGTCGTCGCCGTCGTTGTCGCCCTTCGCGCTGCCGCTGTTCGAGGACGGCGCGGGCGCCGTCGTCGTCTGCGGTCGCGTGGGTGTCGTGTGTGTGCGCGCGGGCGCCGGCGTGGTCGTGAACCGCGTCCCCTGCGGCGGCGCCAACCGGTCCCCGGCACGCAGCGGCTCGCCCGAGAGCCCGATCGGCTGAGTCGACAGGTTGCTGGCGGTCACCGACAGCACGACCGCCAGCGCCAACCCGGCAAGCGCCAGCAGGATCCAACCGGCAAGCCGCCCGCGCGGATGCTCACCCATGTCTGCTCCTCTCGGCAGCGCCCAGGCGAAGAACAGCGCGCGCCCCGCCCTCAGGTTCGCGGTTCGCGAGCGTGACTCCCCCGCCCCAGCGCTCGGCGAGCTGCCGCGCGATCGACAGGCCCAGGCCTGTACCGCTCGCACCCGCACGCCCGGCCGTCCCGCGGTGGAAGCGCTCGAAGACCTCGTCCTCCTCACCGCTCGCGAGCCCCGGTCCGTCGTCGAGCACCTCGATGTCGCGCCCGTTCACGCGCACGCTCACCCGCCCACGCCCGGAGTAGAGGATCGCGTTCTCGATCAGCGAGTCGAGCGCGCGCTCCGCGTCAGGGGCGGCGCCGAACACGCGCGCAGGCGCACGATCGTGCGCGCGCACGAGGTCCACCCCGCGCTCGCGTGCCGCCGCCTGCCAGCGCTCCACGGAGTCGTCCGCGATGTCAACCGGGTCGAGCTCGCTGCCCGGCCCGCTGCCGTTTTGCGCGCGCGACAACGCCAGCAACTCGTCGACCATCCCGGCCATACGGTCCACCTCGCGCATCCCCTCGCGCAGGTCGGGCTCGGCGTCCGCCGTGGTCTCGGCATGGCTCGCCTCCTCCAGCCGCAGCCGCAGTCCCGTGAGCGGCGTCCGCAACTGGTGCGACGCGTCGGCCACGAATCGCTTCTCCGTCGCAACGGCGCGGGCCAGCTTGTCGGTCATCTCGTTGAACGACTGCGCCAGCGACC
>JBKPRD010000107.1:0-12049 GCA_046734415.1 Actinomycetota bacterium | reverse complement strand
ACCTCGACGGCGGCCCGCGAGTCCAGTACGTCCGCCTGCCGCGCCAGCGCGCCGATGCGGACGCTGCCGTCCACCTCCACGCGGTCGAGGTCGGGCACGCGGTTGACGTCGACGAGCAGCGCCGGGCGGGCGAGGCGCATGTTCAGCAGTGGGACGAGGCTCTGACCGCCGGCGAGCACCTTCGCATCGGCCTCGGCGAGGGCGGCGACCGCCTCGTCGCCCGACGCCGCCGCGACGTAGTCGAACCGAGCCGGCTTCACTGCAGCGGCGCCGCCTCGAGCACGGCCGCCTCCGGCAGCACCTCTACAGCGAACCGCTGGACGATCTCGAACAGCTCTTCGATCGTCCCCGAAGCGACCTCGAAGTGCAGCGTCACGTGCGAGTAGCCGTGGGCGGCGAAGCGGGCCAGGTCGCCGAGAACCTGCTCGGCGCTGCCGGTCAGCGTGCGGCGGCGGCCGTCGGCGACCGGGTCGGTGACGAGACCGGACGCGAAGGCGTAGAAGCGGAAGCCGGAGAGGTCGCGCCCGACGCGCTCGCCCTCCCGCAGCACGACGTCGCGGAGCCGGTCGAAGCGGGCCGGGTCGGCGTAGGAGTCGAGGAACATCGGGTAGAGGCCGTCGCTCGTCCGCGCTGCCCGCCGCGCACCGGCATCGGTGACGGCCCCGAAGACGATCGGCGGGTGCGGCTTCTGCGCCGGCTTCGGCTCGAGCGACACATTCGCGATCTCGAAGAAGTGGCCGTGCCAGTCGAGCCAGGGCTGGGTCCACGCGTGCTTCCAGATCTCGATGCACTCCTCGGTCACAGCGCCTCGATGCTCGTAGTCGGCACCGAGCGCCTCGAACTCCTGCGGGTCCCAGCCCGAGCCCGCTGTCATGATCAGCCGCCCGGCGGAGAGGACGTCGAGGGTCGCGAACTGGTGCGCGACCGTCAGCGGATGCCGGTACGGCGCGATCAGCACCGACGGCGCGAACCGCACGCGCTCCGTCACGGCGGCGAGGGCGCCGATCGTGGCGACGACGTCGAGCATCACCGGGCGCTCCGGATAGGCCCGCGTCCCGGACTCGTTCGCAGTGTGCTTCGCGCCGAGGTCGCGTCCCATGCAGACGTGGTCCGAGAACCAGAGCGAGTGGTACCCGAGCCGCTCGGCGAGCTGCGCGAGCTCGATCGGGCGCATCGCGTCGGGCTCGAGCCGCCGGAGGAAGAAGTCGCGCTCATCCCGCGTGAGCAGCCCGTGCGTCGACATCGCCAGCCCAATGTCCATGCAGCCGGGCGAGTCTATCCTTGGCCCTCGCGCGAGCCGTGTGCCGGCGGGAGCCCCACGGCTCGTTGGAGCGATTCGCCTTCAGGACGCAGCGTCCGGTGCGCCTCTAGCCTCGGGCTGCCAGCCGAGCGCGCGCTCGCACGTGGCGGCGATCGAGAGCAGCCTCGCGTCGTCGAAGTGCCGCCCGACGAGCATCACGCCGACCGGGAGTCCGGCAGCGGCCGCGAGCGGGAGCGACAGCGCCGGGTGGCCGGTCATGTCGGTCGGATACGTGTTCGACAGGTTCGCCCACCCCCGGAGCACCTTGTCGGCGAGCGGAGGCTCAGGGGCCAGCTCGTGCGCGCGCCAGGGAGTCGTCGGCATGAGCAGGGCGTCGACGTCCGCGAGCGCACGCTCGTACGCGCCGCGCAACCACGGGCGGAGGTTCTGCGCCTTCGCGTACAGGGCGCCCGCATAGCGGGACCGAAGCCAGCGGCCGGCGATCAACGTCACCTTCATCTGGGGGGAGAGCGCCTGCGCGTGATCACGCAGGCCGGCGGCGAGCGCCGGGGCGAGATCCTCCCAGTAGCGGCCGCGCCACGAGTACCCGTTTCCGCCGCTCTCCATCAGGCTCGTCATCCCTTCGACGAACCCGGCGAAGGCGATGCCGCCCGCCTGCAGGTGCTCGGGGAGCGAGGCGTCGACGATCTCGGCGCCGAGCGCGCGGAGCCGCTCGACCGTCTCCCGCACCGTCTCTGCCGTCGCGGGCTCGACGCCGCTCTCCTCGGCGAACCCCTCGGCGACGACGCCGATACGCGTCCGGGCGAGCGAGTCCGTCGCCCGATCGACGGCCGCGACGTAGTCGGCCGGCGGCACGTCTCGCTGCCTCGGGTCACCCTCGTCGCGGCCGGCGATCGCCTGCAGCACGTTCGCCAGGTCGGCGGCCGTACGCGCCAGCGGACCGCAGTGATCGAAGGTCTGGTCGATCCCGGCGATGCCGACGTAGGGGACCAGCCCGTGGGTGGGCTTGAGCCCGAGCACCCCGCACCACGACGCAGGCGCGCGGATCGAGCCGCCCTGGTCGCCGCCGATCGCGACGTCGATGCCGTCATAGAAGAGGGCGGCGGCCGAGCCGGCCGACGACCCGCCCGCCGTTCGGCCGTCGTCCCAGGGGTTGCGCGTGGGCCCGTACCAGCTCGACTCGCCCCCGCCGGAGAAGGCCAGGTCGTCCATGTTCGTGATCGCGACCACCTCCGCGCCGGCGCGGAGAAGCCGATCGGCGACGACGCTGTCCTCGGCCGGAACGTAGCCCTGGAGGATGCGCGACCCACACGTGAGCGGGATGCCGGCGATCGCGATCGCGTCCTTGACCGCCACCCGCCTGCCGGAGAGCGTTCCCTCGCAGCCTTCGGCGCGAACGCTGCAGAAGCGGACGATCGCGTTCAGCGGGTCCTCCGCAACCTCCGGCGGGCGTCCGGGGTCGCGGATCGCGTCCACGGGTGCAACCGACGAACGCTCCTGCGAGTCGAGCAGGTCGAACGACTGGAACACGGCCTCGGCGACCGCGAGGAGCTGGTCGGCTTCCTCGGCCTCCAGCGAGAACCCCCAGGAGCGCGCCAGCTCGTGGAGCTCGTCCGGCTGGATGCGCGGGATCACGGCGGGGACACTTACCTACTCGCTCCAGAAGGGCGTCTGCACCCAGCCCTCGTCGAGCGGGCTGAGCGTCTGGCAGTCGAGCACGACCTCCGTGAACCTCCACCCCTCGCGCTCGAGCCGGTAGCGGTCGGCGTAGCGCCCGGTGATCACCATCGCCCGCGGGCCGGCGCTCGTCGCGATCGTGCAGGGCTCGAGCAGGTACCAGCTCCCGGTGGCCGTTCGCGCGTCGTCGGCGACCTCGATGATCGGCGCGATCATGTAGTGCAGCGCCCAGACGATCGTGCCGGAGATCCCGGCGAAGAACTCGCAGATCGCCTCCACGCCCTCGTAGCGCCCGAACCGGGGGCCGCCGTCCCAGACCGCGTCCTCGGTGAAGAAGGGACGCATCCGCACGGGGTCGTACCCGGTGTCGCAAACGTCCGCGTAGCGGGCCTTCAGCTCGCGGATCGCCTCGATCGCCTCGAGGCGGGCAAGCCTCCCCTCGACTCCGTCGTCCACGGCGCGATCATCTCACGCCTGTTAGAAACAGCAGGCCGTGTCGTGGGAAGAGCTGCCGGTCGTGGTCACAGTCGCGCCGGTCGGGGCGGAGGTCACGCGTGCGGACAACCCGGCGCTACCCCATACGCCCGCCGAGATCGCCGCCGAGGTCGCGGCCTGCGCAGAGGCGGGGGCGTCCGTGTGCCACCTGCACGTGCGCGAGGAGGACGGCTCGCCGAGCAGCCGTCGTACGGAGCTCGGGATCGGGCTCGAGGCGGAGATGTTCGACGTCGGGCACGTCGTGTCGGCAGTTCGGATGCTCGAGCGCGGTAAGCTCCCGCCGCCGCTGCGCGCCAACCTCGGCGTCCGGGTCGGGTTCGAAGACGGCGTCTATCTGCGCCGCGGCATGCTTGCGGCGTCGAACGCCGAGCTCGTCGCCGACGCCTGCGAGCTCGTGCGCACGCTGGGCCGGCGGCCGGCGACGACCGAGGAGGCGCGCGAGCTGCTCGCGTGCCCGGTGGGGTAGGGGCGTGTTCGACCTCACGGGCCGCACCGTCCTCGTCACCGGCGGCTCGCGCGGCATCGGCCGCGCGGCGTGCCTCGGCTTCGCGCGCGCGGGCGCCGACGTCGTCGTCCACTACCGTTCGGCCGCCGCCGCCGCAGAGTCGGTCGCCGCGGAGGTCCGCGCCCTCGGCCGGCGCGCCGAGACCGTGCAGGCGGACGTCACGCAGGCCGAGGATGTGAAACGGATGCTGGACGCACCGGACGAGCTGCACGTGCTGTTCAACAACGCCGGCGTCTATCCGCCCGGAAGGCTGGACTCCCTGACCGCGCAGGAGTGGGACGAGGTCTTCGCGGTCAACGCGCGCGGCCCGTTCCTCGTCACTCAGGCGGCCTTGCCCCTGCTCGCGGCCGCGGGCGAGGCGCGGGTGATCAACATCGGCACCGTGATGGCGTACCGCGGCGCGCCGGGCAACCTGCACTACGTCGCCGCGAAGGCGTCCCTGATCGGGTTGACCCGCGTGCTGGCACGCGAGCTCGCGCCGCGCGGGATCACGGTGAACATGATCGTGCCGAGCATGGTCGAGACCGAGACGGCAGAGCGGGACTATCCCGGCGTCTCCGAAGCGATCCTCCCCGACCAGGCGATCCGCCGCTACGAGCAGCCGGAGGACCTAGTCGGGCTGCTCGTCTTCCTCGCCTCACGCGAGTGCGCGTTCGTCACCGGCCAGACGATCCTGATCGACGGAGGACGTACATTCCTCTGATGATCAGGGTGGGCATCGACACCGGCGGGACGTTCACGGACCTGGTGGCCATGGACGACGAGGGGCGCTCGTTTCTGGCGAAGGTGCCGTCCGACCCCGACGACCCGGTGGCGGCGATCGCGTTCGCCCTGGACGAGGCGGGCTTCGAGGCGCGGGAGATCGAGTCGGTCGTGGTCGGGACGACGATCGGAATCAACGCCGTCCTGACCCGGCGCGGAGCCCGCGTCCTGTACCTGACGACGAAGGGCTTCGAGGACATCCCCTACATCCAGCGGATCAACCGGAAGCACCACTACGACTTCCACTGGCGCAAGCCGACCCCGCTCGTTCGCCGCCGGGACTGCCTCGGCGTCAGCGAGCGGCTCGACGAGGAGGGCCGGGTTCTGACGCCACTCGACCTCGATGCGCTCGAGTCGACGCTCGACTCTGTCGACCTGGACGGCGACGGTGCCGCTGTCGCGGTCTGCCTGCTCTTCGCGTACCTGAACCCCGAGCACGAGCTGCGCGTGCGCGACGCCATCCATGCCCGCCGGCCTGGGCTGCCCGTCTCGCTCTCGCACGAGGTCGCGCCGATCTGGCGCGAGTACGAGCGCGGGACGACGGTAACCGTCGACGCGTTCACGAAGCCGCTCTTCGACGCCTACGTGAACGGCCTCTCGCACGCGCTCGAGAGCGCCGGCGTGGACGCGACCTGGTCGCTGCTGAAGTCGAACGGCGGTCGGGCGCTCGCGTCGGAGGCGCGGTCCCGGCCTGCGCACCTCCTCCTCTCCGGGATCGCGGGCGGTGGCATCGGCGGGGCGTACGTCGCCCGCGCGGCCGTCGTCGATCGCGCGCTCGCCTTCGACATGGGCGGGACGAGCTGTGATGTCTGCCTCGTCCTCGACGGTGAGCCGCTCTACTCGTCGGACTTCGAGCTCGAGTTCGGGTTCCCGGTCAGCGTCCCCAGCGTGTCCACGCGGACGATCGGGGCCGGCGGCGGCTCGATCGGCTGGGTCGACCCGGGCGGCTTCCTGCAGGTCGGCCCGCAGAGCGCCGGCGCCTCGCCCGGCCCCGCCTGCTACGGCGAGGGCGGGGCCGAGGCGACGATCACCGACGCCAACCTCGTGCTCGGGCGGCTGGATCCCGCGTTCTTCCTCGGCGGGCGCCTGCAGCTCGACCCCGAGCTTGCGACAGGTGCGCTCGCGCGGCTCGGAGAGCGGCTCGGGCGCAGCCCGCTCGAGACCGCTTCGGCGATGGTGCGCGTCTGCAACGAGAACATGGCCAACGCGATCCGGATCCTGACCGTGGAGCAGGGGACGGATCCGCGCGAGCACGCGCTGATCGCCTTCGGCGGCGCGGGGCCGACTCACGCGTGCGAGATCGCGCAGGCGCTCGACATCAGCCAGGTCCTCGTCCCGCCCGCGCCGGGGCTGTGCTCCGCCTTCGGCGCGCTCGCAGCGAGCCCCCGGATCGACGCAGTCCGCAGCGTCTACCTGACCGACGTGCGCACCACCGCAGCCGAGATCGCCGCGATCCTCGCCGAGCTCGAGGAACAGGCGCGAGCCGAGTTCGCGGCGCAGGGCGTGGGGGAGGAGCCGACCGTCCGCCGCCTCGCCGCGATGCGCTACCAGGGCCAGAACTACGAGCAGGAGGTGCCGTTCCGGTCCGGGGAGATCGACGACGGTGCACTCCAGGACGCCTACGACCGCTACGGGGAGCTGTACTGCGGGTTCTACGGCTACCGGCTCGACGGGATCCCGATCGAGCTCGTCCGGCTGGCGGTGATCGCGACGGGCGAGGCGCCGGAATACGAGCGGCTGCCAGGCGTGCCCGAGCCCGGCGAGCGCGGGCGGGCGACACGTGACGTCTACTTCCCCGAGGACGGGTTCGTCCCGGCCGTGATCGTCCGCCGCGAGGCGCTCGCGCCGTGCGACACGGTCGCAGGTCCCGCGATCGTCGAGTTCATGGACTCCACCGTCATCGTCCCACCGTCCTGGACGCTGCAGACGCGCGCCGACGGAATCCTGGAGGCGACGCGCTGATGGCGATCGACCCGGTGACGCTGACCGTTCTCGGGAACGCGTTCGTGAACATCTGCCGCGAGATGGGCGTGACGATGACGCGCACGGCCTTCTCGCCGATCTTCAACGAGGGACTGGACTTCTCGTGCGTCCTCTTCGACCGGCGCGGCAACATGATCGGCCAGGCGGAGTTCTGCCCGGCGCAGATCGCCGCCAGCCTGTTCATCGTCCGCTGGACGCTCGAGGAGCTCGGCACGGACGCCTTCGAGCCGGGCGACGTCGTCCTGCACAACGACCCGTATCGCGGCGGCGCACACATCCCCGAGCACAGCGTCATGCGCGGCGTCTTCCACGAAGGCGAGCTCTTCGGCTTCGTCGCCAACGTCGGCCACCTCGCGGAGATCGGCGGCAAGGCTGTCGGGTCGTTCGCCGCCGACGCGACCGAGGTCTTCCAGGAGGGCCTGCGCATCCCGCCGGTGAAGATCGTCAAGCGCGACGAGAACGACCTCGAGCTCTGGCGGCTGATCATGGCCAACCACCGCACACCTCGCGGCACCTGGGGCGACCTGAACGCCCAGATCGGCTCGCTACGGGTCGCGGAACGCCGCGTGCTCGAGCTGCTCGACCGGTACGGGCGCCGGTTCGTGGACGAGGCGGCGGACGAGCTGATGGACTACTCGGAGCGCTGGATGCGCGCCGAGATCGCCGCGATCCCCGACGGTGTCTACGAGTTCATGGAGCGGATGGAGGACGACGGGGTCGTCGACCGGCCGGTGACGTTCCACGTGACGGTGACAGTGCGCGGCGACGAGCTCGTCGTCGACTGGACCGGCACCGACCCGCAGGTGCGCGGGCCAATCAACGCGACCTACGGTGTCACCGCGGGCGCGACGTACAACGCGATCTTCCACCTGACGGACATGGGGATCCCGAAGAACTCCGGCGCCTACAGGCCGATCCGGATCATCGCGCCGCCGGGCTCGGCGGTGAACGTCGTCTACCCGGGCCCGTCCGTGGGCGGCAACACGGAGACCCA
The DNA here is from genome assembly GCA_046734415.1 of Actinomycetota bacterium. Lineage (GTDB taxonomy): Bacteria > Actinomycetota > Thermoleophilia > Gaiellales > Gaiellaceae > DATBLE01. The sequence continues at coordinate 4,372 of JBKPRD010000107.1, read as the reverse complement.
CCCGAAGCTCGCGGACATGGTCGTGGCCGCGCTCGCGCCCGCGTTGCCCGAGCGGGTGGCGGCTGCGGAGGGCGGCACCGCCTGCAACTTCCTCTTCGGAGGGCTCCATCCGCGCACGGGCGACTACTACGCCAACTACCACCTCGAGGGCGGAGGCTGGGGAGCGAAGTCCTACGACGACGGCAACGACGCCATCGTCGTCAAGAACGGCAACTGTCGGAATACCCCCGTGGAGATCTTCGAGACGCGCTATCCGCTCCGGGTCCTGGAGTACTCGCTGATCGACGACTCCGGCGGACCGGGACGGATGCGCGGCGGCCTCGGCACGCGCCGCGTCCTGCGCGTCGAGCCGGGGGCAGAGGTGACCGTCAACGCGCTCTTCGACCGCACGAAGCCCGGCTTCGGCGCCTATGGCCTCGACGGCGGACACAAGGGGAGCGGGGCGGCGATCCTCGTCAAGCGCGCCGGCGATGACGTCTTCCGGACGTTCTCGGAGGTGTTCGGCACCGTCTCGCCGTCGAAGTTCACGAACATCGTGCTCTCGGAGGGCGACGAGGTCCTGATCGCCTCGCCGGGCGGCGGCGGCTACGGCGAGCCGCGTGACCGGGACCGCACCCGCGTGGCCGAGGACGTCGAGCAGGGCTTCGTCTCGGCGAGCGCTGCTCGTGACATCTACGGCGCGGCGCCGTAGGCTCCCGCCGTGGCGTTGCACGCTCCGCAACTGATCGTCGGTGCGCGCATGCTCTACTTCGTCTGGCTGCCCGAGGAACCGGCTGCGGCAGCGGCGCTCGTCCCGAAGGAGCTGCAGGCGGCGGCGGGCGTGCCCGTCTTCATCAACCAGTACGTCGTCGACGAAGCCGGGCAGACCTCGAACGCAGGCTCGGACGAGGGCTTCGGCGCGTACTCGCTCACGTACCTCGGCGTCGAGCTCGCGGGGCTGGACACAGAGGACGGGACGCCCGGGCGCTGGTGGACGCAGTACTTCGACTCGTCCGAGAACATGATTCGCTACGCCACGGCGCACGGCATTCCGGCCGGACGCGGCGAGACCCGACTCGAGCCGGAAGGAAGTCGGCTGGTGGCGACCACGCTGCTGGACGGCGAGCCGGCGATCCGGACGACGGCGCGGGTGGACATCGGCACGCCCGGGCACGTGACTGGCCAGCTCCGCTACCTGACGCGCGTCGACGGGCAGCTCGTCAGCGGCCGCTATCCGTTCGTGATGGACGCGGCCGAGACGTTCGAGGTCGAGTCGGTCGAGTTTCTCGGCGGAGGGCGGGAGTCGTTGCAGACGCTGCGTCCGGCTGATCCGCTGCAGGTCACCTTCGGCTTCTACTCGCCGTCGATCACCTTCTGCTATCCGGGCGGCGAAGGACCGCTCGGCTCGGAGCATGGCTCGTAGCTCGACCGGCAGCTGGCGCCCGCTCAGCCCACAGATCTGGGAGACCGTCGTCACCCCGTGCGCGTGCTGCGGACAGGTCGTCGCGAAGCAGCTGTGGGTGGTCGAGGTCGAGGGCGAGGAGCGCGGCTTCTGCAGCCCCGAGTGCGAACAGCTCTACCGGGACTACGTCGTGCCGCGGACGCGGGGTGCAGCCTGATGGCGACCGTCGCGACGATCGAGGGGCTGACGGCCGACTACCTCGAGCAGCTCGCCGAGCGGACGCCTGCCTCGCACGCGCTCAGGCACGAGGCCGAGCGCGTGCTCGCGGGCGGCGTGAGCTCGCACTTCAAGGCCTGGCAGCCGTTCTACGTGCGCGAGGCGAAGGGCGCGCACCTGACGGACGTCGACGGCAACGACTACGTCGATCTGATCATGGGCTTCGGCCCGAACCCGCTGGGACATTCTCCCGATGCGGTCGTGGAGGCGGTACAGGACGTGGTCGCGCGTGGGACGAGCCTGGCGATCGCCACCCCGCTCGAGGTCGAGCTCGCCCAGACGATCTCGCGCCTCGTCCCGAGCATGGAGGTGATGCGGTTCGTCGTCACCGGGACCGAGGCGACGATGATGGCCCTCCGCACGGCCCGCGCGTTCACCGGCCGCTCGCGCATCGCCCGCTTCGAGGGCCACTACCACGGGCAGCACGACGCCGCGCTCGTGAGTGGAGCGCACGTCGGGGGTGCGGAGGATCGTCCGGAGGCGGTTCCGGACGGTGCCGGGATCACGCGGGGCGTCCTCGAGGACGTCGTCGTCCTCCCCTGGAACGACATCGACGTCGTCGCGCCGGTCGTCCGCGACGCGGCGCCCGACCTGGCGGCGATCATCCTCGAGCCCGTCCCGTTCTCGAACCTCGGGGGCGAGGAGCCGGATCCGGAGTTCCTGCGAGCCCTCCGGGAGCTGACCTGGGAGCGCGGCGTGCTCCTGATCTTCGACGAGGTGATCACCGGCTTCCGGCTCGGCCTCGGCGGCGCTGCCGCGCACTTCGGCTTCGCGCCGGATCTGCACTGCTTCGGCAAGGCCGCGGGAGGCGGCTTCCCCATCGGTGTCTTCGGCGGCCGGCGCGACGTGATGGAGGCGGTGGTGACGCCGGTCCCGGGCGACCCGCACGCGGCCGCGACGATCTTCCAGTCCGGGACCTTCTCGGGCGCCCCGCCGTCGATGGCGGCCGGTCTCAAGACGCTGAGAGAGCTCGAGCACACGGACGCGATCGCGGTCGCCGACGCGCGGGCAGAGGCAATCCGGGCGGGATGGCGGCGGATCGTCGAGGAGCTGGGCGTCGCGGCGCAGGTGACCGGGATGAGCTCCTGGCTCGGCCTTGCGTTCACCGACCGTCCGATCCGAACACGCCGCGACTCGATCACCGCGGATCGCGCGCGCGCCCGCGCCTTCTCGCTCGGCCTCCTGCTCGGCGGCGTCTACATGGCGCCCTCGCACCCGGGCTTCACCTCGGCGGCTCACTCCGAGGAGGACGTCGCTCGGGTCATCGACGTCTCGGAGCGGGTGCTGCGAGAGATCAAGTCAGCAACGTGAAGGAGCGGCTCATGGCAGGTTGGATCCCTCCGGCGATCGGCTACATCGTGATCCTCGGCGCGGGAGGCGTCACCGCGAAGCTCGCCCTGCGGACGATCACCTGGGAGCAGCTCGTGCTCTGGGTCCCGATCGCGTACATCGTGTTCTCGGCGGTCCTTGTCATCTTCGACGGCACCAGGTTCCCGGTCGGCGTCGGGAGCGCCTGGGCAGCAGCCACCGCCTTTGCCGCCTCCTCCGCGCTGATCCTCTTCTTCTACGCGTTGACGAAGGGTCCCGCGAGCCAGGTGACGCCCGCGACCTCCGCCTACCCGATCGTGACCGTGATCGGCTCGGCCCTCTTCCTCGGGGAGAAGATCACGCTCGTCCGCGGCATCGGGACCGCCCTCGTCGTCGTCGGCGTCGTGCTGCTCTCGCGCTGACGTGTTCAGGCTCGACGGCAGAGTCGCGCTCGTCACCGGCGCAGCCTCCGGGATCGGTGCCGCCACCGCGCGCGTCTTCGCCGAGGCGGGGACAGATGTCGTCGCCGGGTGGCATCCGCCCGACCCGCACGACGTGGAGCCGACGCGCGCGGCCGTCGAGGAAGCCGGTCGCCGGTGCCTCGTCGTCGAGGTGGACGTCTCGAACACGAGCTCCGTCGACGCCATGGTCGGCCTTGCCGTCTCCGAGCTCGGACGGCTCGACGTCGTCGTCGCCAACGCGGCGATCGCCCGCGACGTCCCGTCGCCCGAGCTGGACGACGACCGCTGGAACGCGCTCCTCCAGGTCGACCTGGCCGGTGTCTTCCGCTGCTTCCGCGCGGCGATGCCGCACATGATCGACGCGGGCTGGGGACGGCTGCTCGCGACGAGCTCGATCGCCGGTGCCTACCAGGGCTGGGCGAGCCACGCCCACTACACCACCGCCAAAGCCGGGCTGGTCGGCCTCGTCCGTACGCTCGCCGTCGAGCTCGGCCCGCACGGGATCACCGCCAACGCGATCGCCCCGGGCGTCATCGAGACGCCGCAGAGCCTCGACCCGGTCAACTCGCTGGGCCCCGAGGGCGTACGCGAGTTCGCCGCGCGCGTGCCGGTACGGCGAAACGGTCAGCCGAAGGACATCGCGAACGTGTTCTTGTTCCTCGCGAGCGAGGAAGCGTCGTTCCTCACCGGGCAGGTCTTGCTCGTCGACGGCGGCGTGTCGCTCTCGCTGACCTGAGCGCTAGGCCGGCTCCACGTCCGCGACGAGCACGTACTTCACGTCGAGGTACTCGTCGATCCCGACCGAGCCGCCCTCGCGGCCGTAGCCCGACTCTTTCACTCCTCCGAACGGCGCATTCGGCGCGCTGATGATGCCCGCGTTGGCGCCGACGATCCCGTAGTCGAGCTTCTCGGCGACCCGTAGCAGCCGCGCGTAGTCGCGCGTGTG
>JBKPRD010000106.1:0-2037 GCA_046734415.1 Actinomycetota bacterium | reverse complement strand
GAGCAGCCTGGCCCAACCGAACGGAGACCCACCCCCGAGCCGGTTCACGGCCTCTCCTCAGCGCGCGGCCCAGGTCAGCGATCGAGGCGAGCACGACTCGGTTCCTCCAGGTCGCTAACGCAGCCCGACGTTCACGACCCGCGATGTCGAGCATCAGCAGGAACTGGGCCCGGCAGAGGAGGAACAGCTCCCCCTTTCATTGCCGCACGCCGGCGGAACCGGGGCCGGACTCGCAGTAGGGATGCGTGAGCTCCGCCCACCAGAAGCCGATCGGCCAGCCGGTCTGCTCGGAGACCGCGGGGTTGGAGACGAGGATGAGGACGCGCTTCGGCTTGTCCGGGTTCAGAACGTCAATTGCTCCAGACATCTCACTTGCTCCTTTCGCTCTCCTGCAGTTCGCGATCGTCGGTCGCGGTCAGGTCGCCGACGACGACGTTGAAGCCGCGCTCGTAGCCCTGCCGGGCCGTGGTCCCGCAGCAGAAGTTCGTCAGCGTGCCGCAGATGATGATCGTGTCCCGGCCGAGGTTGGTCAGGATCGTTTGGAGCGGTGTGTCGTAGAAGGCGCCAGACGACGGCTTGTGGATCACGATCTCGTTCTCGGCCGGTGCAAGCTCGTGCCAGATGATCCCGTCGCGAAACCACGCCGGGTTAGCCGGAATCTCGACGTAGCGGTTGGGCATGCTCGCGCGCTTCGCGGACGGTCGGCGCGGTGGTGCGTCGCGGCGAAGGCGGTATAGATGACCGGGACCTCGAGCCGGCGGCAGGTCTCGATCAGCCGTCGGAGCCTCGGCACCTGCCGAGTCGTATCGGGTACCCAGAAGGGCGTCCAGCGGCCGGACGAATTCGTCCTGCATGTCGATCACGAGCAAGGCGGTCCGCTCGCACGCGAGCGGGAAGCACGCATCACCCTCGTACGCCTGCTGGGCAAGCTCGAGCACCTCTTGTTCGCTGAAGCCGCCGGCGCCCGTGTCCGTCTCGGTAGTCACAAACGCGATGCCTCTAAGCGGTTTGGATCAGTCCTACGGCAAGTGCGACGAGGCTGGCGCCGATCAGCATCGCGCCCACTCGTGTCAGCTTCGTCCCTGCCGAGGGCGCGCCGACCTGGCCGACCCCCAGATGCAGGAAGAAACCTCCCGACTGAGCCAGCACGCCGGCGATCAGCACGCCGCCGGCGATCCATTCGAACGTGTCGGAGAAGTCGGCGCGCGGCAGGTAGAGCAGGTAGACGAGCGAAAGGACGAGGAGAACGCCAGCGTGAGCGTGCCCCGCTCGGAAGAAGCGCGTCTGCCAGTCCGCCAGGCCCTCCCGGCCGGTGATGAAGGTGAGCAACGCCCAGCCGCCGTACTCCACCGTCACGAGCGAGAGCACCGCGACGATCGGGAGGATGTTCGTGGGTTCCATGTTTCTCCCTTCGATTGATTCACGCCGGGGCCATGTTCGCGCGAAAGAACGTGCGGACATCGCGCACGAAGAGTTCGGGCTGCTCGAGGCAGGCGAAGTGCCCGCCTCGTCGCATGGCCGACCAGTGAACTACCTCGTAGTCGCGCTCGGCCCAGCTGCGCGGCGGCCGGCCGTTCAGCATTTCCTTGGGGAACACGGCTACGCCAGTCGGAACCTCGACACGGTTAGACGGATGCGTTCTTCCTTCGCACTCCAGCAGGAAGCTGCGGTAGAACCACAGCGAGGACTCGATCCGGCCGCTCGCGACATAGAGCATGAGGTTGGTGATCAGGTCGTCGATGCGGAAGGCCTGCGCGACGCCGCCGTCGCTCCAGGAGTTGAGGCGCTCGAGCATCCACGCCGCGGCGCCGAGCGGGCTGTCCTGCAGCGCGACCGCCAGCGTCTGCGGCCGGTGCTGCTGCAGCACGAAGTAGTCGAGCTCGCTCGCGCGGTAGGCGTCCGCGTCCTCGTTCCAGTGGCGTTCCTCCGCGCTGAGCTCGTTGTCCGGCAGCGGCCGGATCGGCACGAAGTTGAGGTGGATCGCTGACACCACGTCGGCGTGCTCGCCGCCCAGGTAGGCCGTGATCATCGAGCCGA
>JBKPRD010000105.1:0-4731 GCA_046734415.1 Actinomycetota bacterium | reverse complement strand
CCCGGGCCCCTGGCCGGTGAAGCCCAGGTGGCGCAGGTCCGGGGTGAAGTTGAAGTCGCCGGCCATGACGACCCGCTCGTCCGGCCGGGCGAGCTCCAGGACGTGCTCGAGGGCGTTCTCGACCTGCGCCTGCGCGTAAGCCGGCGCGTGCGTCGCGTGCAGGTGCGCGAGGACGAGCGACTTCGCATCCGGACGCTGCAGCCGGACGATCTGGCAGATCCGCCGCTCGCCCATCCCGATTCCGAGGACACCCCCCTCGTTCAGCACGAAGACGCTGCGTTTGCGGACAGCGAGGTCGTGCCGGAGCAGGATCGCGTTCGCCTGCCCCGTGACCAGCGAGCGGAAGAGGCCGGTGTTCAGGCTGGTGAGGAGCCGGTCGAGCGGCGGCGGCAGTCTCGGTCCGCGCGCGGTGTCCGCGAGCGCCCGCATGCCGCTCCAGCCCGCGAGGCGGCCGATCGCCCAGACGGGGAGCTCCTGGAGGCAGAGCACGTCGGGCTCGTCGGCTGTCGCCATCCGAAGCATCTCCTTCAGGTACGAGCGACGGGTCGGCGGTTTGGTGTTCCCGTGGAAGACGTTCCAGCTGCGGATCAGCACGGCGAACTACTGTACGACGCTCCGATGCGACGCTTCGAAGATCTGATCGGGCGGCAGCTGGCGATCTTCCGCGAGGACTACGCCGACCTGCTCGAGTCCTGCGTGCAGGCCGAGCGCGCGTACGACCGCGCGGGGCCCGAGGAGGCCGAGGAGCGCTACGCGACCTTCCTGGAGCTCGTCGAGGAAGGCAGCGAGGCGCTGCGCGAGATCCGCGACACCTACGCGAGCACGCTCGAGCCGGATCAGGCCGAGGCGTACGAGCAGGCCTTCGACTCGGAGGTCTCACGCCGCCTTCCCCCGTTCGGGCTGAGCCTCTAGGGCCCCCGCAATGGGCCCGACGACCTATTGCACCTTTCTCCGAGCCGTGCGATCCTGGTCTGCGTGTCCCCCGGACTTCTGCTCTTCGCGATCGTCTGCATGATCGTCCTCGAGATGCAGCACCTCCGCTGGATCTGGTGGGAGTTCTGGGACTGCCAAACGTGCGGCGTCAAGAACAAGGACTGCGGCTGCCGGAAGTCCCGCTGGCAGCTCTGGGTCTGACCTCCAGAAGCCCGCTGCGAACGCGCCGACGATGCCAGTCGCGTCGATGCGGTTTCATCGGTGTCCGAAGTGGTGTGCCCGCGGGAGGGCACTTTGCACCTCGGCTTCGCCGGCGATCTCGCGGGCGAGCGGGCCGAGCGACTCGAGCGTCGAGACGAGGACGTTCAGGTTGCGGCCCGAGCGTTCCAGCTTTCCCCGCGCGAGGAGGAGCGGCTCGCCGCGCACGAGCGGTCGGAAGCGCTCGTACACAGGGGGCGGGACGATCAGGTTCACCTGCCCGAACTCGTCCTCCAGCAGCATGAAGACGACGCCGTTCGCGGTCGCAGGGCGTTGCCGGGCGACCGCCATGCCCGCGACCGCGATCGTGGTCGTCGGATGATCGCGAAGCTCACGGCTCGAGAGGGTCGCGACCGGGAGGTGGGGTCGGAGCAGCTCGAGCGGATGCGGCCCGATCGAGAGACCGGTCGTCCCGTAGTCGGCGAGCATCTCCTCCCACTCCGTCTGGACCGGGAGCTTCGGAACCGGTGCGGTCGACTCGAGCGGAAGCGTCAGTTGCCGGTTCCCGCCGCCGGCGTTCTGCGGCCGCGGGACGACGCCGACCCGCCAGAGCAGCTCGCGGCGGGAGCCGAACCGGTCGCACGCGCCCGATGCGACCAGCGCTTCCAGCGCCACCCGGTTCACGGGCGCGCGCCGGGCGAAGTCGGCGACGTCGGCGTACGGCTGGCCCCCCGCGACCGCCTTCGCCTCCTCTTCGCCGACCGAGCGCACGTAGCCGAGCCCGACCCGCACCGCGCCGTCCTCGATCACACACGCCGCCGAGCTCACGTTGGCGTCCGGCGGCCGCACCTCCACCCCGCGCCGTTGGCCGTCCCGAACGAGGCTCGCCGGCGGGTAGAACCCCATCGGCTGCGCGTTGAGCAGCGCACAGAGGAACTCGGCCGGGTAATGGTGCCGCAGCCAGGCGGACTGGTAGGCGAGGAGCGCGAATGCGGCCGAGTGCGACTTCGGGAACCCGAACCCCGAGAAGCCGACGAGCTTGTCGTAGACGCGGTTCGCGAGCTCCTGGTCGACGCCCTGGCGCAGCGCGCCCTCGACGAAGCGGGGGCGAAGCGCCTCGATCGCCTCCTCGCTGCGCTTGCGGCTCATCGCGCGGCGCAGCGCTTCCGCCTCGCCGACGGTGAACCCGGCGAGTGCCATCGCCACCTCGAGCACCTGGTCCTGGAAGACGACCACGCCGAGCGTCTCGCGCAGCGGCTCGGCGAGCGAGGGATGGTCGACCGGTGGCACGAAGCTCGCGTCCTCGCGGAGCCTCTGCCGCCGCTCGATGTACGGGTGGACGGCGCCGCCCTGGATCGGCCCCGGGCGGACGAGCGCGACCTGGATCGTCAGGTCGTCGAGGTTCTCCGGGAGGGTGCGCAGCAGGCTCTGCATCTGCGCCCGGCTCTCGATCTGGAAGTCGCCGACGGTGTCCGCCTGCTGGATCTCCTCGTACACCGCCTGGTCGTCGAGCGGGATCCGCGAGAGGTCGATCGGCTCGCCGTGCAGGCGCGCGATCTGGTCGACGCAGTCCTCGACCGCGGAGAGCATCCCGAGCCCGAGCAGATCGACCTTGAGGAAGCCGGCGTCGGCGCAAGAATCCTTGTCCCACTGGCAGATCTGTCGCCCCTCCATCGCCGCGGGCTGGACCGGGACGAGCTCGACGAGCGGCCGGCTGGAGATGACCATCCCGCCCGGGTGCTGCGAGATGTGCCGCGGCAGGCCGCCGATCTCGTGCGCGATCTCGCCGAGCGCGCGCCAGCGGGACGACGTGTGGTCGCCGGGGAGCTTCGCGACCTCCTCCGCGACGCGGTGTGGGTTGCCTTCCGTCACGCGGGCGAGCCGCTCGAGCTCGGCGAACGGGAGGCCGAGGGCCTTGCCGAGGTCACGGATCGCGCCGCGCGAATGGTAGGTCGAGAAGCTGGCGACGAGCGCCGCGTGCTCGTGACCGTAGCGCTCGGTCACGCGGACGATCAGCTTCTCGCGGATGTCCCGCGGGAAGTCGAGGTCGATGTCGGGCGCCGAGACCAACTCGCGGTTGAGGAAGCGGCCGAGCGAGAGGTTCGCCTCGACCGGGTCGACGTGCGAGAGGCCGGTCAGGTAGCAGACGATCGACCCGACCGAGCTGCCCCGCCCTCTACCGGGCGGCAGCGCGTTCCGGGGCGAGTCGCGCCCGCGCACCTCGAGCGCGACCTCGCGTGCGAGCTCGAGCACCTCCCAGTGGAGGAGGAAGAACCCCGAGAGCTTCAGCTCCGCGATCAGCGCCAGCTCTTCGTCGAGCCGCCGCCGCGCCGCCCCTTGTAACAGACTGTTACTTGGGTAGCGGGACGAAAACGCCTGCTCACAGACGTTTCTGAGCTGGCCGTCGGGCGTTTCGAACCCGTCCGAAAAGTCCGGGTAGCGGTAGCCGAGTTCCTCGGTCAGGTCGAAGGCGAGGCCTGCTGCGAGCTCGCTCGTGCGGAGGACGGCGTCGCGGTCGGCGGGGAAGCGGTCGAGCATCTCCTCCGGCGGAATCAGGACGCTCTCGTGGTTCCCCCGGCGCTCCGGCTCGCACCCCTCGAGCGCGGTGCGGCAGCGGATCGCGACGAGGGCGTCCTGGAGCGCCGCCCGCCGCGGATGGTGCGAATGCACGTCGCCGGTCGCGACGGTCGCGACGCCGAGGTCGCCGGCCAGCTCGCGCAGCCGGGCGAGACGGCGCACGTCGCCGCGCTCGTACGGGCGCTGCAGCTCGACGTAGAAGCGGTCGCGGAACGCGCGGGCGACGCGCGCGGCTTCGTTCGGCCTCAGCACGCCGAGCCCGTGACGAGCACAGCCGGACAGGCAGACGAGCCCCTCGTTCAGCTCCAGCAGTGACTGGAGAGTCAACGCCGGCGGGAGGGGCTCATCGGCCGGCTTCGGTCGCGTGCCCGCGTGCGCCTCGGTCAGCAGCCGGCAGAGGTTGGAGTAGCCCTTCGGCGTCTCGACGAGCAGCGTCACGTGTGCGTCGCCTTCGAGGGTGATCTCGGTCCCGGTGATCGGCCGCACGCCGAACGCCTTTGCCGCGTGCGCGAACTCGAGCGAGCCGTAGACGCCGTCGTGGTCGGTGAGCGCGAGCGCCTCGTACCCCAGCTCGGCGGCGCGCGCGGCCAGCTCCTCCGGCTGCGACGCGCCGTCGAGGAACGAATAGGCTGAATGACAGTGCAGCTCGACGTAGGAGGTCACCGGTGAACCCGATCGTCCACGGCCCCGACGGCACCACCAACGTCTAGATGGAGCCGGTGTTGCTGCGGGCCGGCGAGGGCGAGGTGATCAGGGACAACGAGCAGGGCATCCTGCGGATCCTGCTCGCGCACGAGCTGCTCGACGTGACGTGGACGTCGATCGGGGCCAGCCTGCCCGGGGCCGCGCCGCACGTCCACCGCGAGCACGCGGACTCGTTCTTCATCCTCGAGGGGGAGCTCGTCTTCGTGCTCGGCCCGGAGCTCGAGGAGGTGCGCGCGCCGGCCGGGACCTGGGTGTCGGTGCCGCCGAGCGCTGTCCATGGCTTTCGGAACGGCGACGTGCGGTCGGTCTACCTCAACT
>JBKPRD010000104.1:0-4786 GCA_046734415.1 Actinomycetota bacterium | reverse complement strand
CCTCGTGGACCCGGGCGCGGACGAGCCTGCTCTCGACTATGGCCACTACCCCGGAGTCTTGGCTGAAGACTCGAGTCTCGGCTTTCCGATCGATCCGGGCGCATTCCTGCTCGGCTCTCCGGGGTACTCGTCTCCGACCCTCCTGGTCCTTCCGGCAGCCGGGGCGGAGGCCGAGTTTCCGAGGCTGCACCGGGTCTACGACTTCGAGGACTACCGGCTCCTCCCGCCGACGGCGGCCAACCGCGGGCGGACGAACGTGCGAGCCATGCACCCGCACGCCGACGTGCCCTGAGCGCCGCCGGCAAGGACGTCCCCGGAATACCATCGCCCGGTGGACGTGGACCTCGACCGTGACGCCCTCGTTGCGCTCTACCGGTCGATGCTGACGACGCGCGGCCTGGAAGAGATGGGCCACGTCCTCTACAAGCAGGGGAAGATTTCCGGCTCGTTCTATACGGGTCGCGGCAACGAGGCCGCGTCGGTCGGGGTGGCCGCGGCGATGGGGTCGGACGACGTCGGGACGCCCCTCCACCGCAATCTCGGCGTCCACATCACGCGCGGGACGGAGCCTTGGCGGATCTTCGCCAACTACCTCGGCCGGGTGGACGGGCCGTCGCGCGGCCGCGACGGGAACGTCCACTTCGCCGACCTCGATCGTGGTCAGATCACGATCGTCAGCCACCTACCGGCGATGCTTCCGGTCGTCGTCGGCTGCGGGCTGGCTTTCCGGATCCGCGGCGAGAGCCGCGTGGCGGTGGGCTGGTTCGGCGAAGGGGCGTCTGCGAGGGGAGATTGCCACGAGGCGATGAACTTCGCGGGTGTGCATCGCCTCCCCGTCGTCTTCGTCTGTGACAACAACCAGTGGGCCTATTCGACGCCGACGCATCTGGAGTACGCGACCGAGCGCCTGTCCGACCGCGCCCGTGCATATGGGTTCGAGGGTGTCACGGTCGACGGCACCGACCTTCTCGCCGTCCACTCCGAGGCGAAGCGAGCGATCGAGCAGGCGCGAGCCGGCGGAGGCCCGACCCTGATCGAGTCGGTGACGCTGCGGATGGAGGGGCACGCTGTCCACGACGACGCGTTCTACGTTCCGCGGTCGATGCTGTCGGCCTGGGCGGAGCGCGATCCGGTTCGACGCTACCGGCGCTGGCTTGCCGAGAACGCCGCGCTCTCCGAGGCCGAAGACGATGACCTTCGCGCCGAGGTGAAGGCGCTGCTCGGCGACGCGCTGCGCCGGGCAGAGTCGTCGCCTCTGCCCGACCCTGCATCCGTCGCGGACGGCGTCTACGCGTAACCCCTTGCCGAGCATCGCCGTTCGACTATCCGAACGGTCGTCTCGACTCGGGGGGTGGTCGGGCGTTAGGCTCCCGCCGTGAGCATCCTCGGGAACCGCGTGCTGCGGACAGAGGACGACCGCTTCCTCCGCGGCCAGGGCAGGTACGTCGAGAATCTCGTACCCGACGGCGCCGCCACCATCACCTTCGTCCGCTCGCTCCTCGCGCACGCGAAGATCAACGGCATCGACACGAGCGCCGCGGAGGCGCTCCCCGGCGTGCAGGTCTTCACTGCGAACGACATCGACCTGCCGCCGTTCGGTCCGCCCCCGTTCGGCTTCCCGCAGGACATGGGGCGGCCCGTGGTCGCCAAGGACGTCGTGCGCTTCGTCGGCGAGATCGTCGCGATCGTCGTCAGCGAGGACCGGCCGACGGGCGCGGACGCCGCCGAGCTGGTCATGGTCGACTACGACCCGCTCCCGGTGGTGATCGATCCGGCGGAGGCGCTGAAGGACGAGACGCTGCTCTTCCCGGGTGCGGGGACGAACGTCGCCGCCCGGACCCAGCCGCCCGCCGCCCACGCGGACGACCTCTTCGACGGTTGCGAGGTGACCGTCTCGGGCACGCTCGTCAGCCAGCGGATGGCGCCGTGCCCGCTCGAGCCCCGGTCGACGGCCGCGGCATTCGAGGACGGCAGGCTCACAATCTGGCTCAGCACGCAGACGCCGCACCAGGACCGTGACGCGATCGCGGGCATGCTCGGCCTGGAGCCGACGCAGGTGCGGGTCGTCGCGCCGGACGTCGGCGGTGGATTCGGAGCGAAGATCGTGTCCTCGAGCGGCCTGACCGAGGAGATCCTCGTCTGCTGGCTGACGCGGAAACTCGATCGGCCGACGCGCTGGACCGAGACCCGCAGCGAGAGCATGCTGGCGCTGCCGCACGGCCGGGCGATGCAGCTGAACTACACGATCGGCGGGACGAAGGACGGCAAGGTCCTCGCCTACAGGCTCGACGTCCTCGCCGACTGCGGCGCCTACCCCACGCTCGGCGCGATCCTCGCGGGCCTGACCGCGCTGATGTCGAGCGGCGTGTACGACATCCCCAGGCTCGAGGCCGAGGGCACGACGGTGGTGACGAACACGACGCAGATCGCGGCCTTCCGCGGCGCCGGCCGGCCGGAGGCGATCCAGGTGATCGAGTGTGCGATCGACCGCTTCGCCGCCGAGATCGGGATGGAGCCCGCCGAGGTGCGGCGCCTGAACTACGTCCGCGAGTTCCCGCACGCGACCGCGTCCGGCGCGAACTACGACTCCGGAGACTATGTGGGCGCGCTCGATCTCGCGCTTCGCTCGGCGGGCTACGACGAGCTGCGCGCGGAGCAGAAGCGGCGCCGGGACGAAGGTGCGACCAAGCAGCTCGGGATCGGACTCTCCTCCTACGTCGAGATCACGAACCCGCTCGGCGAGGGCGAGCTGGGGGAGGTCGAGATCACGCCGGACGGCGGCGCGATCGTCCGCACCGGCTCCTTCTCCCACGGCCAGGGGCACGAGACGAGCTTCGCGATGGTCGTCGCCGACCGGCTCGGGCTGCCGTTGGAAAAGGTGACGGTGCACAAGGGGGACACCGACGAGATCGCCACCGGAACCGGCACGTACGGCTCGAAGTCGCTCCAGATCGGCGGCACTGCCTCCGGCGCGGCCGCAGAGACGGTCGTCGAGCAGGCGAAGCAGCTCGTCGGCGACTACCTCGAGGCGAACCCCGAGGACGTCGTCCTCGACCAGGGGCTGGGTCGCTTCCACGTCGCGGGCACCCCCGACCCGTCGCTCTCGTGGGAGGAGCTGGCGACGCGCGCGGAGAGCGACGGCCGGATGGACGAGCTGAAGGCGGCGAACGAGTTCAAGGGACAGCCGACCTTCCCGTTCGGAACGCACATCGCCCTGGTCGAGGTCGACATCGAGACCGGCCAGGTCGAGCTGCAGCGGATGGTCTGCGTCGACGACGCCGGCACGCTGATCAACCCGCTGCTCGCCGAGGGGCAGGTGCACGGCGGTGTCGCGATCGGCGTCGCGCAGGCGCTCTACGAGCACTACACCTTCGGCGAGGACGGCACCCCGCTCACCGGCAACCTCGTCTCCTACGCGTTCCCCTCGGCCGCCGAGCTTCCCTCCTGGGAGACGGTCGAGATGGAGACGCCGACCCCTGCCAACCCGCTCGGCGCGAAGGGAATCGGCGAGTCGGGGACGATCGGGTCGACCCCGGCCGTGTACAACGCTGTCGTGGACGCGCTGTCGCCGTTCGGCGTCACGCACGTGGACATGCCGGCGAACGGCGAGAACGTGTGGCGTGCGATCCAGGAGGCAAAGGCGTGAAGATCTCGATCACCGTCAACGGAACCAAGCACGACGCCGACGTCGAGCCGCGCACGCTGCTCGTGTACTTCCTGCGCGAGCAGCTGGGGTTGAAGGGGACGAACGTCGGCTGCGACACGACGTCGTGCGGCGCCTGCACCGTGCTGCTGGACGGCGAGTCGGTGAAGTCGTGCACGGTGCTGGCGGTCCAGGCGGACGGGAGCGAGGTGACGACGATCGAAGGCTTGGCCGGCGACGGCGAGCTGCACCCCGTCCAGCAGGCGTTCCACGAGAGCCACGGGCTCCAGTGCGGCTACTGCACCCCCGGTTTCGTGATGGCGTCGGTCTCGCTGCTGAAGGAGAACCCGAACCCGTCGGAGGAGGAGATCCGCCTCGGGCTGGAGGGCAACCTCTGCCGCTGCACCGGCTACCACAACATCCTCAAGGCGGTGCAGGCGGCCGCGAGGGCGGGCGTATGATCCCCGCCGCCTTCGAGTACGCGCGCGCCGGCTCGGTCGACGAGGCGATCGAGCTGCTCGGGCGCGAGGACGCGAAGGCGCTCGCGGGCGGCCACTCCTTGATCCCGCTGCTGAAGCTTCGGTTCGCGCGGCCGTCGCTGCTGGTCGACGTCGGCCGTCTCGACGAGCTTCGCTATGTCCGCGAGGACGGCGATCGGATCGCGATCGGCGCACTCGGCCGACACGCCGACCTCGCGCTCGACCCGGTGCTCGCCCAGGGGTGCGGGCTGCTTGCCCGCACCGCCGGGAATGTCGGCGACCCGCAGGTTCGCCACCGCGGAACGATCGGCGGCTCGGTCGCCCACGCCGATCCTGCCTCCGACCTCGGCACCATCCTCCTGACGCTCGACGCCGACTTCGTCGCCCGCGGCCCGGACGGCGAGCGCACGATCGCCGCGTCCGACTTCTTCGTCGGGCCGTTCGAGAGCGCGCTCGCGCCACAGGAGCTGCTCACCGAGATCCGGGTCCCGAAGGTCGAGGGCGGCCGGTACCTGAAGCACGTTCGGCGCCAGCAGGACTGGGCGACGGTTGCGGTTGCGGCGCTCCGGCTGAACGGCGATGTCCACGTCGGTCTTGCCGGGATGGGGGCGACGCCGCTGCGCGCCCGCGCGGTGGAGCAGGCCGTCGCCGGCGGCGCGTCGCC
>JBKPRD010000103.1:0-10054 GCA_046734415.1 Actinomycetota bacterium | reverse complement strand
GATGTGTATAAGAGACAGCGGCGAAGGCCGTCACCGCGGCGTTCTCCTCCGGTGGAGGAAGCGACAACCCCATGCTGACCGTGATCGTCAGCGGCACCGGCAAGGTGACGGGCAACGGCATCGATTGCGGGAACGGCGCGACCGACTGCTCCGAGAGCTACGCCCCTGCCACCGCCGTCACCCTGAACGTGGCGCCTGGCGCCGTCACGTCCTTCTCCGGCTGGGGCGGCGACTGCGGCGGCTCCAGCACCACCTGCTCCGTCGTGATGAGCGCGGCCAGGCAGGTGACCGCCTCCTTCGGCCAGGCGTCGACCAAGGAGCCGGCCGCTCCGGCGACCGGCTACACACCCTTCACGAAGTCGCCGCCGACCTCGGCGGCGACCTTCGCCGCGCATAGCCTCGGCCGGCCGCTGGTCGCCCGGACCTCGGGCGGCTGGGCGGTGACGCTCCGCTTCTTCACGAGCCGAGCCGGCACCGGTCTGGTCCGTCTGTCGCTGAATGGCAGGCTCCTCGGCAGATTCACCTTCTCGCCGCCGCGCGGAGGCGTCCGGGTCGGACCCTTCAAGCTCGCCCGGCCGGGTACCTACCGCTTCCAGCTGACGCTCAGCGACCGCCGCGGGGCGCTCGCCCAACTCGCCTGGAGCCTGGCCCTCTAGGCCGCGACCGTCTCGAGCACGCGCTCGGGGATGTCGAAGTTCGCGTAGACGTCCTGCACGTCGTCGAGCTCCTCGAGCGCGTCGATCAGCTTCAGCACCTTCCGCGCGGTCGCCTCGTCCTCGATCGAGACGGTGGTCTTCGGCAACATCGTCGCCTCGGCCTCGGTGATGTCGATTCCCGCCGCCTCCAGCCCCTCGCGGACGCGGTGCAGGTCCTCCGGCGCACACGTGACCTCGAAGCTGGAGCCCTCGCGGGCGACGTCCTCGGCGCCCGCATCGGCGGCTGCGAGCGTCAGCTCGTCCTCGTCCACCGACCCGTCGACGAGGATGACGCCTTTCCGCTCGAACAGCCACGCGACCGCTCCCGACTCGGCCAGGTTGCCGTCGGCACGCGCGAACACGTGGCGGACCTCGCCCGCGGTGCGGTTGCGGTTGTCGGTCAGCACGTCGACGTAGACCGCGACGCCGCCGGGGGCATAGCCCTCGTACGAGATCTGCTCGTAGCTCGCCGCGTCCCCGCCGGTGCCGGCCCCGCGGGCGATTGCGCGCTCGATGTTGTCCTTCGGCATCGATGCGGCGCGCGCCTTCTCGATCGCGTTCTGGAGCGCGAGGTTGCCCGCCGGGTCGGGCCCGCCGTCCTTGGCGGCGACGATCAGCGCGCGCGTCAGCTTCGTGAACAGCTGGCCCCGCTTGGCGTCCGCGGCACCTTTCTTGTGCTTGATCGAGCTCCACTTGGAGTGGCCAGACACGGGGACGAATCGTAGCGACGCTCCTCAGCCGAACCGCTCGGCGAGATCCGGCCGACAGCCGTGCGACGCCCAACCGGCAGCGTCGCCGTCGTAGAGCCCGTCTCGAAGCGAGGGATCCGCGCCGAGCTCGAGCAGGAGGGCGACCGCGCCTTCCTCCCCCGCCTGCGCCGCGAGGTGGAGCGGCGGTACACCCTCGCCGTGCGTCGGCCCGCCGAACGTGCTGCGCCCGTTCGGATCGGCGCCCAGCTCGACCAGGCGGCGGACGGCGTCGACGCGTCCCTTCGCCGCGGCCCAGGCGAGCGGGGTCCCGCGGTACGGATCCGCGTCGACCCGCGCCCCGAGCTCGACCAGGCGGTCGATCGCCTCGATCCGGTCGGCCTTCGCCGCCCAGACGAGCGCCTCGTCGAGAATCTCCTGCGGATCGCCGCTGGGCGTCCACTCCGGAAACCCGCCGTGCGGGCGGTAGAAGGCGCGATGGGCTGCGGCGGCCGGCGTCCCGACGAGCTCGTCGATCAGGTCGACCCGGCCGAGCCCGGCGGCGACCCGCAGGTTGCGTGGCTCGATGCCGAGAAGGTCGGCGACCTCGCGGTGGCCCCAGAAGAGCGCAGCGACGAGCGGTGTGCCGCCGTCGCCTCGTGCGTAGAGATCCGTCCGGGCGCCCGCGTCGACGAGCAGTCGCGCGAGCTCGACGTCGTTCCCGTAGCCCGCCTGGTGCAGCTTCGTCCAGCCGTAGTCGTTGCCGCGATTGACGTCGGCGCCGCGCCCGAGCAGCAGCCTGGTGAGCTCCAGGTCGCCTGCCATTCCGAACAGATCGTTGCCGTTGGTGCCGCGCATCTCCACGAGCTCCGGGTGCTCGTCGAGCAGCTCGACCAGCCGCGCCCGGTCGTTCGCCTCGATCGCCCGGTAGGCGAGGATGAAGGGCGTCGGCTCCGCCTCGCCGCTGGCGAGGGCGCCCACGTGCCGGCGCAGCGCCGCCCAGCTCGGGAAGCCGTGGCGTGCGGCGAGGTCGCGGCGCGCCTCGGCCACGGAGACCCCGTTCACGGTCGCGATCCCGTCCGCGCGGCCTTCGTAGTACTCGATGTCCGTGTGGAACGGCTGCTCCACGACCACGCGCACGAGCGCGGGCCAGCTCGCGTGCCCGTGGTCGCGCGCGAGCACGAGCTGGGCGCTCGCAAGCCTGACCGGAAGATCGCCCAGGCGCGCGAGCGCGTCCGGGTCGCCCGCGCGCGCGGCGCGAACGAGCTCCTTGGCCTGCTTGCGAAGCTGCTCGAGGTTCATGCGGATCTCCTCCCGTGAGGCCCGCGTCCGCGGTCGGGCAGGAAGAAGATCGATTGCGTGCCGCGGTGCTGCCTTCGAGGTGGGCTCAGCCCTGCCCGCGGACCGGGTGCGCCCTCGCGCGCCCGGCGATTCTACGCCGTCGTGGCGTCCTGCGTGTCGCGCGAGCGGTGCAGGACGAGCCCGAGCACCAGCAGGAATGCACCAAGGCACAGGAAGGCAACCGGCAGTGCCCACTTCGTCGGTCGCTCGGGCTCACCGGCGAGGAGGCCGCCCGTCGCCTGGTCACCGGCGAAATGCGCGGTCGCCGCGATCAGTCCGATCACGCCCAGGACGGCGTAGCTGGAGCGCCGCAGCGCCGCGGCGACGAGGATGAAGACGAGCGCGACGACGATGATCCCGGCCCACTCCGCGTCGCTCGTGTGCCACCAGTTGAGGAGCGCTGCGCCCACCAGCACCCCTGCAGTGGCGTGTACCCAGAACGCGTACGGCCGGGACGCGTCCGCGTCGAGGCCGATTCCGAGCAGGAAGAGGGCGAGGCCGACGAGGAGAGTGACCACCCACGTCCAGTTGCCGCCGCTCGAGAGGACGTCGGTCACGAATAGCCAGACGGCGGGGGCGAGGATCGCCACGAGCAGCGGGTGCCGCCAGATGCGAAGGTCGACCGCCGCGGCGAGCACGACCAGCAGCTCCAGGAACAGCGTCCCCAGGTGGAACCCCTGGATCGGCGCGTCGTGGTCGGGCAGCCAGCCCCACCACTCGAAGAGCGCGCCCACCATCACCACCCAGAGGCCGAGCCCGACGAACGCCGCGACTCCGGCCGCGACCTGCCGCCCGGCGACGAGCAGGCCGAGCGCGACTCCCTCCGCGACCCCCCAGAACAGCACCGTCCACCCGGCGAAGCCGCCGCTGCCGTAGTCGCCGGCGATGATCGCCAGCCACGCAAGTGACGCGACAAGCCCCATCAGGCAGCCTGCGTAGACGAGAAATGACCAGCTCGCCCACACGGGCCGGACGACGTCCACGTCGTCGAGCGTAATCCAGGGATCGGCTGTCACCGGCGGTACCCCGGCCAGATAGCGTGGCGCCGTGGCCTCATCCGGTCTGCCCGTCGGGAAGCTCCCGGGCGAGCTGCTCGCACGCATGATCGCCGCGTACGCGACGAGCGACCCGAGGGTCCTCGTCGGCCCCGGCGTCGGCGGAGATGCAGCCGCGATCGATCTCGGCGAAACGACGCTCGTCGTCAAGTCGGATCCGATCACGTTCGCGACCGAGAGCCCCGCCCGCTACCTCGTCGACGTGAACGCGAACGACCTCGCGTGCCTCGGGGCGAGGCCGCGGTGGATGATGGTGACGGCGCTGCTGCCGGAGGGGACGACGGAGGAGCTCGTCGAGTCGCACTTTCGCGAGCTGCGGGACGCGTGCGTGCAGCGGGGAATCTCGCTCGTCGGCGGCCACACCGAGATCACGTTCGGGCTCGGGCGGCCGATCCTCGTCGGCGTCCTGCTCGGCGAGGTCCAGCGCGGGCGACTTCTCGAACCCGGTGGCGCGAGACCGGGTGACCCGCTGCTGCTGACGAAGGCGATCGCAATCGAGGGAACGGCGCTCGTCGCGCGCGAGCTCAGGTCTCGCCTCGAGCGAGTCGTCGACGGCGCACTCGTCGAGCGAGCCCGACAGCTGATCTCGGACCCAGGGATCTCGGTCGCGGCGGAGGCGATCGCGCTCCTCGAAGCCGGCGGGGTCACCGCGTTGCACGACCCGACCGAGGGCGGCCTGGCGACGGGTGTGCGCGAGCTTGCGCTGGCCGCCGGCTGCGGCGCCACGATCGACCGGGACGCCGTCCCGATCCTGGCCGAGACCGCCGTGATCGCCGAGGCGCTGGGGATCGACCCGCTGGGGATGCTCGCTTCCGGGAGTCTTCTGGTCGCCTCCGACCCCGCGGCGGTCGGCGGTCTGCTCGCGACGAGCACGGCACTCGGCTTCGACCTGAGCCCGATCGGCGAGGTGACCGAGGGCGACCGCTTCCTGCTCAGAGGAGGTGGCGACGAGCGGGAGCTGCCGGTCTACGACAGCGACGAGACGGCGCGCGTGCTCGGGGCGAAGCCGTCAGGCTAGGAACGACGTCACCTCGTCGCGGAAGCGGTCCCGAGCCTCGCGCAGGATGAAGTGCCCGCAGCCCTCGACCAGCACCGTCCGCTGGCCGGGAATCGCCACGAAGTCGGCGGCACAGGCCGGGCCCGTGATGAAGTCGAGCGCCCCGGTGATGACGAGCGTCGGCGCGCTGATCTCGGGCAGGCCCGGCCGCAGGTCGAACGTGTCCCAGATCTCCGTGTTGAAGAGGTGCAGCGCGTCCTTGTTCGGGCGCTCTTCGCCCAGCCACTCCACGTACCGCCGCTCCTCGGCGCCGTACCGGGCGAAATAGAACGGCATCTCCCGGGCAACGAGGTCGGCGAGCTCGTCGTCGTCCGCGAAGTCTCCGGCCTCCTCCCGCTCGAGCGCCTCGCGTGCCTCCTCGTACCAGGGCTCGCCGGAACGCGTCGCCGTCATCCGCGCCATCGCCTGGCGCTGCTCCTCGCCGAAGCGGGCAAGCGTGCTGGCGAGGACGAGTTTCTCGACGCGCTCGGGGTGAGTCGCGGCGTACGCGGCCGCGACGACGCCTCCGTGCGAGTGGCCGAGCAGGAGCATCCGCTCGAGCTCGAGCTGCGCGCGCAGCTCCTCCAGGTCCGCGACGTAGTCCTCGGTGGTGTAGGCACGGGCGTCGGCGGGGCGGTCGGATGCCCCCGTCCCACGCGGGTCGAGCAGGATCAGGGAGAACCGCTCGCCGAGGCCGGCCAGATCCTCGAAGTAGCGCGACGAGAAGCCCGGCCCGCCCGGATGGCAGACAAGGAGCGGCCCCGAGCCTTCACGGCGATAGGCGAGCATCCGGCCGTCGGCCGTGCGGAACGACTCCACGCGCGGAGCCTACGACCTAGGAGGCCGCGAGGTCGCCGGGGCGAGGCTCGTCGATGTCGGCGCCGGGGCGCCCCGGCAGCGGAAGGCGCATCTTCGGTTGCAGGTACAGCAGTTCGTAGAGGACAGCCGCGAGGACGGCGCCGACCGCGGGGCCGGCGTAGTAGATCCAGGTGTAGCTCTTCCAGAAGTTGTTGACGAGCTCCGGCCCGAACGCGCGGGCAGGGTTCATCGCTGCGCCGGTCAGCGGACCGCCGCAGAGGATGTCCATCGTCAGCACGAGGCCGATCCCGAAGCCGGCGACCGCCTTGAACGCGCCGCGCTCGTCGACCGCGACGGCGAAGACTGCGATCGCGAGGAAGAAGGTCATGATCGCCTCGAGTGCGAAGCCGGCGCCGGATCCGATCAGGTCGTTGAGGATGGGCGCGCCCAGGTGCGAAGGGGTGATCGCCTCGGCCGGGAAGATCCACCAGAGCAGGAGCGCGGCGATGACGGCACCGGTGAACTGCATCAGCCAGTAGACCCCCGCGAGGCCGGCTGCGATCCGGCGCGTGACGAGGAATCCAAGCGTCACTGCCGGGTTGAAGTGGCCGCCGCAGATGTGGCCGAAGGCCGTGATCATCACCGCGAGCGCGATCCCGTGCGCGAACGCGACGCCGACGAGGCCGCCGGCGCCGGACAACATGGCCGCGGCAGCGCCGATGAAGACGAGCGTGAACGTGCCGATGAACTCCGCGACGCCGCGCCTGATGTAGTCGCCCTGCACGCGCGTGACCATAGAGGGTGGCCCGGACGAACTCGGACCAAGAGTTCGCCGAGCCGGAGGCGCTTTCGTCCACCTAGCCGACCGACCTTCCGCTTCCGCGTACCGCCGCCCGGCTGGGCTTCGACCTAATCGCGCTCCGTGCTCGGCGCAAGCGGAAACCTAGAGGGTCGCGCGTCGCCGTGCAAGGGATCGCGCAACGATTTTTCTCGCTCGTTGCGAGATTCGAGGTCGGTTGATTCACCGCGGCCGGCGCTACGATTCGACGCCGAGGCAGGCTCGTCACTCGAGGAGAGGGGTTTCGGACCCACGGACCTCTCCGCCGACGACGTGCCCCGACCAGCACGACTCGTGCTCATGACGCCCGGTCTTGCTCTCGCGAGAGGCGCGCGCCCTTGCTCTCACGAGACTCGTTGCGCGACGCTCGCGTTCACTCTTGCCGGCTCTTTGCGCGATCAAGTACCTCGGCACGGCTAGTCACTGGCACTTTCAGCTCGCGCCGTTCGGAGGCGGAGCCGCGACCATGTCCCGCACCCGGAGCGCGACCCGTGCTCGGCCCGACGGCGGCTCGCAGCACGTCGAGAGATAGCCCTACGCCTGCTGGGCGCACGGGAACAGCTTCGGCCATACGCTGCCGCTGTGATCGTGTCGATGCACGTGGCCACGGGCGCTGCCGGCGGCGCGCTCGCCGGCTCGCGACTCCGCGCCGCTCTCCTCGGGCTCGTCCTGCACGGGATCTGCGACCGCATCCCGCACTGGGACATTGCTTCGCGGAGGTTCGAGATCCGATCCGGCCTCGCACTGCTAGGCGCACTCGCAGCCGCGCGTGGTCTGTTCGATCCGGCCGTCCTCGGCGCGGCCGCCTCGTCGGCACCCGACCTCGAGCATGTCCTGCCGCTGCCGAAGCTGGGCGGGAAGAAGCTCTACCCGACCCATCGTGTCGCCGGCTGGCACCGGACCGGAGGTGTGCCGGTCGGCGTGCAGCTCTTCGCCGCCGGCGTCATCGTGGGGCTGCTCTTGCGCGCGCCGAAGGCCGAGCAGGGCCCGTGACCAGACCGCAAGAGGGCCCTCGCACTCGAGACCCCCTCGCTCGGCGCCTGCCGGGCGGAGCCCGGCTGCGACACCGATCCCCGCGTCGCCCACTGCGGCCGCGCGGGCCCCCGATGGGTCATCAGGAGCAGCGCACCTGCAGGTAGAGCGTGCCGTTGAAGTCGAGGAGGAGGGCCCGGAACGGCACGGCCGGCCAGTCTAAGACACCCACCCGCGGAAGGGGTGGGTGGCCCACCACCCCGTCACTCCACGTCGACGGCCGAATCGACATTCGGCTTGTTCATGCGGAGCCCCCTGCTACGCGCGAGGGCGGGGTCAGCGATAGGCGAATGCGTGCCGATCGCTGGTCGGCCCGCTTCACTCGCCCGAACGCGACCCGCCGGTCTTCCTCAGTTTCGCGCTTTGACGCCCGGCCAGAATGCCCAGCAGGACCCACGCTGCGACCCACCCGACGGACAGTCCCACCAGGGTGCCCTCCCAGCCGTGGGCGAGCCAGAACCCGATCAGCCCACCCGCAAGGATGACCGCCACGGTCACCCTGGTCCCGCGCTTGTCCCTCGCGGCCTTTGGCCGCCCAGACTCCATTAGGTGGTTGAGCGACTCCCACTCCTCCGGCGCGAGGTCGAAGTCCTCGTAGTCGTAGTCCACGGGAACGTCGAGGTAGCCGTTGCCGGCTGGCCGGTGCCATCGGTACCAGGGTTTGCGGCGCAGGCTGAATCTATTAGTGCGGACCCACATCGGGCCCTCTAGGTAGCCGTGCTCCCGTGCCATCGTGCCTCCTACCTGCTGATTGTGCTCCCGCGACACGAGCGCGTCGAGC
Source organism: Actinomycetota bacterium (assembly GCA_046734415.1). Lineage (GTDB taxonomy): Bacteria > Actinomycetota > Thermoleophilia > Gaiellales > Gaiellaceae > DATBLE01. The sequence continues at coordinate 1,792 of JBKPRD010000103.1, read as the reverse complement.
CGTTCCCGTGCGGCCGACTCTGACCCTTTGACGAGGTGGCCGTAGGTGAGATCGAGCATCCGCACGCTCGCGCCGACAGCCACGCTGCTGAGCTAACCGGCGACGACCACGAGGGCTAACGCGTCATGGTTGAGCTGGGGAGCGGCGACGCCCGGATCGTCGCTGTTCTTGAAGGGATCCAGGCTCACGTCACAGCGAGGGACAACGGCCCGGCTCGCCTCGAGCTCGAAGGGCACCACCACACGTTTCACGGATGACGGTGAATCGGTGACCGCAGAGGCGCGCATCGAGGAACTTCGGACTGGGCTCGACTGGGCGGCGTTCTCAGCCCGCCGTTTCCCGAACGGACGACGGCACGACCTTGAAGCGATAGCAGCGTACTTCGCTTACAAGCGGGTGCCCCGGGAAGCCGCCGGCAAGAACGGCACGGCAGAAGAGATCGAAGCCTGGGAAGACGAGGGCGGCTCAATACGGTAGCCCTCTTATGAGCCGCCGGCCGGGCGGGTTCTATGCGCCTGGAACGATCTAGGGCCGGACTGCCCCAAGACGAACCGGTGACTTTCGCAGCCTCCGTTTCGCCTGGCCAGCCCGGCCCTAACTCGCTTAGCTGATCGGCCTAGCGCTCGATGATGTTGTGGATCTCGAGCACTTCGGGCTCGCCCGCAAGCTCGATCCCAACCTCCTTCAGCACCGGCATCAGCCGCTCGCCGAAAGCGTCCATCTGCTCTCGCGAGTCCCAGATCTCGCTGACTTTGAGGCTACCCTCCGAAAGGAAAGCGACGTGGTACGCGAGTCCTTCCGGCGGCCAGTTGCCCGTCGGCTCAAGGCGACGGAGGGTCTCGTCGTACTGCTCCGTGGTCACACCAGGTGCGGCCGTGAAGCGGGCAAGTACGCTCGATGTGCGAGCACCCGTGATCGGCGTCGCAGGCTCGGTAGTGACATTGGTGGCCATTTAGGCCTCCTTCGATAGATGCTCCTGGCCGAGCCGACCTACAACCGAACACGTCCTACCGCGCTCGCCTGGCGGGCGAGGAATCTAAGCCAGAATGCACTACCCACCCTAGCACCCTTCTCGATGACCCGCGGCTCTGCCCCCGAGCACTCAAGCGCGGACGTTGACTTCGGCAAGGCGCTCGTTCACGTGTGTCGCAACTTCACGCATGGAGCGGAGGGCTCGCCGAAGTCGGGGCGGGTACGGTCGGTGCCGCTGATCGACCAGGCGGCGAAGGCGCTCGACGGGCTCAGCCGCCGCGAGCGGTTCACGGGCGAGGACGACCTCGTGTTCGTGGATGCTCTCGGCGGGCACCTAGACGAGTCCCGTACAAACCGCTGTACTCACAGGCGTTAGGCAGCGGGCCGCTCACGACGCGACCCGGCTAGGGCGCTGCCGTCCCCGCTTGACGCGGCAGAGGCGACCAGGCGAACAGTCCTACGTCCCGGATCCTCCTCCCGTGGATGCGGCTGACATTCCGCTGGCCGCTTCCGTCGGGGTTCATGACGTAGACCTCGCCGTCGCCGTTGCGGACGGTCGCGAAGGCGATCATCTTCCCGTCGGGCGACCAGAGGGGAGCCTGGTCCCAGACTCGGTTGTTCGTCAGCCGCTTCAGCCCTGTTCCGTCGGCGTTCACGACATAGATCTCGGGGCTTTGCTTCGGCGTTGACGACGTAAATGCCGTTGCTCCAAACCGCGAAGACGATCTTCCGCCCGTCGGGTGACCATGCAGGGTAGGAGGCGGCCAGCAAGTCGTGCGTCAACCTTCGCTCCCCGCTTCCGTCCGCGTTGATGACGTAG
>JBKPRD010000102.1:0-3095 GCA_046734415.1 Actinomycetota bacterium | reverse complement strand
CGCGCTAGAGGGGCAGAGCTAGGCGATTAGGCCGCGGCGAAAGCCGACGGCCACAGCATGCGCGCGCGAGCGGGCCTGCAGCTTCGCGAGCAGGTGCCGGACGTGCGATTTCACCGTCTCCTCGCTGAGGAAGAGGCGGTGGCCGATTTCACGGTTCACCAGGCCATCGGAGATCAACTGGAGCACCTCGATCTCCCGCATCGTCGGCTCCTGCTCGAGCTCGCGGAGCGGGCCGTTGAACGGGATGACCTCGGCGTTGCCGTTCTGGCGCTTGGCAGCAACCGCCTCGAAGCGGCGCTGATGGTCCATATACCGGCTCAGGATCTCCTTGCGCTCAGCGGCGTCCATGCCAGGGCTATCGGCCGCTTAGCCAAGCCGCTTTAGCGCGGCGTCCTACCCCTATTCAGGGATTGGTCGAGCCTCCTCCTTGCCGGGGCTCTGCGGCTTGGCGCTCTCGTCGGCCGCGGCCGGCGAATACTTGTCCGAGACGGTCACCCGAGCAAGCGTCTCCTTGTCCACATTCAGCGGGTGGTGGCAGGCCGCCAGGTGCCCGTTTCCGTAGTCCGCCAGGGGCGGCTCGACCTCCCGGCAGATGTCCGTCATGTACCGGCAGCGCGGATGGAAGCGGCACCCCGAGGGCGGATTGATCGGGCTCGGGACGTCGCCCTGCAGGACGATCCGCTCGCGCTCGTGGCTCAGATCGGGGTCGGGGATCGGCACGGCCGAGAGGAGCGCCTCGGTGTAGGGCATGATCGGCCGCTGGTAGAGCTCCTCCGCCGGGGAGAGCTCGACGAGCTTGCCGAGGTACATCACCGCGATCCGGTTGCTCACGTGCCGGACGACGCCGAGGTCGTGGGCGATGAAGATGTACGTAAGGGACAGTTCCTTCTGGAGGTCGTCCAGGAGGTTCAGCATCTGAGACTGGATCGAGACGTCCAGGGCGGAGACGGGCTCGTCCGCGACGATCAGCTTCGGGCGCAGGGCGAGCGCCCGTGCGACGCCGATCCGCTGCCGCTGGCCGCCCGAAAACTCGTGCGGGAACCGGTTGTAGTGCTCGGGGGAGAGCCCGACCGTCTCGAGCAGCTCCTGCACCCGCTGCCGGCGCTCGCTCTTCTCGACCCCGTGGATCTTCAGCGGCGTCCCGATGATCGACCCGACTCGCTTGCGCGGGTTGAGGCTCGCGTACGGATCCTGGAAGACCATCTGCATCTCGCGCCGCAGCGGCCGCAGCTTCCGAGGACCCAGCTTCGAGATGTCGCGGCCCTCGAAGATCACCGACCCCTCCGTCGGCTCGAGCAGGCGGACGATCGTCCGGCCGAGCGTCGACTTGCCGCAGCCGGACTCCCCCACCAGTCCGACCGTCTCGCCTTCCTGCACAGAGAGCGTGACGTCGTCGACGGCGTGCACGTGCCCGACCTCGCGCTGCAGCAGCCCCTTTCTGATCGGGAAGTACTTCTTCAGGCTCTGAATTTCGACGAGCGGGTCGCCGCCGTTCGGGCCACTCAAGCGGCAGCCTCCTCGCCGCTGATCGTCGCCTCGCGCAGGCGGCGCTTCTCCGGCACGCTCAGCCAGCAGCGGTCGAGGTGGCCGGGCGTCTCGACCCGGTTCTCGAGCCCAGGCTCCTCCATGCACTTGTCGAACGCGTGCGGGCAGCGCGGTCGGAACTTGCAGCCTGTCGGCGTGCGGATCAGGGACGGCGGTGTGCCCTTGATCGAGTGCAGCCGCTCTTGCTTGGGGCGGTCGAGCCTCGGGATCGAGCCGAGCAGGCCCCACGTGTACGGCATCTGCGGGTCGTAGAAGAGTTCGCGCGTCTTCGCGCGCTCGACCACACGGCCCGCGTACATGACGATGATCTCGTCGGCGATCTCGGCGACGACGCCGAGGTCGTGGGTGATCAGGATCACCGCCGAGTTGAAGTCATCCTTCAGCCGGTCGATCAGCTCGATGATCTGCGCCTGGATCGTGACGTCGAGCGCGGTCGTCGGCTCGTCGGCGATCAGGACGTCGGGGTTGCACGCGAGCGCCATCGCGATCATCGCGCGCTGACGCATGCCGCCGGAGAACTCGTGCGGGTAGTTGTCGACGCGCGAGTCCGCGTTCGGGATTCCCACTTGCCTCAGCAGGTCGATCGCACGTCGGCGCGCCGTGTTCTTGTCGGCCCGCTCGTGAATCCGAATCGCCTCGCAGATCTGCGCCCCGACGGAGTAGACGGGATTCAAGGACGTCATCGGATCCTGGAAGATCATCGACATCTCGTTGCCGCGAACTTCCTGCAGCTCGTCCTCGTTCAGCGCGAGCACGTTGCGACCCTTGTAGAGAACCTCGCCCTCGAAACGCGTGTTGCGGTCGCGCGTCAGCCCGAGCAACGTCATGGCGGTCACGCTCTTGCCGGAGCCGGACTCGCCGACGATGCCGAGCACCTCTCCGCGGCTGAGCTCGAAGTCCACTCCGTCGACCGCGCGCACGATCCCGTCCTCGGTCGCGAACTGAACCTTGAGGCCCTTGACCTCGATCAGGCGTTCGGCCATTACGACGGCCTGATGCGCGGATCGAGCCACGCGTACGCGAGGTCCACGACCACGCTGAACAGCACGATGAAGAACGTCGCGTAGATCGTCACGCCCATGATCGGGGGCAGGTCGAGGTCCTGCACCGCCTGCGCGGCGTACCAGCCGACCCCCTTCAGGTCGAAGACCGTCTCCGTCAGGATCGCGCTGCCCCCGATGACCGCGGCAAAGTCGAGCCCGAACAGCGTCACGATCGGGATCAGCGAGTTCCGCAGGACGTGCTTGACCATCACGCGCCGGTAGGGCAGGCCCTTCGCCTTCGCCGTGCGGACGTAGTCCTCGTTGATCGTGTCGAGGATGTTCGAGCGCAGCACACGCCCGTAAAACCCGATGAACAGGATCGCAAGCACCCACCACGGCATCAGCAGATGGGTGAACCAGCCCCAGGGATTGGACGTGAACGGCACGTAGCCGCCGTCCGGCATGAACGCGAACGGATGACCCTGCGCGAACAAGTAGCGCGTGATCAAACCCAGCCAGAAGACCGGCAGCGAGATGCCGATCAAGGCCAGGACCGTGATCACACGG
>JBKPRD010000101.1:0-4288 GCA_046734415.1 Actinomycetota bacterium | reverse complement strand
CGCGGCGCGCTTCGATGCGAAGCTGCCAGTCGCCGGCAAGTGGGAGCTGCGCTCCGTGGACGGCGTAGTGACCGGGCGCCAGGCGGTGGGCCGTAAAGCGAAGCGGCCCGACGTTCTCGCTCGGCAGCGAGGCTGCGAGCTTGAGCTCGGCGACGTCGGCCGGCCGCCCGGAGCGATCGGTGAGGTAGAGGTGGATGACGTTGAGCCCGGTCTTCGCAGGATCGACGACGACGTTTGCCTCGAGGCCGCCGAGCGTTGCGGTGGTCGCGTAGGGACCGCGAGGGGCGATGCTGGCTCGCGCGGGTGGCTCGGTCACGAGCACCGCAGTCACACCGACGATGGCGACGATGATCGCCAGCTCTGCGCCCGCCATCCGTAGGAAGCGACGCTGCTCGGCGACCGACGCGACGGCGTTTCGCAGCCGAGGAACGGCGTACCGGTTGTTGTAGGCGCCGAGCGCGAGCACCGGCAGGACGAGCGCGATCTTGGTGAGCAGCAGCAGTCCGTAGGTCGTGTCCCAGAGTCCACGCCACGCGCCGACCTCCTCGTACGCGTTGTACGTTCCGGCAACGAGTAAGGCGGCGACGGAGAGGACGGCGAGGCGGGAGAACGGCGGAACCGCCCGCGCGGCGAGCGGCCAGCGGTCGGCGCCCGCGGCCAGAAGTGCGATGACGACGAACGCGAGCCCGCCTGTCCAGACAGCGCCCGCGGCGACGTGAACGATGTCGGCGACGAGCGTCAGGCCGCCTCTGACGCTTGCGTGCCCGGAGAGCGACGGCGTCGCCGCAAGAACCAGCGCCGGAGCGACGAGCAGAGTGACTAACTGGCCGCCGGTTCTCCTTCTCGCAAGCAACGCGAACACTCCAACGCCCGCTGCGAGCCCTGCCTGAAGGAGCCAGACCTTGCCGAACCTCGTGTCCAGGACGCTTCTGAAACTCGTCCAGGTGACGGCTTCCGAGAGCCCGAAGCCCCCGCCCTTTGCTCCTTGCAGAACGATCCCGACAAGTGCAACCAGAGCGAGCAGCCCCGCCCACACGGCGAGGACCACCAGGAGCCGGCTTCGAAGGCTCGAGCCGGCGGACTCGAGTGGATAGGCGAGCGCCACGGCGCCGCCGATCACGAGCAAGATCAATGCGAAGTCGAAGAAGCGGAAGATCGTGAAGAGGACATCGACGCTGCGCGGTGTTCCGCCTCCGAGCACCTGAGCTGCGACGCCACCGGCATTCGCACTGGGGTGGCCGACATGGAAGATGAACGCGCCCGACACGGGATGGGAGTCGGCTGAGACGACGCGCCAGGTGACGGTGTACGTCCCGTCTGCGAGCTCGCCGTTGATCCCCGACTCGACGGTCTTCTCGTTCGGTCGTGTGATCCGGTCGTTGTCGACCCGCTTGGCCTGCGCGTCGTAGATCCGGACGGATCCGAACGCGCTCTCCACCGGCTCGTTGAAGCGCAGGGCGACCGATCTCGGCGCAGCCTCGACCACCGAGTCGTTCGCCGGCGTCGTCGAGAGCAGGATCGCGTGCGCAGACGCCGTCGGGACGACGGCGAGCGCCGTTACCAGCATTGCGGCGAGATAGCTCGCTCGAACTCTCATTCGCTCCTTCTTCTTCGAATCGGGCCGCCCGCTCGGATGCGGCCCTACTGCTCAGAAGGAGCGGAACGGCGGGCCGCGCTGGCTCCAGCCCTGAGTGGAGACCGCGAAGGCGGGGAGAAGCGGATCTTCCGCCGGTCTCGGTAGCGCCATCCCGGCCAGGCGATTCCTCGGTCTCTCGGCGATTGCTTGGCCGAGCTGGTCAGCCGCTTGGGCGAGGAGCCAGGCCAGGCCGAGCGCGATCACCGCGAGCGGCAGCTGCAGTGCGAGGCCGATCAGAACTGCCGGCTCGGCCAGTGTGGCGACGTGAACGTGGCCGGAGTGGAGGAGTCGCTCTACAAACTCCTGGACGACGAACGCGATCGGCGGCAAGAGGGCAAAGAGCCAGGGCGGCGATCCGCCCAAGCGATCGCCCCGGGCGGCGGCATGGATTCGCGCGGCCAGCGCCGCGGCGATCAGCGTGAAGCCCACGGCGATGAGGAGCGGGGCGTACGCGAAGTACCCGTGGCCGCTGTCCTGGAGGAGATGCGCACGGGCATGCGGATCCGCAACAGCCCACCGGTAGCCGAGCGAATGACCCGCGAGGAGGCTCAGGACGAGTAAAGGCGCCGTCAGAACCCAGGACAGGCGGCCGTTCACGGCCTACATGCTACGGGCTTCGGAGCCGGGGGAGAAGCAGCGCGCCGATGATCGCGAGGGCCAACACGACGCCTCCGATCAGCCCAACGATGAGGCCCTGGCTTCCGGATGAACCGTCACCGGCGCCGGCGCCCGTCAACGCGACCGCGAGGGGGAACAATCCGCTGCGGGGCACGCTCGGGTAGCTCTCCTCCGCCTGGAAGGTGACAGATGATCCGCTGTCCGGCAGGCGTGCGCGGAATTCGAAGCTGCCGTTCTCTCCGGCCGGTATTCCCTCGCCGGTCCACACGAGTGTGCGACCCTCGGTCGTCGTCGTCCAGTCCGGGTCCTCCTCAGCCTCGACATCGACACCCTCCGGCGGCGTCAGGCGGAAGCCGGTCAGCGGCACGTTGACAGAGGTGTTCGGGACGACGACCACGAAACTCTGTGTCGCTCCGCGCGGCGCGCTCGTCGGAGAGATCGCGCCGTGTGCGAGTGCCCGGGCCGGAACCATTCCGGCCAGGCCGGCGAGCATGAGCACGGCTGCAAACGCTCTCATCGGCGGTTTATGGTCCACGACATGGAGAAGATCGTCGTCGGAGTCGACGGCTCGGATGCCTCGAAACAGGCCCTGCGCTGGGCGATCGAGGAGGCGCGGGCCCACGGGGCAAGCGTCATGGCGGTCCACGCATGGGAGGTTCCGCCTCCCGTGCCCGACGTTGCTGCCATGCCCATGATCGACCCCGTGACGTACTTTCCGGATTTTCAGAACGCTGCCGAGAAGCTGGTGGCCGGCATCGTCGAGGAGGTCGTCGGGGACGACACGTCGGTCACCGTGGACGCTGTCGCGGTAGAGGCGCGGCCGGCGTCGGCCGTCATCGACGCCGCGGGCGACGCGGATCTCGTCGTGGTCGGTTCACGGGGCCTCGGCGGCTTCAAGACGCTCGTGCTGGGCTCGGTCAGCCACCAGGTCGCGCAGCATGCTCCGTGCCCGGTGGTCATCCACCGTGCGCGAGAGCGCTAGGGAAGCGGCTGCCAGTCCAGGTAGGCGTAGTCGAGCCCGCCGGTCGTGAGCCGCTTCTGCTGCGACCCGTCGGCGTTCATGACGTTGACGTCCACCTTCCTGGAGTGATGTCTGACGTAGACGATGCGCCGGCCGTCCGGTGACCACGCCGGCCAGGAATATTGGCCCGAGTCTTTAGTCAGCCGGCGAAGCCCCGTGCCGTCGGCGCCGATCGTGTAGATGTCAGACCTGCCGCGGTACCGCCGCACGAAGGCGAGCTGGTTGCCGTCGGGCGACCACTCGGGCATCGAGTCGCGGCCGGAGGAGGTGCGGCCGACCGGTGGTGCCGTCAGACGGCGCTCGTTCGTTCCATCCTGGTCCATCACCCAGATCTCATCGGTTCCCGACGGTCCTCCCTTGGGGTTGGACCGGACGAAGGCGATCGTCTCGCTGTCCGGTGACCAGGCGGGAAGGCTTGCGTTGTCCGCCAGCTTGCGGAGACCGCTGCGGTCGACGTTCAACACCCAGAGTGCGAACTTGCTCGTCTGGCGATTGCTCTCGAAGGCGATCCGCTTCCCGTCCGGCGACCAGGCGAGCTGATCGTCGACCCACCGGTCATTTGTCATCCGGCGGAAGCCTGTGCCGTTCGGGCGCATGATGTAGATCTCGTACGCCTCCTCGCTGCTCGGCCGCGAGCGATTGCTGATGTACGCGAGCCACTTTCCGTCCGGCGACCACCTGGGGTACCGCTCGAACGCGCGCCGCCTGGTGATGCGCCGCTTTCTCGTTCCATCTGCCCGCATGAGGTAGAGGTCGTAGTCCCCGTTTCGAACCCGCAGGCTCGAGAAGACAATCTCGCCGTTCCGGACGACCTTGGCGCTCGAAACGGCGCCCACGGCTCCTGCTGCGAAGACGAAGGAAGCGAGCACACTCGCGAGTAGGAATCGCCGCAGCATGCAGCCCAAGCTAGCGCTGCATTGCTAGGAAACGATGGGCGACGGGTAAATGCTTAGGGCAGGAGCTTGATCGCGCTCGAGCCGCCGAGCCGCAGCGGCTCCTGAATCGCGATGTGG
>JBKPRD010000100.1:0-31137 GCA_046734415.1 Actinomycetota bacterium | reverse complement strand
GGTTCGGAGGATCGCTCGTCGGCTCGAGCCGCGGCGTATATACGCTCATACGCGGGTGCTTGCCGGCCGCACGGAGGGCGTCCTCGAAGAGCTGGTCGTAGTTCGTCGTGATCACCCGCGGGAAGTCGAACTCCGCGAGCGCGCGGACGACGGGAGAAGGCCTCTTCCCGACCTGCACTGCGTTCCTGATTGCCTCCACCAGTTGGTTCCGCGACCGCTCGATCTCGAAGAACAGTGCAACCCGCTGGAGATTCGTCGGCCCCTCGTTCGGGAACCGCTTGCCAAGCTCGCACACCTCGGCAAGCGCCCTGCTGAGCGCCGAGCCGAGCGGCGGCCGCTGCGACTCCGGATACACGAACCGGCCGTCCTCGGGCGGCGGAGCATGCACAGCAGCGCCGAGAAAGAGAATGCACTGTCCGTTCCGGACGTCGTCAGCGATCTGCTCGACGACGCTCCCGGCATCGACGTCGACGGCCACGCTCCACCCTTTCGATTGCAGGAGCAAAGCCAGGATAGAACCTCGAGCCCGCATTCTCTACTGCACGGAAGAAGCGCGCGACCCGCGCGGAAGCCCGATCTAAGGATCGTCAGCCGGCTAGTTCGAAGAGCATCCTTCTCGCCGGGTCACTCCCCGCTCGAAGCTCGCCGAGCGCCGCCAGAAGCGATCTGCGCCCGGAGCAGCGACGGCGAGCTCTCGGTGACGAAGCGGATATGCCACCGCAACGCTGCTCGCTCGAACTTTGCCGGCTCTGCCGTCGCGTACAGGCAAACAAGCTCCAACGCCTCAGCGAGGCTGATCCTGCCGAGTTCGCGCGCCGCCATCTCCGCGACCACCACGTTGCCGCGTTCGATCGCCCTGCTGAAGATCGCCCTCGGTTGCCCCTGCGCGGTCATCTCCCTCCCGGCTGGGGCCGAACGGTACTGAGAAGCTAACCGATCAGCGAGCAAAGGGTTGACCTGCCGCGCTCGCTGATTAGAGTCCGCCCAGGCAGGCAGCCTTGGGGGAGAGGGAGGTTCAACAGTTGAGGATGAAAAGTGTGGTAGTGCTCTGCGCTGCGGTTGCGCTGACGGTTGGGCTTGGGACGTCTTCGGCGGCGGTGAAGCCGCAGACGATTCGGGTGCTAGAAGTCGATACGTCGTTCGTGCCCACGGGCGGATGGAGCGAGACGAGCCACGTTCCGCCTGCAGTCGGCCAGGGTTTCTCCTTCGGCGGCCTTCTCTACAAGTGGGCAGGAACCAAGCGCGGTACAGCGTTTGGACGCATCGCCGCGATGTGCACCGCGGTGACGAAGACCCAGATGCTCTGTAACGGCGCGCTCTTCCTGCCGGGTGGGGTGATCGAGTTGCTAACGCCGGTCAGCCTCGACAACGAGGCTCCGGTGAATATTCCCGTTGTGGGCGGCTCTGGCGCGTACGTTGGCGCTCACGGTTATATGCGCACCACGGACATCGGCGGGCAGAACTCGAACAAGTCGAGCCTCGTCATCCACCTGCTCTAGACAAGAGGGGGCGGCCGTAGCGCCGCCCCCACCACCTCACCAGCCTCGCCATCTGTTTAGAGCCCCGGACCGAATGCGCGAGGGCCCTCCCGTCTGGGGCCGAACGGCAGCCGGGACGCTAGCGGATCAGTCGCCGGTTCAGACCGCGATGGCGTCCGCCGAGGTCGTCAGGTCGGACTTCTTCACGATCTCCTTGCCGAAGGGAACGATGGCAGCACCGGCCATCTTGAAGCTCGCCACGCCGAGCGGGATCCCGATGATTGTGAGGCAGAGCAGACAGCCGACGATTAGGTGACCGAGAGCAAGCCACCAGCCAGCGAGGATCAGCCAGAGAATGTTCCCGAGCACGCTGATGCCCTTATGCCGAGTCCTTGCCGGGATGAGCATTCGGCCGAACGGCCAGAGCGCGTACCCAGCGAGCTTGAACGACTGAACGCCGAAGGGGATACCGATGATCGTGATGCACAAGAGCGCCCCGGCGATCACGTACGCGATTGCGAGCCAAATCCCAGCGAGGATCAGCCAGATCAGGTTGAGGAGCACACGCACCGGGCGCAGCCTTCCACAAGACGGACTAGAGGGCCAACGGCAGGCAAAGACTGAGCGGACGAGTTACATTCGCGGCGTGTCCCGTACTCGTGCCGCCGCAGCACGGGGCGTGCTGTTCATCGTGCCCCTACGCGCCGAGGAGCCTGCCGAACCAGCCGCTGAGCCGCCCGCCCGCCGGCCGCGGGGGCAGCGGGCCGTCGCTCAGAATCGCGGCCGGCACGTCGCGGGTGAGCCAGTCGGCGAGCGGGCCGGCGACCGTCCTCGCGGCCGAGCTCAGGCCGACCTCGCGGACGGCAGCGTGGTGCGCGTCGCTCGCGAGCAGGTGCGCCAGCCCGGCGTCGACCAGCCGCCGGGCGGTCTGCTGCGATCGCTTGCCGATCCGGCCGTCCAGGGACGCAGCCGTGACCTGGACGAGCACGCCTCCGTCGACGAGGCGGACGAGCCGGTCGGGGTCGGTCTGGACCTCCGCGTTCCGCTCGGGGTGGGCGAGCACGGGCGTGATCCCGTTGGACAGCAGGGAGCGGAGGAGGTCGGCGAGCGCGAGCGGCCAGCCGTAGTAGGGCGTCTCCACGAGCAGGTAGCGGGGGTTGCCGCCCAGGCCGAAGCGCCGCAGCTCCTCGACCGACAGGCGCACGAGCCAATCGACCGCGATCTCCCCTCCCCGCCGCACCTCGAGCGGGATCCCCGCCTGGTGGAGCTCCGCGTTCAGCTCCACGACCGCGGACTCCATGACGCCGGCGTCGGTCGGCCAGTCATCTCGCACGTGCGGCGTCCCGGCGATTACGGTGATCCCGTCGTCGACGGCGGCGGCGGCGATCTCCAGGCTGTCCGCGAGCGAGCGGGCGCCGTCGTCGATCCCGGGGAGGATGTGCGAGTGGAGGTCGATCATGAGGCTGGGCGTACAATGACGGCATGGCCAGTCGCACCATGAAGCCCGTGCACGACGCGACCTGCGCGGTCGCGTGCTCGGCCGACATCATAGGCTCGAAGTGGACGGCCCTCCTCGTGCACGATCTATCGGAGGGGCCGCGCCGATTCTCGGAGCTCGAGCACGCCTGCCCGGGCATCAGTCCGCGGACGCTCTCCGAGCGTTTGCGCTGGCTGGAGGAGGAAGGGGTCGTCGACCGGCGCAGCTACGCGGAGACGCCGCCGCGCGTCGAGTACGAGCTGACGCCCAAGGGAGTCGCACTGCTCCCGGTGATCGAGGCGATGCGCCGGTTCGGCCACGCCTGGCTCGTGCAGGACCCGGATCACAGGCACGCCTAGCCGGAGCCGGGGCCGGCCAGCGCGACGAAGAGCTCGCGGGCGGCCGCGACGCCGAGCGGGAAGTGCTCGAGGAGGAACCGCTCGTTCGGCGAGTGAAGGTTCCCGTCCGGCAGGTCGAAGCCGGTGACGATCGCCGGGATCCCGCGGTCGGCGAGCGCGGCGACGATCGGCAGCGAGCCGCCGGCGCGCAGCAGCAGGGGCCGGACGCCGAGGGCGCGCTCGAAGGCATCCTGGCCGAGGCGGATCGCGGCGGAGTCCGGGGCGACGAGCCCTGGTGGGGCCGACGACCAGAGCTCGACCCCCACGTCGGCGCCGTCCGGCGCCGAGTCCCGGAGGAGTTCCTCGACCTTCGGCGCGATCACGTCCGGGTGCTGGCCCGGCGCGAGCCTGATCGAGAGGTTCGCCTCGGCGACCACCGGGATCACGGTCTTCTGGAGCTGCGGAGATCCCGCTTCGACGCCGTTCACGTCGATCGACGGCTCACCCCAGGTGCGGACGTAGAACTCCTCCGCCGCCTCTGAATCGGCCGGCCTGGCCCCCTGCTCGGCGAGCACCTCCTCGCCCGGCTGCTGCGAGGCCCAGTCCGCGAGCTCGTCCTCGGTCGGCGGAACGAGCCCGGTCCGCAGCGGCTCGGGCAACCGGCCGTCCCGCGGAAGCACGCCGCTCAGGATCTGCATCAGGGCATGCATCGCGTTCAGCGCGGCACCCCCGAAGGTGCCGGAGTGGAGGTCCCTCGCTCCGGTCCTGACGCGCACGTGGAAGTAGCAGATCCCGCGCGTGGCGACGTAGAACGCCGGCTGACCCCGCTTCGGCATGTGCGCGTCGAAGATGACGGAGGCGTCCGCGCCGCGCTCGTCCGCGGCGATCCAGTCGACGATCGAGTGCCCGCCGATCTCCTCCTCGCCGTCGCAGGCGACTCGGACGTTCACCGGCAGAGCGCCTTCCGCGGCGAGCAGCGCGGCCGCCTTCAGCAGGAGGTAGAGCTGCCCCTTGTCGTCTGCGACACCGCGGGCGTAGAGCCACTCGCCGCGGACAGTCGGCTCGAACGGCGGGCTCAGCCACTCGTCGAGCGGTGCGGGCGGCTGCACGTCGAAGTGTCCGTAGACGAGCACGGTGGGCGCCGAATCCGGATCACGCGACGCCCGCAGCTCGCCGATCACGAGCGGCCCGCCCCCATGCGGGACGACCTCGCACCCGCCCCCTGCCGCACGCACGAACCCGCAGACCCACTCGGCCGCCCGCCGGACGTCGTCCGCGTGCGCCGCGTCAGCGCTGACGCTCGGAATCCGCAGGAGCTCCGAGAGCTCTTCGAGCCACGTCGGGTCGATCGGCACGACGGCGAACCCTACAGCGGGACAGGCCGAAGCCTGTCCCCCGTGCTATGCGACGTCCCTGAGCTTCTGGCTCTCGGCGAGCGCGCGGAGCTTCTTCAGGCTCTGGTTCTCGATCTGGCGGATCCGCTCGCGGGTGACGTTGAATGCGCGGCCGACCTCGTCGAGGGTGCGCGGATGCTCGCCGTTCAGGCCGTAGCGGAGCTCGAGCACCTTGCGCTCCCGCTGCGAGAGCTGCGAGAGGATCTTCTCGAGCGTCTCCTTGCGGAGCGTGACCTCCGCGGCCTCCTCCGGCAGCGGCACCGACTCGTCGGTGATGAAGTGCCCGAACTCGGACTCCTCCTCGTCGCCGACGGGCTTCTCGAGCGAGACCGGCGACTGCGCCGTGCGGCGGATCTGGTCGACTTCGTCCGGCGTCAGGTCGAGGTCGCGTGCGATCTCGGCGGCGAGGGGCTCGCGCCCGAGCTCGGCGCGCAGCTTGCGCTCCGAGCGCACGATCTTGTTCAGCTTCTCGACGACGTGGACCGGCATCCGGATCGTGCGCGCCTTGTCGGCCAGCGCCCGCGCGACCGCCTGGCGGATCCACCACGTCGCATAGGTCGAGAATTTGAAGCCCTTGCGGTAGTCGAACTTCTCGGCGGCGCGGACGAGGCCGATCGTCCCCTCCTGGATCAGGTCGAGGAACGGCAGGCCCTGGTTGCGGTAGCGCTTCGCGATCGAGACGACGAGCCGGAGGTTCGCCTCGACCATCTCCTGCTTGGCACGGTGGTCGCCGCGCTCGATCCGCTTCGCGAGCTCGACCTCCTGCGCGGCGGTGAGCAGGTCGACGCGGCCGACGTCCTTGAGGAACAGCTGGAGCGCGTCGGTGGATACCTCCTGCGCCTCGATCTCCTCGGCGACGTCCTCCTCTTCCTCCGCCGAGACGACCTCGATCTGGAGCTCGTCGAGCGCCTGGTAGAAGTCATCGATCTGCCCCGGGTCGAGGTCGAGATCGTCGAGCGCGAGCGTGATCTCGTCCGCGGTCAGCGACCCGGCCTCACGCCCCGACTCGAGGAGGGTCCTCGCCTCCTCCGTCTCGAGCACCGCCACCTTCGCCCCGACGACCGCCTCGGTCCCACTCATCGCTTTGCCCCTCCCGTCAAGGCCGGAAAGCTAGCCGTCGGCCGGTGTGCCGTCAAACACCCGAACAAGAAGGCGGCACTGTGCCAGACGGAACGGACGGACGCCATAGGTCCTTCGGCCCATCTTCTTCGTCAGCCGGTCCCGATCCCCTTGAGCCGTTCGAGGAACCGCCGCGCGTCCATCCCTAGCGTCGTCGTCGGCCCCGCCGCGCGGGCCAGCCGCAGCTCCTTCTTCGCCTGCTTGACGCTTCCGAGCCAGAGCAGCGAGACGCCGAGGTGGAAGCGCACGGTCTGGCTCCGGGGGTATCGCCGGGCGAGCGGCCCCAGGCGCGAGAAGGTGCGCGAGGGGTTCGCCTTGTCGAAGCGGCCGACTGCGACGGCGACCTTCGGCTCGGGATCGGCCGGGGCGAGCGCGGCAGCGGCCTCGAACTCGCGGAGCGCCGACAGCTGGTGGCCGAGGCGCTGCAGGGCGACCCCGTAGAGGAGCTTGTCCCTGGCGCCGCCGGTGCTGGCCCTGCCCCCGAGGTAGGCGAGCTGCTTCGGCGGCGAGAGCCGCCCGAGCGCCGCAGGCGCGGGAAAGCTCGGGACGAAGCTCGGCACGCCGCGCGGGAAGTTCGGATGGAGCAGGTCCTCCGCGCGCAGCGAGTACGACGTGTCGGGCTGCGCGCTGCGCGCCGTTCGCCATGCCTCCTCGGCGCCGGCCCGATCGCCGCGCCAGTAGAGGGCGAGGCCGTAGGCGAGCTGGACGAGCGAGCTGCGCGGGTGCCCGCGCGCGAGGGTCGCGACGTCGCCGAAGCCGCCGGGCCAGGCCGCGAACGCCGCGCCGACCTCCGCCTCGAGTGAGCGGTAGCGGCGGAAGAGGGGCGCCGCCTGCGCGATCTTGCCTCCGTCGTAGAGGGCGGTTGCACGACGAAGCGCCACCGCCTCGGGATCGGTCCGAACGCCGAAGTCGAGCACGAGCGGCGGCCGCCCCGATTCCTTCTTCGGGTGCGGCGGCGTCGTGCGGGTGGCGAGCGTCAGGCCGACGGTCAGGCCCGCCGCGGCGACCGCGACGAGGGCCGTGACGAGGTAGCGGCTCATCGCAGCGAGCGTACCGCCGGCCCTTTCGAATCCCTTGCTTCTAGTCGCTATCCTTTGTGAAGCAATGTCGACCTATCGGGAGCTCCTGAGCCAGGTCAAGGGCGAGATCGACGAGATCGAGGCCGCCGACGGCGCGCGCCTGCTCGACTCGGACGACCCGCCGTTCTTCCTCGACGTCCGCGAGCAGGACGAGTGGGATCAGGGGATCATCCCGGGCGCGCTCCACATTCCCCGCGGTTACCTCGAGTCGCGTGTCGAGGGCCTCCTCCCCGACCACGAGCGCCCGATCGTGGTCTACTGCGCGGGCGGCTCGCGCTCCGCGTTCGCGGCCAAGACGCTCGAGGAGCTCGGATACGAGAACGTCCTCAACCTCGCCGGGGGCTTCACCGACTGGAAGCGCAACGGCTTCCCGACCGAGCTGCCGCGCGGCCTCGACGAGACACAGCGCCAGCGCTACAGCCGCCACCTGCTGATTCCCGAGGTCGGCGAGGAGGGACAGCTCCGGCTGCTCGACTCCCGCATCCTCCTGATCGGTGCCGGCGGCCTCGGCTCACCCGCCTCGCTCTACCTCGCCGCCGCAGGGGTGGGCACGCTCGGGATCGTCGACGACGACGCCGTCGACGCGACGAACCTCCAGCGCCAGATCGTCCACTCGACCGAGCGCCTCGGCGAGCCGAAGGCGGAGTCGGCGAAGCGGACGATCGAGGCGCTGAATCCCGACGTCACCGTCAAGACGTTCGAGGAGCGCCTGACGTCGGAGAACGTCGACCGCATCCTCGGCGAGGGCTGGGACGTGATCGTCGACGGCGCCGACAACTTCCCCACGCGCTACCTCCTGAACGACGCTTCGGTCTGGCACGGGATTCCCGTCGTCCACGGCTCGATCTACCGCTTCGAGGGCCAGGTGACGGTGTTCCAGCCGCACGAGGGTCCCTGCTACCGCTGCCTGTTCCCGCAGCCGCCGCCGCCCGAGCTCGCGCCGAGCTGCGCCGAGGGCGGCGTGCTCGGCGTCCTTCCCGGCGTGGTCGGATCGATCCAGGCGACCGAGGCGCTGAAGCTCGCCCTCGGGATCGGCGACCCGCTCGTCGGCCGGCTGCTCCTCTTCGACGCTCTGGCCGCGTCGTTCAGCGAGGTCTCGCTCCGCCGCGATCCGGCCTGCCCGGTCTGCGGCGACTCGCCCACGATCACCGAGTACATCGACTACGTCGAGTTCTGCCAGGGAAGGAGGGCACACGCGTGAAGGTCAAGATCCCCCCCACGCTCCGCGCGGCCACCGGCGGTGAGCGGGAGGTGCCCGCCCGGGGCGAAACCGTCGGCGAACTCCTCGACGACCTGACGGCGCGCTACCCGGCGCTCGAGGGGCAGCTCCAGTTCGCGAACGTGTACGTCGACGGCGAGGACATCCGCACCCTCGACGAGCTCGAGACCCCGGTCCGCGAGGGCGCGACCGTCATCCTCCTGCCTGCCATGGCAGGCGGACGTGGCTAGCCGCCTGGCACCCGGCGTCCTCGGCCTGATCGGCAACACGCCGCTGGTCGAGCTGCCGCGCCTCTCGCCGAAGGCGGGGGTCAGGCTGTTCGCGAAGCTCGAGGGCTCGAATCCGACGGGCTCGATCAAGGACCGCGTCGCGCTGGCGATGATCGAGGCCGCCGAGGCGTCGGGCGAGCTCGAGCCCGGGCGCGCGCTGCTCGAGCCGACGAGCGGGAACACCGGAATCTCGCTGGCGATGGTCGCGAAGCTGAAGGGCTACCCGCTGACCTGCGTGATGCCGGAGAACGCGACCGAGGAGCGCCGCCGGCTGCTCCGGATCTACGGAGCGGAGATCGTCGACTCGCCGGCTGCCGAGGGCTCGAACGGCGCCATTCGCCTCGCGCTCGACCTCGCCGAGCGCGACCCGCGCCTCTTCATGCCGTTCCAGTACGCGAACGAGGCGAACCCGCGTGCGCACTACGAGGGCACCGGAGCGGAGATCGCCGAGGCGCTCGACCGCGTCGACGTCATCGTCGCCGGCCTCGGCACCGGCGGGACGCTGATGGGCGTCGGCGACCGGCTGCGGGAGAGCTTCCCGGACGTGCTCGTCGCCGCCGCCGAGCCGCTGCCCGGCGACCCGGTGATGGGCCTGCGCTCTCTCGACGACGGCTACGTCCCGCCGATCCTCGACGTCTCGCGGCTCGACCGGAAGCTGCTCGTGTCGAACGCCGAGTCGCTCGCCGGTGTCCGTGCCCTCGTCGACCGTGAGGGCATCTTCGCGGGCGTGTCCTCGGGCGCGGTCGTGCACGTCGCACACCGCCTCGCGGCGGAGCTCGACGAGGGGATCGTCGTGGGCATCCTCGCCGACGGCGGCTGGAAGTACCTCTCCGCCGACTTCTGGGACGCGCCGGACGCCGAGGCGGCGATGGAGACCGGCCACTGGTGGTAGTGCCGGCCGCGATCCGGCGGGAGCTGGAGCGGCACGCGGACGACGAGGCACCGAACGAGGCCTGCGGGCTGCTCGGCCTCCGCGACGGCGTCGCCCAGCGCTACGTCCCGTGCGTCAACGTCGCCGCGAGCCCGTACCGCTTCGATCTTCGCGTCCCCGACCCCGAGCTGATCTTCGACCTCGAGGAGCAGGGGCTCGAGCTCGCCGTCTTCCACTCGCACCCGACGGACTCGGCCAGGCCGTCCCGGACCGACCTCGCGAACATCGGCCTCTGGGAGGAGCGGCCGTACCTGATCCTCTCCCGGCCGACCGGAAAGCTCGCCGCCTGGACCGTTCGAGAGGGAGCGGTCGAGCCACTCCCCCTCGAGTAAGTCCGCTCAGGTCACGCGGAAGTGGCCGAACATCGTGCTCTCGTGCGGCCTGCAGTAGAACTTGTACGAGCCGCGCCTCAGCCTGACGGTGACCGTCTTCGTCCCGGTGAACCCGACCGTCGTGACCGCCCGGTCGACGCCGGGGCCCTCGACCTGGAAGTTGTGGATCGAGGCCTTGTCGGCGATCACGAAGGTGTACGTCCCCGCCTTCAGCGTTCTGACGGGCGTCCGCTTGGCGCCTTGCTTGAGCGAGATGGTGAAGCCGGGGCCCACGGTGCCGTAGAGCTTCGGCAACGCCATCGACGAGGCACCCCCGGTGACCGCGAACGCGACGGCCACGACGGCGAGTGCTGTGATCATGGCTTTCATGTCACGGCATACGCCGCCGCGGCCGAAACGGTTTCTCAGCCTACCCTGAACGACCCCTTCATCGTGGTCGAGTGCGGATCGCAGACGAACCCGCGGTGCCCTTGCGCCCGGCTTCAGCGGCCGGACAGGGCGGGTGCCCTGCTTGAGCGTGATCGTGAAGCCCTGCCCGTCGGCGCCGACGAGCCTTCCGAGCGAGTCCTGTCCTTGCCAGGATAGAGAGCGCATGCAGGTGCGCGAGCTTGCACGGGGACTCTGGTACTGGACCGGCCGCCACCCCGCCTGGACGCCCGCGGACGGCGGCCCGGACGGGTGGGACCAGGAGGTCGGCTGCTACTTCTACGAGGGCCCGGACGCGATCTGCCTGTTCGACCCGCTCGTGCCGATGGAGGACCGCGACCGCTTCTTCGCGGCGCTCGACCGCGATGTGGAGCGGGCGAGGCTGCCGGTGCGGAGCCTGCTGACAGTCGACGCACACCGCCGCAGCGCAGCCGAGCTCGCCGAGCGCTACGGCGGGTCTCCCCCGCCGCCCCCGCCCGAGCGCCCGGAGCTCCCCGCCGGTGTGGCGATCGCGGCCGAGGCGGCCGAGGAGCTCGTGTTCTGGCTCCCGGAGCACCGGGCGCTCGTCGCCGGAGACGTGATCATCGGTCGGGCGCACGGCCTCGAGGTGCCGCAAGCGTGGCTCGAGGAGCGCTACGACGAGGCGATCGCCTCGCTCCGGCCGCTGCTCGAGCTGCCGGTGGAGCGCGTGCTCGCCACGCACGGCGAGCCCGTGCTCGAGGACGGGTACGACGCGCTCGAGCGCGCCCTGTCGGCCTGACCGTCCGCCGGCGCCGCTCGGGCATACTGGATCGAGGAGCGAGCATGATCTCCACGTCCACCTGGCATACCGTCGCCGATGTAGGAATTGGCGTCTGCTGGGGAACGTTCGCCGTCGTCTGGCTCGTCGGCGCCCTCTACAACGCGCGGCGCGCGCCCACCGTCCGGACGCGCAGGATGGGAAGCCTTCGGTGGCTCATGGGTGCGGCGGCGGCCTGGGCTGTGCTGCGGCTCGTGCCCGGGTCCGACTGGGACCGCCTCTCGCTGCACGCCTCCTGGATCCGGCTGCCCGGCCTAGCCCTCCTGGTCGCCGCCACCGCACTCACGATCTGGGCGCGCTTCAGCCTCGGGACGATGTGGTCGGCGAACGTCGTCGCCAAGGAAGGACACGAGCTCCGCACCGACGGCCCCTACGGCATCGTCCGGCACCCCATCTACGCCGGCATCCTCGGCATGCTGCTCGGCAGCGCGATGCTCGACGGCTTCGGGCTGTGGACGCTCGCGCTGATCGGCGGCGGCGCTCTCGTGCTCCTCAAAGTGCGGGCCGAGGAAGGGCTCCTGAGCGACGTCTTCCCGGGCGACTACGAGCGGTATCGCCGCCGGGTGCCAGCGCTCATTCCCTCGCTGCGCCGGCGCTGATCAGGCCGGAACGGCCGCGCGCTCGAGCAGGGCGACGTACGCCTTCGACCACTCGGCGAGATCCGGCCAGCCGGTGCAGGAGACCATGTTCCCGTCGACGACGTCAGGGCCCTCGACGTACGTGCCTCCGGCCGCCTCGATGTCCGGCGCGAGCGGCGCGAAGCCGGAGCTCTGCCGCCCCTGGAGGTAGCCGAGAGCCGCCGGCACCTGCGGCCCGTGGCACAGCGTCCCCACCGGCAGGTCGTTGTCGAAGAAGTGCGCGACGATCCGCTTCACGTCCGGGTCGACCCGGATGTACTCCGGCGCCCGTCCACCGGGGATGACGAGACCGATGTAGCGCTCCGGCTCGACCTCGGAGAACGCCAGGTCCGGGTCGAGCCGCCGCCCGGGCTTCTCGACGTACGCGTCCGAATCAGGCTCGAAATCGTGCACGACGGTGCGCATCGTCCGGCGGGACGGCGCGGCGACGTCGACGGCGTAGCCTGCCTCGCGCAGCCTGTAGAGGATGAAGTAGGTCTCCAGGTCCTCGACGGCGTCGCCGGCGAGCATCAGCACGCGCTCCACGGCGCGATTATCCCTCAGCGCCCGAGCCGCTGCAGCACGTGCGCCCCGGCCAGCGGGAAGAGCGCCGCGACTCCGAAGCCCGCACCCCACGACGTCGCGGCGACGAACGGCGCGAACACGAGCGGAGCGACGACGACGGCCGCCTGCAGCATCGTCTGCTGGAGCCCGAGCGCAGCCCCGGCCCGTCCCGGGCCGACGGACTCGACCGTCGCTGCCACGGCGAGGCCGTTCCAGCTCATCGACAGGCCGCCGCCGAGCACGAGCGCCGTGACGAGGAGCCAGTCCGGCCCGCCGACGAGCAGCGCGGCCGCACCGACTCCGAGCGCCGTGGCGGCCGAGATCCTCCGGATCAGCCCGATCCGGCTGCCGAGACGGTCGGAGAGCCGCCCGCCGCCGAGCCGGCCGGCCGCCCCGACGACGTTGATGCCGCCCAGGACGGCCCCGGCCTGGAGGTGCGAGAACCCGCGCTGCGACTCCAGAAAGAGGACGACGAACCCGGTGACCGTCATCTGCGTGACGATCAGCAGCGAGCTCGCGCTCGAGATCCGCCAGATCCGCCGGTCGCGGAGCGGCTGCCGCAGCAGGTCGGCCTCGTCCTCGACCTCGCGGATCGGCCCCTCGACCATGAGGAGGGCTGCGACGACGGCGGCGACGAGCAGCACGCCGCCGAGGGACAGGAGAGACGCCCGCAACCCCCAGTGGTCGACGACCGCGGGCAGCGCGAAGGCGGCTGCGAAGCCCCCGAGCGGGACCGCGGTCTGCCGGACGCCGAGCGCGAACCCGCGCTCGCCCTTGGCAAACCAGCTCGTCACCGCGCGGGCGGTCGCCGTGTTGGTGCTCGCGGCAAACGCAGCGGTCACGAAGAGGGACGCGAGCAGCGACCCGAAGTCCGGCGCGTAGGCGGCGGCGGCCATCGCGCCCGCGGCGCCGAGCATGCCGACCGTCGCGGTCGTGCGCTCGCCGACGCGGTCGGCCGCGAGCCCCCACGCCAGCAGCGTGAGCAGCGCGCCGACGCTCGACCCGCCGAGCAGGACGCCGATCTCCGTCAGGGTGAGGTCGTAGCGGTCGCGGATGACCGGCGCGAGGACGGGAAGCCCGAAGACGGCGGCCGCCTGCGCGGCCAGGACGAACGTGCCGGCCAGGAGGACCGACCAGCGGCGCACGTGCTGCTAGCCCCGCTGGAGCGGGTACTCGTGGCGGCTGGAGCTGCCCTCGAAGCGGCTCTTGGTGTCGACGAACGGCTTGATGTCGGCCTTCCGCAGCAGGATCGACGTCTCGGTGTCCCACGGTCTGACGGTCCCCTGGGAGATGTGGGCGAGGAAGAGCTGCAGGACCGGGGAGAACCCCTGCACGTAGGGCTGCTGGTCGACGACGAAGTCGAGGTGGCCGTCGGCAACGAGCTTCAGGTCGTTCGGCAGCAGGTCGAAGCCGCCGCCGCGGACCCGCCGGCCCGGGCGCTGTAGCGCCGCGCCGAGAGCGACGGTGCCGATCTGATCGAGCCCCACCGCCCCCCGCGCCGCGGAATGCCGGTCGAGCGCCGCCTCGACGTCGTGCTGCTGCCGGCGAAGGTCGCCTCTGAGTCGGACGATCGTCGGGGAGGGGCCCTTCGCGCCCGCGAGCCCGGACTCCAGGCCGACCAGGCGCTGCGAGATCCACCTGGGGGCGTTCCCCGGCGCGAAGGCGAGAACCGTTCCGGAAGAGACGAGCCGGGCCAGCTCGGCCCCGGCACGGGCACCCGACGCATACGGATCCTCGCCGGTGTACGCAACCCCCCGCCAGTTGCCGTGCCCGACGTTGAAGGCGACGAGCGGGATTCTCGCCCGCCGCGCCGCCTCGATCGCTGCGGTGAACGCACGGTCGTCGACGAGGGACACGGCGATCCCGTCCGCCTTGCGCGAGACTGCGGAGCGGAGCGCACGGGCCGTCTCGTCCGCGGAGCCGCGCGGCGACCCGGTCCACTGCACCGAGCAGTTGACGAGAGAGGCCGCGTCCTGCGCTCCGAACTGCGTGGCGACCAAGTGCGGGTCGAGCGTGTCGTGGCTGACGAAGACGAAGCGCCAGTGCGGGTGGTCGGGGAAGTCGCCTCCGCCCCCGGCCGCGAGCGCAGCCGCCGGGCCGATCAACTGCGCCAGCGAGACGCCTGCTGCGCCGGCTCCCGCGCGGCGAAGGAGGTCACGGCGGTCGATCACGTCGCGTGCTCTAGGAGGATCCTGCCGACGACGCCGTCGGGCTCGCGCATCAGGCTGAACGCGTCCTCGAACCGGTCGGCCGCGACCCGCCGCGAAACCACGGGCTCGAAGTCGACCACGCCGGCCCCGATCAGCTCGACGACGTGAGACCAGACCCGCGTCGTGTAGCCCACGCTGCCGATCAACGTCAGGTCGCGGAGCGTGAACCAGTCCGCCGGCAGGTGGAGCTCCTGACCTGCGCCGGCGATGCCGAGCGCGACGATGCGTCCGCCCGCTCTCGGCAGGCGGATCGCGAGCTCGACGGCGGGCACGGCACCGGCGGTCTCGACGACCAGGTCGAGCTCGCTCTCGTGCGCAGCCGGTCCACCGGAGACCAGCACCGTCTCGGTCGCGCCGAGCCGCCGGGCGAGCTCGAGCTCGGCCTCGCGGATCCCGTAGGCGACGATCGCCGCAGGACTGAAGAGCTTCGCGAGCACGATCGTCAGCGCACCGACGGTCCCGACGCCGACGACCCCGACCGACTCGCCCGGCAACGGCCTCGCGCGGAGCAGCGCCTGGAGCGCCACCGACGCCGGCTCGATCAGCACGGCAGCGTCGAAGGAGACGTTCTCCGGCAGGGCGTGGACGACGCGGCGCGGCACGAGCACGAACTCGCCGTAGCCACCGCCGCGCGTGAAGCCGAGCTGATCGTAGTTCTCGCACATGTTCGTGTCGCCGGCGCGGCAGCGGCGGCAGATGCCGCAGTAGCAGAAGCCCTCGCAGACGACGCGATCGCCCGGCGCCAGGTCGCGCACGTCATCGCCGGCCTGCTCGACCACGCCGCTCCACTCGTGCCCGGGGATGCAGGGGTAGACGACCCAGCGAAGGTCGAGCTTGCCCTCGAGGACCTCCAGGTCGGTCCGGCAGACGCCGGCCAACCTGCTACGGACGAGCACCTCCCCCGGCCCACAGACCGGAGTCTCGACCTCCCGGAAGGCAGCTTCGTGCGGGCGCTCGATGACGACCGCTTTCACGCCGAGAAGTCTATGCCGGGCGCGCCGCGGCGGCCCGCGCCGTAGGCGGGCTCAGCCCTCCGCCGCGGCCGGGGACTCGGCCTCGTCCGGGCGGGCAGCCTCGAGCGTCGGCCTGAACTCCACCTCCAGCCGCTCGATCCGGGTGCCTTCCACCTCGAGCACCCGGAACCGCAGGCCGCTCTCCTCGATCTCGTCGTCCGGCTCGGGGGCGCGACCGAGGAGGCCGAAGACGTACCCGCCCATCGTGTGGTAGTCCTCGATCGGCAGCGACGTGCCGAACTGCTCGTTGAAGTCGTCGATCGGGAACGTGCCGCTGATCCGGATTGTGCGCTCGTCCAGCCGCTCGACCGCCTCGTCCGGCAGGTCGAACTCGTCCGCGATGTCGCCGACGATCTCCTCGAGGACGTCCTCGAGCGTGACGATCCCCTCCATGTCTCCGTACTCGTCGACCACGATCGCCATGTGCTGGTTCGTCCGCCGGAACTCCGTCAGGAGCGCGGCGATGTCCTTCGTCTCCGGAACGATGTACGGCGGCCGTAGGATCGACTCGAGGTCGACCTCGGCCATGCCCCGGTCGATCATCGCCTTCAGCAGGTCGCGCAGGTGGAGCACGCCGAGGATGTGCTCCGGGCTCTCGCGGTAGACGGGATATCGGGTGTACGGCGACTCGAGGACGGCGCGCAGCGCCTCCTCGGGCGGCATCTCGGCCGAGAGCGAGACGACCTCCGGGCGAGGCCGCATGACGTCGCTGGCCTCCTTGTCGGCGAAGTCGAAGACCTTGTAGAGCATCTCCTGCTCTTCCTCCTCGAGCTCGCCCTCGACGGTCGAGCGCTCGAGCAGCATCTTCAGCTCCGCCTCGGAGTAGACCGCGCCGTCGGCGCCGGGTGGCTCGAGGCCGAGCGCGCGCAGCGTCACCTCGCTCGAGCGCTGCAGGAACCAGATCAGCGGCTTGAACACGAAGAAGAAGGCCCGGACAGGCATCGCGACGAGCAGCGCCGCCTGCTCCGAGTACCCGAGTGCGATCCCCTTCGGGACGAGCTCGCCAACGACGACGTGGAAGAAGGTCAGCAGCAGGAGCGCGAGGATCACCGCGAGCACGGTCGCCATCACGGGGTCGAAGAGCTTGACCAGCGCGTGCTCGCCCAGAGCACCGATTGCCAGCGAGGTGACGGTGACGCCGAGTTGCATGGCGGCGATGAACCGCGGCGGCTCCGACGTGATCCCGAGGACGACGCGGGCGCGGCGATTGCCCTGGTGCTCGAGCTCGTGCATGCGCGTGCGACGGACGGTGACGAGTGCGTACTCGGCCGCGACGAAGTAGCCGTTCAGGAGAATCAGAGCGGCGACGGCGAGGAGCTCGAGGAAGAGGGTCATACAGCCGGCGCGCCGTGTGCAGGGACGCGAGAGCCGATCAAGCGCGCCCCGTCGAGCGGGGCGCCGGTACTAGGCGGGAGGTCGTTCTCCAAAGGAACTACGGTTGAGTATAGGCGACGCATCTGCCGTCATCGGCGCGCGCGGCGCGGCTGCGGACGACCAGATGCTCCAGGTGGGAAAGCGTCTCGGCGACCGCGAACCGGCGCTGGTGTGGGCCGCGATCCTCCGGAAACAGGACATGAGAGAGCGCGTACGCCGTCCGGGGCTCGGAGCCGAGGGCGGCCTCGGCTGCCGACAGGCGCTGCTCGTGATGGGCGAGGAGCTCTCGCGCGCGCTGCGCCGGCTCAGCGACGGGCTCGCCGTGACCGGTCAGAGCGACGCCGCGAACGAGCGCTTCCGTCCGCGCGAGCGAAGCGAGGTAGTCGCCGAGCGGGTCGGGCCGGGACTCCGGATAGAGCCCCACGGCGGGCGTGATCGTGGCGAGCAGGTGGTCTCCGGCGATCATCGTCTGACCTCTGAGCAGGCAGATGTGCCCGTCGGCATGTCCTGGAAACTCCCCCACGCGCCACCCTGCGATCTCGTCGCCCTCGTAGAGCAGATGTGGCCGGTCGACGTAGCGGATGAGCCGCGCGTACGCGCTCCCGATCTCGAGCAGCTCGCGCGCGACGTCGCCCGGCACCCCGTTCCGCGTGAACCAGTCGGCAAGGCGGCTCGGCCACTCCTCGTTTCCCCACACCTGGACGCACTGCGCGTGGTCGAGCGCGCCCTGGTAGACCGGCGCAACCGTCAGCTCGGCGACGCCGGCAGCGTGCCCGACGTGGTCCGGGTGGAAGTGCGTGATCACGATCGCGCACACGGGCGCGTCCAGCCCCGACAGCACCGCCTCCCACCGCTCCGCAGTCTCGGGCGTCCCCAGCCCGGTGTCGACGAGCGTCCAGCCCCCCTTCCCGGGAAGCAGATAGCAGTGGACGTGGCCCGGCGAGGCGGGCATCGGCAGCGTGACGCGCTGGATACCGGCGAACATATGTTCTATCATTCCGTCGTGGGGGTCGAATATCGCGAGGAGCCGTGCCGGAGCGCCCTCAACCGCGTCAAGGGCATGGGCTTCCAATGGTCGCTCAACCCGTACATGGGCTGCGCCCACCGCTGCACGTTCTGCTACGTGCGGGCGTTCGAGCTCCGCGCGGACCGCCCCTCCGACGACCTTTACGGCCGGTCGATCCGGGTCAAGGTGAACGTCGCGGAGGTGCTACGGACCGAGCTCGCGCGCGCGTCCTGGCGCGGAGAGACCGTCGCGATCGGCGCAGCGACCGACCCGTACCAGCCCGCCGAGGGGCGCTACCGCCTGACGCGCGGGTGCCTCGAGGCGCTCCGGGACGCGTCGAACCCGTTCAGCCTGATCACCCGCAGCCCGATGATCGTCCGGGATCTCGACGTGCTCGTCGGCGCCGCGAAGCGTGCAGAGGTCGGCGTCGTCTTCTCGGTGCCGACGCTCGACGAGGAGGTCTGGCGCCGAACCGAGCCGGGAACGCCGCCGCCGCAGCGACGGCTGGACGCGCTGAAGCGCCTCGTCGACGCCGGGATCAAGGCGGGAGTCGGGATGGCTCCGATCCTGCCCGGGATCTCGGACCGGCCTGAGCAGCTCGAGCGGGTCGTCCGCGCCGCACGCGAGGCCGGCGCGACGAGCGTGTGGGCGAACCTGCTCTACCTCAAGCCGGGCACGCGCGAGCACTTCCTCCAGGCGCTGGCGCGGGACTGGCCCGAGGAGCTCGAGCGCTACGAGCAGCTCTACGGCAACCGCGCCTACCTGCCGAGGAAGGTCGGTGAGCCCGTCCGTGCCCTCGTCGCCGAGCTGCGGGCGAAGCACTGCATCCGCGATCGCCGCCAGACGAAGCTGCGTCCTGCCCCGCGCGCCGAGCAGCTCGCGCTCATCCCGGAGTAGGGAACGGCAGGTCGCCGTTCTATGATCGCGCCATGGCCGAGGGGGCCCAGCCTGACGAGATCGCCGTTCTGATCGTCGACGACCACGAAGTCGTCCGCGAAGGGCTGCGGCTCTCCCTCTCCCGGGCGCCGCACATCAGGGTGATCGGCGAGGCCGGCGACGGCGAGAGCGCGATCGTCCTCGTCGAGCGCCGCAAGCCCGACGTCGTCGTCATGGACGTGCGTATGCCGGGCATGGACGGCCTGGAGGCGACGAAGAGGATCCTCGAGCGGGTGCCCGACGCGTCGGTGCTGATCTTCACGGCGTTCAGCGAGCGCTCGCTCCTCGCCCGCGGGCTCGAGTCCGGCGCGAAGGGCTACATCCTCAAGGAGGCGCCGCACGAGACGCTCGTACGCGCGATCGAGCGGGTGGCGAAGGGGGAGGGCTACGTCGACCCGGCGCTGATGCCCGCCTTCCTCTCCGGCAAAGACCAGGCGGACATGTTGACGGCGCGCGAGCGGGAGATCCTCCAGTTGCTCGCGGACGGCATGTCCAACGCCGAAGTGGCCGCGAAGCTCTTCATCAGCCAGGAGACGGTCAAGAGCCACGTCCGCCACATCCTCGCCAAGCTCGAGGCCGACACGCGGACGCACGCGGTCGCGATCGCGCTTCGCGAGTCGATCATTGACTGAGGGAGAGTCGTCGGAGCTTCCCGCGGGCCGGCAGGAGCGGCGCCAGGGCGAGCGGCGTCGCGAGGAACGGGAGCGGGTCCGCCTCTTCGAGCAGCTCGTCGCCGCCGAGCAGGACGAGCGGCGGCGCCTCGCACTGTTCCTCCACGACGGCGCCGTCCAATCGCTGTCCGGCATCGCCCTGATGCTCGACGCGGTCGGCCACGCGATCGGCGAGGGCCGCTACGAGGACGCACAGCAGGTCCTGGCGAGCGCGCTCGAGCGGCAGCGGGAGACGATCCAGTCGCTGCGCGATCTCTCCTTCAACCTCGAGCCGGTCGTGCTGCGCGACCAGGGCTTCGTGCCCGCGGTGCGCGCGCTCGCCGACCGGCTGGGCGTCGACGAGTCGGTGACGGTCGAGGTCGACGTCGCCGCAGGCGAGGCGCTCGTCGAGCGGGCGCGCGTGGCGCTCTACCAGCTGATCCGCGAGGCGCTCGGCCAGGCGATCGGCCGGCGGCCGACGACCGTCTCCGTCATCCTGGCCGACCTCCCCGACGGCGGCGCGGAGCTCAAGGTCGCCGACGACGGGCACGTCGAGCGCCGGCGCGGCAGCGCGGAGGCGTTCGAGGAGCGCGCGCGCCCGCTCAGCGGACGCGTGCACGTCGCGCGCACGGAGGCCGGTACGACCGTCAGCGTCGTGCTGCCGGCCTACGCGGTCCGCGGTTAGTCTCTCGTCGGTGACGTACCTCGTCTTCCTCTGGCGACCGAGCGGCTACGAGCTCGTCGAGCGCGAGGGCGATCCGCCCTCGGTCGGGGACGTCATCGACGACAACGGCAGCCGCGTGACGGTCCTCAAGGTCGTCGCGTCGCCGCTCCCGGGCGACAGCCGCCGCTGCGCGTACGTCCAGCCGGTCTAGCGCTTCTGCGTGGCCGCAGCGGCGCGCTTCTCGCGCGCCTTCTTCTTTCGCTGGCGGTCGTTTCGCCAGCGCTTGATCGCCCTCGAGCCGCGGCCCATCGGCGGCAGTCTACGCTCCCCCGGTGGACGAATTCGAAGATCTCGTCGACGAGGCGATCGCATCGCTCCCCGACGACCTCCGGGGCTTCATGTCGAACGTGGCGGTCGTGGTCGACGACGAGCCGCCTCCGGGGCTCCCCCTGCTCGGGCTCTACCAGGGCGTCCCGCTCACTCAACGGACGAGCGCGTATGCGGCCGTGCCTCCCGACAAGATCACGATCTACCGTGGCCCGCTCGAGCGGCGTGCGGGCGGCGATGCCGACCGCCTTCGGGCGGAGGTCCGCCACGTGGTCGTCCACGAGATCGCCCACCACTTCGGGATCAGCGACGAGCGGCTCGTCGAGCTCGACCGCTACTGAGCTGCGTCCTCGGCCGCGACGAGACCGAGCACGAGCGCCTGTGCGAGCCCGCTCGAGTAGCCGCCGTTCGAGATCCGGCCGGCGTCGACGCCCGCGACCCACACGCCGTCGGCTCCGCGGGCGCGGCCGTCGATCTCGACGCCGCCGTAGGTGTGCGTGACCGCGGCGTAGACGCGCACGCGGAGGCCGCCGCCCGGTAGCGGGCCCGTCTCCTGCGCGTACCGGACCCGCTCCGCCACCTCCGGTCGCGCGAGCGCAGCGGCGTCGAGCTCGTACCACGCCCGTCCACCGGGCTGCGCCGCGATCGCCTGCGCGAGGTCGTTCTCGGACCACGAGGGCTCGCCCGGAAAGAACTCCTCGCCGCGGTCGTTCGTCCGGCGCGCGAAGCGCCCGTAGAGCTGGGACGCGACGACGAACTGCTCCTCCGGCACCGGCCCGGGCATCGCCCGGCCGTAGAACTCGTCGCTCGGCGCGAGCCGGGCGCCACGCGCGAGCGCGAGCTCGATGCCCTCGCCCTCGCTCCACGGGTTCGATCGCGCGAGCAACCCCCGTTCGCGTGCGAGCCGTGCGCTGTAGCCTCCAGTGGCAACAATCGTCGGATCGCCAAGTAACAGACTGTCACTAACTCCGTAGTCGACATCCCGCACCGCGCGGACGAGCGCGGCGGTGAGACCCTTTGGGTCGAACCGCCGTCCGGTCGTGAGCGGCCGCTCAGTGTCGCGGGCGACGACCGGCGCGCCGAGGCGCTCCAGCCAGTCGAGCGCGTCGTCCAACCGCTCCCAGACCAGCCGCTGCAGGACCGGTTCACCACCGGGACACTCCCGGCGGAAATCGTCGAATTCGCGGTGCCGCCAGACGACGCCGCTCGAGAGCAGCATCGAGCCTCCGGGCCGGTCACCCTTCTCGACCACCCGGACCTCGGCTCCGAGCTCGCGCGCGCGGGCGGCCGCGACGAGCCCCGCCATCCCGGCTCCCAGAACCGTGATCAGTGGAGCGAGAAGCTCGCCTTGTGCTCGACGTACTCGAGCTTGACGCGGTCAGGCCCCCAGACGAAGACCGCGAAGGTGTTCGGCGCGTCGACCACGTCCGCCACCTCGACGCCGAGCTCCTGCGCGGGGGCGGCCCGGTCGACGAGCACGCCGAGGTGGTTCAGCAGCGGCCGCTCCGTCGCGCCGTCACCCTCGAGCAGCTCGAGGTAGGCGCCCCCGACCTCCGCGCGCCGCGGCCCCGCGGGCCGGAAGCCGTAGCGGAGCCAGTCGCGTGCGGCCGTCTCGGGGTCCGGCGAGAGGAGCGCGACGTGGTCGAGGTCGTACTCGAGGTCCGTCTCGCCCTCGACCAGGGTCAGCCGCAGCCCGTCGTCCAGCTCGAAGACTTCCGGCGTGCCGGCCGGAACCGAGGAGACGCGCAGACCGATCCGCGCGAGCGCACCGGCCTCCCGCGGCCCCTCCGCCTCGAAGAGCGTCAGCTTGCCGCGGCGCGCGTCCGCGCCGACCAGCGTGAAGCGGTCGGTCCGCTCGATCACGTGCATGCCGAGGTTCGCGATCGCGAAGTCCGCGATCGCGTCGCGCTCTGAGACCCAGAGCGCGACGTGATCGAGAGAGGTCGGGTTCACACCGACCACATTAGTCGCGCGTTACTTGCGCCTGTCGACCGCACGCTGCAGCTGCGACTTGTTCATCTTCGAGCGGCCGGGGATGTTCATCCGCCGGGCCTCGTTGTACAGCTGCTCCTTCGTGCGGCCGGTCGCGCGGCGCGTGCCCGAGCGCATCCCGCCGCGGCGGCCTGAGGACATGTCCGTCCGCGATGACCGCGACGACGAGCGCGCCTCGCCGCTCTGCGCCCGCTCCTTGTTGACCGTCCGGGCGGCGATCTCCTTGGCGCGCTTCGTCGACGCGCCGCGCTTCTTCGCGCTCTGCTCGATGTGCTCGTACTGGCGCTCGCGCTTGTTGCTCCACGCTCTCTGAGGCATCACTCCTCCTCGGTTGGATGGCTCAGACGAGTTGTTGCCCGCACGGCTAGCTTTAACCCCGATGCCGCGCGCCCTCGTGATCGCCGCCCGCCAGCCCGAGTTCGGCAGGCTGCTCGAGGAGGCGGGGTTCGAGGTGGAGCTTCGGACGCGGCCGCTCGACGGCAGGTCCGTCCGCGCCGACGTCGCCGTCGTCTTTCGCGGGCGCCTGATCGGCCGCGCCCAGGCCGCGAAGCTCGCGGCGGCCGGTATTCCCGTCGTCGAGGTGCTGACCTCGCCGCCGACGAGCCCGTCGACCAGGCGCTGGATCAAGCTGTCGAACCGGATCGCGAAGCCCGACCTCGTCCAGGTCGTCTTCTCCCTAGCCGACCGCGGCGACTAGACCGCGGTCGTCTTCGCCAGGATCGGCAGCGTCGGTGTCTGCGCGCGCGGCGCGCGCTCGAGCGTGATCGCAACCGTTGCGCCCTTGGGCACGGGCCGCTCGAGCACGACGACAGAGCGGGCGCCGCCGGGAAAGACCGCGGCCGGGACCGGCTTCCCGCCGTCGATCACCCATGCCTCGTAGACCTTGCCCGGCGGCGCCCGGTCGAAGCCGGACACGGCGAGCTGGGCGATCCCGTCCGGGTGGAGCGTGAGCGCGATCCGCTTGCCGCCGCCTCCGGAGAGGCCGACCGACAGTCCGATCACGAGCGCCGCCACGGCGGCGACCGCGAGCCCCGCGACGAGGCGCGTGCGGTGAGGGCGGAGCGCGGCGACCTTCGGCGGCTCGGATCGGGCGGACCCGACGATCCGCTCGCGTAGGTCCGCGGCGGGCACGGGGCCTTCCGTCGCGAGCGCGAGCGCGCCGACGGTCTCGCCGAGACCGGCGAGCTCGGTGCGGCACGCGTCGCACTCGTCGAGGTGCTCCTCGAACGCTCGGCGCTCGTCCTCGTCGAGCGCGTCGAGCGCGTAGGCGGCAGTCAGGTCGTGCAGGTCGTCGTTCGTCATCTCGAGCCCTTCGCGGAGATTCGCCCGCGGAGGCGGATCGGTTCGGACCCGCCGGAGAAGTTACTCCAGAGGTGGATTCTGGACGTCGTGCTCGGTTGCGTACTCGTCGACCAGGCGGTTGATCTCGGCTGCGTCGCCGTACGCGTAGTTGATCTTCACGAACGGCTCCCACTTCTCCGGCAGCGCGTCCTCGGGAAAGATGGCCTCGACCGGGCACTCCGGCTCGCATGCCCCGCAGTCGATGCACTCCTCGGGGTCGATCACGAGGATGCGCTCGAACTCGTGGATGCAGTCGACAGGGCAGACGTCGACGCAGGAGCGGTCTTTGATGTCGATGCAGGGCTCGGCGATGATGTAGGTCACCGGGACCTACTCTACCGGGGACAGAAGCTCCTCGATCACCTCGGAACAGCGGTTCTGCAGCGCAGACTTGGCGAGCACCTGGTCGAAGCCGGCGGCGTTCGCGCGGCGCAGCCCGGCGGTGTCGGTGTGGCTCGTGAAGCCGACGATCGGGATGTCCGGCCACCCCTCGGCCACCTCCTCCGGCTCGACCCGAGAGACGTCCGCGATCACGAGTTCGGGGTCGGCGATGGTGTCCGTCGTGACCAGGTGGTGTCCCGGTAGCAGCGCCTCGAGCTTGCCCCGGAAGAAGAGATCGACCCCAACAAGCAGGATCGTCGCCACGGCCGGAGGGTACCACCCTCTGCGGAGCCCTCCAACCCGCTAGCCTCGCCCCGCATGGCGAGCGCGTTCGAGCGCGGCCTCGAGCTGATCCGTACCGGCAGGTACTTCGAGGCGCACGAGGAGCTCGAGGTCGCCTGGCGGGCGGCCGAGCCCGCCGAGCGCGACTTCCTCCAGGGTCTCGTCCACGTCGCCGTCGCCTGGTACCAGGCGGGACGTGGGAGGCCCATCGGCTGCGAGCGGCAGCTCGCGAAGGCGCGCCGCCGGCTCGCGCCCTACGCGCCGCGCCACCGCGGCGTCGACGTCGCCGCCCTGCTCGCGCGCCTAGATGCGGTCGAGCCCGACCTTCTCCAGTACGCGGTTGACGGCCACGTTCAACCACCACGACCGATCGAAGAACAGCAGTAGACCGAGCGCGACGAGGGTGGCGCCGCCCGCGATCTGCAGGATCCGGTAACGGTCGCGCACCCACCGGAACGCCGCCATCGCCCGCGCGAACGCGACGCCGGCGATCAGGAAGGCAAGCCCGAGTCCGAACGAGTAGGCCGCCAGGAGCACCACGCCGCGCAGCACCGTTCCCGAGTTCGCCGCAAGGGCGAGGATCGTCCCGAGCACGGCGCCGATGCACGGCGCCGCGCAGACGGCGAACGCCGCGCCGAGCAGCACACTCGACCCGCGTGCCCGGGCGAGCAGCCCCGGCGCGACGGCCCGCTCCGGCCACGGCAGGAGCCCCATGAACCCGAGGCCGATGACGACGAGGAGAAAGCCGGCGAACTCCGTCTTCGTCCGGGCGTTGAGGACGCTTCCGATCGCCGCCGCACCCGCGCCGAGGACGACGAAGACGACCGTGAAGCCGACGATGAACGGCAGGCTCGCCAGCGCGACGCGCCGCCCGACGCCCGGCTCGCCGAGGCGGCTCGCCTCGACCGCCGAGACCGCGGACAGGTAGCCGGGGACGAGCGGCAGCACGCACGGCAGCACAATCGAGACGAAGCCGAAGGCGAACGCGACGGGGACGCGGCTAGCGGTCGAAGCGAGCAAGCTCTTCGTCCACCCGACGGTCGAGCTCGGGATCCAGCGGCGGCCCTCCGGCTGGCCCGACCGGTT
This sequence comes from Actinomycetota bacterium, assembly GCA_046734415.1. Lineage (GTDB taxonomy): Bacteria > Actinomycetota > Thermoleophilia > Gaiellales > Gaiellaceae > DATBLE01. Next base: position 5,833 of record JBKPRD010000100.1, on the reverse strand, counting down.
CCCGCGCGCGGGTCCAGCGCCATGCGAGCACCCCCAGCGCCGCGGCGCCGAGACCGATCCCGACGAGCGGGAGAACCCAGGCGAGCAGGTTGAAGCCGTGCTTGGACGGCTCGGCGAGCACCGTCGGGCCGAACTGCGCGACGAGCTTCGCCTTGATCTCGCTCTTCGTGTCGCCGGCGGCGATCCGCGCCGTGATGAACCGGCGGATCCGGTCGGCGATCGGCGCGCTCGACTGGTCGAGCGTCGTCTTGCACGTCGGGCACATCACCTCGCCCTCGAGCTCGCCGAGCGTCGGGTGCCGCTCGCCCGCGAGCGCCGGCGCCGCGAGCACGAGCGCGAGCACGGCGACGAGGAGCGGCTTCACGTCGCCAGCGCGCGCTTGATCCCGGCGAGCAGCTTCTCCTCGCTGATCTCGCCCTGGACTCGCTCGCCGATGAGCCTTCCGTCGCGCCCGACGAAATAGGTCTCCGGGAAGCCGGTGACTCCGTACTTCGGCAGGATGTCGCCAGGGCCATCGTGCACGTTCGGGTAGGTCAGCTTGTACCGCCGCATGAACCTGCGCGCGTCGCCGGAGAAGTCCTGCGCATCGACGCCCACGACGACGACGCCGTCACGCCGGAAGCTGCGCCACGCCTCCTCCAGACGGGGCGCCTCCCCTTTGCACGGGTCGCACCAGGACGCCCAGAAGTTGAGCACGACGACCTTTCCGCGCAGCGAAGCGAGCGAGAGCTTCCCCGCCCGGTCGAGGCGGGTGAGGTCGAAGTGCGGCGCGGCCGGCCGCTTCCCCTTCGCGAGCTGCGACGCGACGCCCTTGTCCTGGTGCACGACCTTCCAGACGAGCAGGGCGAGCAGCGCGGCGACGGCCGCGACCGACATGGCCTGCAGGCCGCGTTTCAGCCCCTTTGGCACACCGGAACTATGCCGCCACGATGTAGACCGTCGTGCCGATGTCGACGTGGTCGAAGAGCCACTCCGCCTGCGGGATGAACATGCGGATGCACCCGTGCGAGGCGGAGTAGCCCAGCGAGGCGGCGTCGGGCGTGCCGTGGATGCCGACGCCCGGCGCGGAGAGACCCATCCAGCGCGTCCCGAGCGGATTGCCGGGGCCCGGCGGGATCGGCTTCGCCCCCTTCGCCCAGTCCGAGTCGGGCGGGTACCACCACGGATCCTTCCACTTGACGACGATCTGGAAGCGCCCGAGCGGTGTCGGGTAGACCGACTGCCCGGTGGCGACGACGAAGGTGCGCCACGGCTTCATCGCCTTGTAGAGGAGGAGGTGGTTCGACCCGCGGTGGATGACGATCACCGCGCCGAAGTTCTTGCGCGTGACCTTCTGCGGGACGACCTCGAGGGGCAGGACGATCCCCGTTCGCCTGTTCTCGCGCAGCGCCCGGATGATCGCCGCGACCGACGCCTTCCTGTCCAGCGTCTTCCCCGGCTTGCCCTGCGTGATGTAGGGCCTCAGGTGGCGGAGGAAGAGCTGGGCGTCGATCGCCTCGCGCGTGTAGCGCTCGGCGAGCGAGCCGACGAGCGTCCGCACGGCATGACCCTGGATGCCGACTCCGAGTGGGATCGCGGTTCCCGCGGGCGCGCTGCGCGCATGCGCGATCGCGGCCTTGGCGTAGGCGACCGCTCCGAGCCGCGCCGGGCTGACGACCGCCCGATGCGCCCCGGCAGTGAGGATCAGCGGCGAGCGGAACGCCGCCCGGACGACGAGGTAGGCCGCCGTCGGCGACAGGCCGCCGACGTGGATCCCGCCGACGGTGACGCCGGCCGGGATCAGCTTCGGCTTCGGACGCGGCTGCGGCGTGTGCGGCACCGTCGTCGTGGCCGCCGAGGTGGTCGTCGTTGCCGCGGTGGTCGTCACCTCCGTCGTGGTCGTCGTGGTCGTCGTGGTCGATGACGGTGGCGACTGGGCGCCGCCGGTCGGGACGAGCGCGGCAAGGACGCCAGTTGCGGCAACGGCCAACAGGGCCAAGGCGATCAGGACAGGACGTTTCAAGGCCCCGGAGTGTAATGCGAGAGCAGGCGAGGATCGTTCGTGATTACGCCGTCGACCCCAGCCGCGAGGACGCGCTCGAGCGTCGGCGCTCGATCGACGGTCCATGCGAGCACGGCCGCGCCCTGCGCGTGGGCGCGCGCGACGGCGGCGCGCGAGACGACCGAGTGGTGGAGCACGGCGACGGAGGCGCGGGCGGTGTCGAGCAGCGCGCCGACGCGTAGCGGCAGCCGGCGGCGCAGCGTCAGCAGCGCGGCGGCCGTGACCGGCACGAGCGCGCGCCGCTGCCCGAAGCCCCGCCGGTCGAACGGGTACGTGATACCCCGCGTCAGGCGCGACTCGAGGGCCGCCACCTCTCGGAGGCTGTGCGCGTGGCACGTGCTGACGAGCGTCCGGTCGACGAGGCCGTGCCGCCGGATCGTCTCCACCGTCTCCACCTCGTATCCATGCCACTTCAGATCGACGTGAATCCCGATTCCGTCCTTGGCCGCGAGCAGCTCGAGCGCCTCGTCGAGGCTCGCGGGCTCGTCGGCCAGCTCGCTCGGCGAGTGTCCGAGCACGAGCCGGCGGTCGATCGCCAGCACGTCGAACTCGACGAGGTCGCAACCGAGCTCCACCGCCCGCGCGAGGGAGCGGAGAGTGTTCTCCGGCTCGAGCGCCGCGGCGCCCTTGTGGCCGATCAGCAGCGGGCGATCGCCACGGCGCAGGTTCACAGGCGCCGGACGACGACCGCCGCGCAGTCGTCGCGCAGGTCGCCGCCAACCCAGCGGCGGCAGTCGGCGAGCACGACCTCGGCCAGCTCCTGCGCCGGAAGCTCGCGGCGCTCGGCGAGGAGCCGGTCGAGGCGCGCCTCGCCGTACAGCTCGCCGTCGCGCCGCGCCTCGACCACCCCGTCCGTGTAGAGGACGACGGCCTCGCCGGGCTCGAACGGCCGCCGGAGCTCCTCGTAGGGCTGGCCGGGCTCGATCCCGAGCACAAGCCCCAGCGCTTCGAGGCTCTCTACCGTGCCGTCCTCGTGCAGGAGCCGCGGCGGCGGGTGGCCGCCGGAGGCGCAGGCGACCTCGCCGATCTCGGCGTCGACGGTCAGGTACAGCATCGTGATGAACTTCCCGGCTCCGATCTCCTCGACGACGACGTCGTTCGCGGCGGCGAGGAAGGCGGCCGGCTCCGGATACAGCCGTGCGAGCGAGCGGAAGACGAACTTCGCCATCGCCATGTCCGCGGCGGCGTCGATGCCGTGCCCGGTGACGTCGCCGAGCACGATCGCGAGCCGCCGGTCGGCGGTCTTGAGGTAGTCGTAGACGTCGCCGCCGACGCCGACGAGCGCCGACGACTCGTAGACCGCGCCGATCTCGAGCCCGGCGACGTGCGGCCGGAAGCGCGGCAGCAGCGAGCGCTGCATCGAATCGGTGAACGCCTTCTGCTGCTGGTAGAGGCGGGCGTTGTCGACGGCAAGCGCCGCCTGTGCGGCGACGAAGAGCGCGGTGCCGAGCGTCTCGTCGGTCAACGGCCGCCCCGGGTCGAGCGAGACGATCGTCAGCGTCGCGAGCAGCTCGGAGGGAGTTGCGATCGGGACGACGGCGGCGGTCGATCCGCGCTCGAGGAAGGGGACGAGCAGCCGGTGCGACCGGCCGAGCTCGGCGCCGGTGGTCGCGTCGACGCGAACCGCCTGGCCCTGGACGAGCCGCCGGCGCGCAGGCGACGGGATCACGTGCTCGGGCTTCTCGAACACCGCGTTCATCGCCGCCTCGAGCTGAGACGCGGCCACGCGGACGCGTTGCGTGAGCAGGTCGCCCCGCTCGTCCGGGACGCGGATCACCGCGACGTCGACCTCGAGCAGCTCGACGACCGTGCTCGCGATCGCGTCAAGCGTCTCGTCGAGCGAGAGGCTGTGCGCGAACGAGCGCGAGATCTCGTAGAGCGCCGACAGTCTCCTGGCCGCCACGCCCTCGGCCGCCCGGGCACGCTTCTGCTCGGCCTCCTGCCGCTTCAGGTCCTCGTGCAGCCCGGCGTTCTGCACGGCGACGGCGATCTGCGCCGCCAGCGCGGCGAGCAGCGCGGACTGGTCGTCGGTCAGGGCAGGTCCCCGCTGCGGATAGACCGCGAGCAGCCCGATCACGTCCCCCTGCGCCACGAGCGGCACGGCGTGGACGGCCTCGATCTCGGCCTCCTCGAGCGCTGCGCGAACCGGGGCGAGGTGCCTGTCGTTTCGCGCGTCGGTCGACGCGACGAAGCCTCGCGCGCGGAAGGGGCCGAGCGCGAGGTCGAGGAGGCGCTCGGCGACGACGGAGTGCGGCCCCGTCACCTCGGACGCCGCAGCGGTCTCGAGCCGCCCGTGCTGGCGGAGGTAGATGCCGACCGAGTGCACATCGAGCAGGCGCGGGAGGCGGACGACCGCCGTCTCGAGCGTGTGTGCAAGCGAGAGCTGCGAGGTCGCCTCGTCGACGACGGAGAGGAGGTCGCGGGTGCGCTCGAGCTCCCGGCGCAGCTCGTCCGCGCGCTCGAGCGCCCGGAGGGCCTGCGCGGCGCGGGCGGCGAAGCCTGCGAGCTCGTCGAGCGCGTTCTCGAGCGGCGCCGACGCCGACGGGAAGACGAGCTGGAGGACACCACTCGTCGGCTGTCCGAGCGGAAACGACGCAACCCTGGAGCGGTCGTCGCCGTCGAGCCCGGGAACGCGCGCCTCGAGCACCGCCTCGGCGTACAGGCGGGCCTCCTCCTCGTCTGCGACTCCGGCCCGGGCCAGGACGGTCAACCCGTCGACGCCGCTCTGCCAGATCACGCAGGCTGAGGCGCCCGTGGCATCCGCGGCCAACCGGGCGATCCGCTCGGCCCCGCGCAGCTCGTCACCGCCGGCTGCGAGCGCCTCCGCCGTCAGCAACAGCGCCGAGCTGGAAAGACCGACCGCCGTCCCGTCGGCGTATGCACGCAATACGAGTGCTGCCTGGCCGGCGGCGACACGTACGGCCTCGCGCTCGGCCGTGCCGAACGTGCCGCGCGTGCGGTGGAGCTCGAGGAGCGCAGCCACCCGCCCGTCGAGCTTCACCGGGACGAGGAACGTCGCCCCCGCGCCGGCGCGCTCTGCGACCCGGCGCAGACCCGGCGGCAGCTCGACGACGCGGTCGAGCTCGTGGTTCGGCGGCGCGTCCGCCACCCGGGAGCCCTCGATCTCGGCGGCGAGCGACGCACTGCCGGCGACGGCGCGGACGACGAGCTCCTCGCGGTCGACGATCCGCACCACGGCCAGGTCGGCGGAGGCGGCGGTGCGCGCGGTCTCGGCGACGGCCTGCAGGGCGGCGGCTGCGTCCGGCGTCGAGGCAAGACGATCGGCGCCGGCCGAGAGTGCAGTCAGCGCTGGCATGCGGGCAGCCGTGGACATCTCCCGTTCCGAGCGAAAGTATCGCCCAAGCCGCGCGGAAGCCGCAGGGGACGTACGCCGATCTCTTTACACTTGTGGGATGGCCGAGCCTGCGCACCGGCGCAGCCAGGCGGCGGATGCGCCGCCGCTCGACCCGACCGCTGTCGATCGCGCCTACCACTTCTACCGCGCCCGCCGGTACGCGAAGATCGAGCACCGCCGTGCGACGCGGATGGCGCATGCCCGGTTCTGGGTCATCCTCGGGATCCTGGTGCTCGCGGTCCTCGTCCTCGGAGTGACCGTTTGGGGCGAGGTCTCGCGGCTGTTCGGGCTCTAGGTGAGTCGCCCACAGAGGTTGTGAACGGCTGAGGGTTCATCCGGCCCTCCTTTGAGTGTGTGCGGGTCCGCCAAGACCTGCGCTCAAAGGAGGGCCGTGATGTTGTTGCACGCTAACGCCAAGCTCGGACTGGCTGGTCGGT
>JBKPRD010000099.1:0-5323 GCA_046734415.1 Actinomycetota bacterium | reverse complement strand
CGTGTTCTCCAGCATCCCTGTCTTCTCCATCACCTCTTGGACCGCGCCGTGGAGGGCGCCGCCCTCCGAGGTGAAGTCGTTCTGGTACTCGATCAGGACGACGGCGGTGTGCTTCGGATCGACCGGCATGGCAGCCTCCTTTGTTCAGCGACGACTGATGTCGACTCTAACCCGCGGCGCCGGCCGCGGCCATGCGTCGAGGACGCCCGCTGCGGGTATCTCCCTGGTGCATGGAAGCGCTGGGTTGGGCATCGATCGGATTCGCGTCGATCGCCTGCCTTGGATGGGCCGAACCCGTAGTCACGCGCCGGCGGTGAGCATTGCGCGATGTCGGGACCTCGCAACTTGTTCAGGTACGTGCTCCTCGGAGGGGTGGCAGGCCTGGATCTGGCCCTGTGGGTCACGCTGGCCGGCAGGTTCGTCTGATGGCGCGGGGACAAAAGGCGGCGGTTGAGCGCGCGATATTGGTCGAAGCGCTCCGCGGCGCTACCCGGACCGAGCTCTGGCTGGCCGCACGACTGGTCGCACGCTTCGTTTCCACCGACGAGGTGGACCAGGCCGTCAACACGCTGATGGCTGTCGGCCAGCTCGAGAAGACAGGAAGCCGCTGGACCACGACCCCGGCTGGACAGGCCCGCCTCGATCGCTCTACGGCCTAGAGGGACCCCCTGGGGTTACGCGCCGCGACCACGCGCAGCTGCGATTCAAGCCGTCGGCTCCGGGTATGCCGACGAGTGGCAGGGGCACAGTCCGATCGTAGGAAGGACCACGATGCCCGCACCCAGCCGCCGCGTTTTGCGCGCCGTCCCCGCCATCCTCGTCACCGTGTGCAGCCTCGTTCTTGCCTCGGCTGCGTTCGCCAAGCCAAGCGCGGTCGTCGCGATGGGCGACAGCGAGATATCCGGCGAGGGCGCCGGCAGTTACGCGGCCGGCACGAACGGCCCGTCGAACTTCTGCCATCGCTCGCTGAACGCGTGGATCATGGTGGTCTCGATTCCGGTCAGCGCGCACATCAACCTCGCCTGCTCGGGCGCGGATTCGGCCAACCTGACGGCGGGCGGCCCCGGCCAGTACGGCGAGACGTCACAGGGCGACCGACTCGCGAGCCTCGCACGGGACTATCGCGTGAAGTACGTCTTCGTGACCGTTGGGGCGAACGACGATCCGAGCTTCGGGCCGACGGCGTCTCGCTGCGTTTACGCGTACGTCTTCCAGACCGGCAATGGCTGCGCGGAGACCGACGGGCCGACCTGGGCAGGCCGCGTCGAAGCGATGAAGCCAAAGGTCACGGCCGCGCTCGACAGCGTCCGGACGGTGATGACGGACGCCGGCTACTCAGATGGGTCGTACCAGCTCGTCGTGGTGTCTTACGCGCGACCCGTGCCCGGTGCCCCGATGCGCTACGCGGACTGGAACTACTGGGGCAAGGTCACGCATGGCTGCCCGATCTACGACTCGGACTCGGCGTGGGGGCACGATGTCGCGGCGCCGCTGCTCGACCAGGGCGAGCGTGATGTCGCGACCGGCCGCGGGCTTCGCTTCGTCGACGTCGTGAACGGCTTCGACGGCCACGAGCTCTGCGCGCCTGGGATCGGCTCGTCGCAAGAGTGGATTCGCGGCGTCACGTATGACCCGTCGTCGTCCACGTGGTGGAACTCCCACGCTGTGCAGCAGTCGCTACACCCGAACGCCTCCGGCCATGCGCAGATCGCGCGCTGCGTCGGCGAGTTTGCCGCGACCACTTACCGCGAAGGCACCTGCATCGTCGGCGCGGACGGTAACGCGCACGCGCAGCCGTACTAGCGGCGGGAGCGACAGACCATCCGTGGAATAGAGCGACCCCGGTTTCCCGGGGTCGCTCAAAAAACCTCGCGTTTGCAGCTACTACTGCCTTGACGGCTATGGGCAACCGCCAAGTCGTCATTCGCCTGCTCTGTTACTCCAACAACACGCAGGCTCTCTCGGCAGTCGTCAAAACGTCCGCGTTGAAGCACGTAGATGTCCCTCGTCATCGCCCGCTCGGACTGCCGCTTGCGGACGAAAGCAGCAGTAAGGCTTAGCTCCACAAGCGGAGCGTTGCGGGGTTGGGCAGCTCCGTTCGCGGATCGCCGCCGAAGGTTCCAGCCCACACTTCCAGCTCGACAAGTTCGCCGCCGCTCGCGTGCAGGATGACGTCTACAGCACGTCCGTCGGGAGCCACCGCGTCTGCGCCGATGTCGGCGTCCGCGCCATGCCGGACCCCGGTCGTTTCGAGCGGCCAGCTCGCGCGTGGAAGCCCGTCAGGGACGCCGAGTGTGATCGAAGGGCAGCCGCACGAACACTCGCCCGTAACCGACACGGACTCAGCCTGCGTGATCAGTTCGCGCGTGGCAATCGGAGACGCAAGTAGTCGTGTCACGAGTGCCCGCTCACGAGCACTCAGCTCACGTGGCTGAGGCAACGGCACGATCCTGGGCGCGTCTATCTCGGTGCCCACCGAGCCAGCGTGACACAAAGCCTCGCGCTGCCGCTTGGGACGAAGTGCAGTAGCGGCTAGTTCGTGTCGGTTGAAGGCCACTCGTCCGGGCGCACTGAGAACTCGAACTCCGCTTGCCGCTTTGCATCATCGAGGCTTGAGTGCCACGTATCCGTCATCTCTTCGCCGGTGTCATCGAGGTAGAGCAGGTAGTAGGCGGAATCGCGCTCGACGATTTCCAATGCAGCAGGAGCCGCCATTGGCTCGCCGCCAACGGTGTGCCGCGTTTCCCGGTCGCGACGTGGTGGGGTCCTAGGTCGAGGTGGGGCTTCATCAGCAAGAGCCTGACATGCGGTCTGCGTCGCTCCCGCTTCGGACGACGCGATGAAGTCGACGATCTGCGTCGTCCACGGCCGCTCCTCGGCGTCGCCCGACTTGGGCGCGACGAAATGCTCGTGCGCGTAATGCGTCCCGACGATCGCGTCGCGTGCGCCCACTGTCGCCCAGATGCCCCAATCCGTTCGATCTTCGTGACGGAGGACGACCTCAACAGCGTCGGAATCGAACGTGGCTTTGCCCGTCTAGTCGCGCTGGCCGCAGCGCCTCGAGCATCTCGCCTAGCTCGTCATAGAAGGCTCGGGGCGGGCCCACAAGTGAGGCCGGCGGATGTGGGAGCGGTAGAGAGATGCAGACCTTCTTCCCAGCTACGCCGCCTTACCGCGATCGCACCAGGCGCTGCTGCTCCTCGCAGTGTTGCGCTTCGTCGCACGGGCTACGGGTATCCGACGCGTATGCAAGAACGCAGATCTCCCTCCGGGGCGGTCACCGAATTCGCTTCGCGCCTGGCAGCGGTCAGGGATCAGCTGGAAGCAGCGGAGGGTGACCTGCACGCTGTGCGCGCGGCGTTCGAGGGCGCGGAGCGGCGAGCAGAGAAGGCTGAGGCAGACGCGGCGCGCAATCTCGAGATGCGACTGCGGATCGACCGTGCTCGCCGGGCTGAGCGCGAGTGGGCGCGTGAGTTGCGAGAGCAGCTCAGCGAACTGCATCGCCGCAGCGGGACCCTTGGGAGTCGCGACGATGTTCCCGGCACTCTGCTGCACCTCGCGCGGACGCTCATCGAGGCAGACAAGGCGCTACTGCTCGCGCGCAAGGACGAGGACCATGACGGAAGGCTTGATCTGGTCGCGCATGAAGGCTTCGAAAGCGACCCGTCCAACAGCGCAGTCGCCGAGCGCTTTGCTCGTGAGGTGCTCGAGCGCGATCGCATCATCCGCGAGGACCAACCGACCACCGCCGGTGCTGACAAGCCAACAGCGGCCGACGAGGAAATCGAGAACCTGGCGGCGATTCCTATTTTCATCTACGACACGTTCCATGGGGTCGTCGTAGCGGCCAACCGCAGGGGCGGCTTTGAGGATCTCGACGAGGACGTTCTCCTCTCCCTGGGAGACCACGCCGGGTCCGTGCTCGAGAACACGAGACTGCACGGTTCCCTTCGGAGGGCGTACCTCACGACCGTCCAGCTGTTCGCTGATTCCCTCCAGTACAAGGATCCTCTTGCGAGCGGTGAGCACGAGCGACTGTCGGACATCGTGCTCGCCGTCGCGAAGCGTCTCGATCTACCGCCGAGCAGACGCGAAGCGCTGGCCTTCGCCTGGCTGCTGCGCGACGTGGGGAAGCTCGGTGTCAGCGAGCGCATCCTCTTGAAGCCCGGTCCTCTGACGCCCGAGGAGCGCCGGACGGTGGATCTCCACCCCGCGCTCGGCGCGCAGGTCGTGGAGCGTGTGTCAGCTCTCGCGTCGCTCGGGCCGGCAATTAGGCACCACCACGAGCGTTTCGACGGGACGGGGCATCCGTCCGGACACGCGGCCGAGCAGATCCCGCTGGAGGCGCGGATCATCTCGGTAGCGGACGCGTTCGCCGCGATGACAGGTAATCGCCCGTATCGAGAGGCCGTGTCCGGCGCGGAGGCACTCGCTGAGCTGTCCAGATGCGCCGGCCGCCAGTTCGACCCGGCGGTCGTATCGGCCTTCACCAACGAGGTCCGCAAGCGCGGGACCGACTTGCCGCCGCTTCGTCGCAATGCCGACCCGGTCATCGAGAGCCTCCGCGACCGCGACGAGCCGGTGCTCGGCCACGGGCCAGCCGGTCTGACCGACAACCTCACGCTGCTCTATTCGCACCGCTATCTGTTCGAAACGGCTGAGGCGCAGGCACAACGAGCGGCGTCTGTGGGTGATCCCTTCGGGGTTGTCTTCGTCGAACTGGTGAGCCTGGCTGCCATCAACGATCAGGCCGGCTACGCCGCCGGCGATCGGCTGCTTGTGCGTGCCGCGCGCGGGCTGGAGCGTTACACCGCCGCCGCCGGCGGCATCCCCTGCCGATACAGCGGGAAACGACTAGCCGCCGTCCTGCCTGAATGCGAAGACGACGAGCTCCTCACGCTGGTCCAGGAGCTCGGGGCTGGACTCAGCGACGAGGACGTCGAGACACGGATCGGGGCAGCTTCCTGGAAGCGTGGCGATACTGGCCGTGACGTCGTCGCCCAGGCGCTGCAAGCCGTCACCGCCGCGGCCTGAAGCCGGCGCAGCAACGGTGAGGGCCGCGGACGATCTGGAGCGGGACGGGCACGTGCGCAGTAGCGGACGTTCTTACGACCGTCCACATCTCGCTCCTCCGTATCGGCGGTCACGAGAATGTCCTCCGCTTGATCACGAAATTGTCCGTGGGCCCGCGTGTGCGGGCCCTCTTCGGTGCGCGCTTCGGACGCCTATCGGAGGCGCTCGGTTTGACCGTAGGGCGGGACGAGCCGCCGAAAAACGGGGCGCGCCCTTGACCTAGATAGGGGCTGGCCCCAGTCGGTGGGAC